>DALYFH010000007.1:0-35231 GCA_031972135.1 Candidatus Woesebacteria bacterium
TCTCAACTACCGTCTCGTTGTTCTTAACTAGGGGAAAGACTGCGACTGTGTAAGGGGCGAGCTTAGGTGAGAGTTTGAGGACTACCCGATTGTTAGTCGTATCGTTCCAGTAAGCGTCACAGAGCACCATGAGAACTATGCGATCTATACCGACTGCTGGCTCGATGACGTGAGGTACTAGCTTGGTGTTTGTAGCTGGATCTAGGTAGTTTAAATCTTTGCCGCTAAATTTGATGTGCTGATTAAGATCGTAATCGGTACGGTAGGCTAGTCCCCAGAGCTCTTTAAAGCCAAAGGGGTAGTTGTATTCTAGGTCGACTGTTCGCTTGCTGTAGAAACTACGTTCTTTATCATCGTGCTCCCTAGTCCTTAAGTTCTCGCTGTTTATCCCGAGAGTATCTGTGACAAAATTCTTCATGGCTGTTAGCCAAGTCTCAAACAGTTCTTCCCAGTTAGTACTCTCTGGGTTAAAGAAATATTCGATCTCACCTTGCTCAAACTCGACGGTGCGGAAGATTGCCTGACCCTTGGTGATCTCGTTACGAAAACTCTTACCCATTTGGCCGACGCCAAAAGGTAGTCTGACACGAGTACTGTCTGTAATGTTTTTGAAGTTAGTAAAGATCCCCTGGGCTGTTTCGCCCCGTAGATAGGCTAGGTCGGCGGTCTCCGCCAATATTCCTAGATGAACAGGGAAAAGTAGGTTAAAGCTACGGGCATCGGTTAGTTCTAGTCCACCACAGGTAGGACATTTGATCTTGTTGTCTTTGATTAGCTGAGAGAGCTCTACCATACTCTTACCCTCGACTTTGATCTCGCTACCCTTCTTTTCAAAATGACCTTCGATCAGATGATCGGCTCTGGTTCGGCTGTGGCAGGTCTTACAGTCGACCATGGCGTCAGCAAAGCTAGCTACGTGACCAGACGCTTCCCAGACTTTACTACTACTAATAACAGCTGAGTCGAGACCAACCATATCGGAGCGGCGGGTGATAAATGTTTCCCACCAGAGATCTTTGATCTTCTTTTTGAGCTCAGCACCTAAGGGGCCATAGTCCCAGGTGTTAGCCAGGCCACCATAGATATCGGAACCAGGGTAAAAGAAGCCGCGCCTTTTGGCGAGACTAACAATGTCATTTAAAGATACACTCATGTGAATAGTTTAGCACACAGAAATACCCTACTCAGTATTATTAGCACTCTTACCAGCAATATTGATTCGCATAGCAACCACAAAGTTTTCTGCATCGACTGGCGTTGCAAAATGTAGTACTAGTTCGGATTCCTTACTTCCAGTTTTTCTACTAAAAGGTGCAGGCAAACCAGCACTCATAGATAAATAGACCGCAACCTCGTACGGACCTTCAAGCACGACTTTATGTTTTCCGTCCATGTAGAGATTGTACTGGTCATGGTAACCAACTGGGGGTTTGACCCCAATCGTCCGAGCTATATCTAATGTGATTACCTCTGTCCGATTACTCATTAGCGCAAGATACACGATACTATAGGATTTGTCTAGTCCTGAGGGGGTGGGTTAGCAAGCTCTCGATGTATGCGTCGAGATCGGCAGGATCTGGGTCAAAGCCGAGCTCTGTGAGGAGTCTCTTTTTAAACCTAGTCATATAGTCTGGTGTCTCAAAACGGGAGAGGTGAGTTAGAGCAGTTAAAAGAAGGTTGTAGACCTCTGGATGAGGATCCCCTTCAGGCGTTAATTTGTCGATTAGTTCGCCGATCTGAAAAAGGCGAGAAATGTTAGCGAGATTAGTCTTACTATCTTGATGCGTGTGGAGGAGCTCGACCTGAGTGAGGGTCTTGCGGTCGTTTTTCTCGTATATTTCGCAAGCGATGTGAGTAAAAAGATCTAAGCTCGCTAGGCGCTTAGACTTGAGACTCCGCACACTGCGGGCATAGACGTCGATCTTACCTGACTCTAGGGTATAAAGAGTCAAAAAACGATCTGAGTCTTTAATATTGCGACGATTAATGATAATGGCGTGATATTTGAGATACTTCATTTTTTCGGACAACCAGAAAACTCGGATAGTCGGACTTTCGGATAATCAGATCGTCAGAATTTATCTGGTTATAGTGATTTCTTGGTCTGAGTCGACTGTCACCACCTTGGCTTTGGCGCCACTCACAGTGATAGTGTGTTTGACTGGGTCAGTACCTGGCTGGTTTTGGATTAACATCTTGTAATCATCCCCTTTGATGGTGCCTGGGGGAATTGTATATTCGACTTCTAGTTTCTTAACTGATTGTGGAGCTAGGGTAAAGAAGCCCTCTAATACTGTATATCCTAGATCCTCGCTCGTCGCCATATCGGCTTCAAAACCACGGCCACCCTTGAGGACACTGCCTTTGGGAACATAGAGTCTAGTCCAGCTCCTGAGTAGTCCATTTAGACAGAGTTGACCTGCTTCGAGGTTACAGTTGTCACCTTTGCGAGGATTTTTGTAGGTTAGAGTCAATTTTTTGGTCGCACTACCGTCTTGATTTAGCGTGATCTCCTGCGTGACCTCGGATTCGACAAAGAGGTTGCTCTTGGCGCCTGCAAAGTTGCTATCGTTGATATGGAGGTAATCCCCTTCGGTATATGAAGTCAGCCTACCTGCAGCACCTAGAGCCTCGGCTGCTAGCTGTTTGTTTTCATCCTTAAAGTACATAAGGAGATGCTTTTGCTCGATACTCTCGGTAAAGATGTTAAAGAACTCAGCCCATTTGGCCTTAGGGCTACCCATCATGTTGGCGAGCATACTGTTCATCAGCGGCCCTAGGATACTCTTTCTACCCTCTCTAATTTCGTAGGTAGGCTTGGTGATAATATTCTCGAGTTCGTAAATTACCTGTGGACAGTCGCAGCGAGGATCATTTTCGGCGCTAAATTTGCCCCCGTAACCAGATACTCCGATAGGACCTAAGACTTTGAGAATACGTACTGGGACCTCGGTATCGATAGCGATAATAGCATCGTATTCGGGGGCTACTGAGCTCTCGCGCATGTAGGTAGTAAAGGTGTCCATGCTCACTTTGAAATCTGGAGAGAGATTCATGTCTCTCAAGTTCCAGTTGTAAACCAAGGGGAGATATTTTTTGATTGGATCTGGGGCTGGGACTTTCTTTTTAAAACCGTTGTCGAGAGTATAGATATCTTCGGATATACCTGGCTCAATCTTGCCTTTGGTAATCGTGAGTGTGGCATAGGCAGTCAAGAAGCCACCTGTCGCTCTGAGCTCTGCATCGTTTTGGAAGAGGAGGAGATATTTGCGTGGATCGGGATTACCTAGGAGATCTGGGAGGAGTTTGATAATGGGTTGAAAATTGCTCAGTGAGCCAGCGAGTCCAGAGACTGTAGCCTTAGCTTGAGTTATTTTTTCTCTCACATTCATCCCATTGATTGTTTTGGGATAGCGATTCTCGTCGATCTGTGAGATAGCATCATCTACCTGTTTTAGCTTGGCACTAATGTTATCCATTTCAGGAGCTAATTTTTCGACTGTTTCGGCGACAAAGATGATACGATCTTCGGCAGTTGCGATCGCTGGGTCCGACGAAATAGCGCCAGTAAAGCCCATGAGCTCGGCGTAGGGCTCGATAGCACGAACGACTAGCTCGGCCACCTCTACTCCCAGTGTACCTGCAGTAAAGACTCTGTCTCCGTCTTTGAGATAGGCACCTAATAGGGGGATTCCCATAAAAGGTCTGACCGCTTGATAGCTCTGATTAGCCTCAGCGAGAGCATTTTTAGTATTCTCGATTTCGACTTTTGCAGTCTTTAGATCGCGCGCCTGAAAAGCTGCAGCGGCACTACGACCATGTGATTCGACTGCACCTACTTTTGAATAGGTATTAAATGCGACATATCCGAGATAGCCGAATAGAGAAGTAAGCGCTAAGATAAGAGTTATTAAGATTATGAACCAGGGACGCTTATAGAGAGGTTTCTTGTTTGATTTTTTGGGTTCGACGAGGCTGCCGACCGCTTCTGTTTTAAATTTATCAAATTGAGACTCAGTCGTCACAGGCTCTGTTTTTACCACTTCGAGATCATTGCTTGGGGCGTCTTTAAGAGTATTGATAGATCCGTCCATAAACTCATCCTTTTAACGTATTGTGCGTCAAGTTCGGCACGTTTGTCAAACGTAACCTCATTTCTCCCCGAGACCTGCCATAACCCGGTGATCCCTGGTTTGACCGAAAGTACGGTTGGGATGTAGTCTTTGGCTTTTGGATATTTTTTGACTTGCTCGGTTAACTCTCGCTCTAAATATGCACGAGGTCCGACCATACTCATGTCCCCTGTCAGGACATTGTAAATCTGAGGAAATTCATCGATGGTTAGGGCACGCAGAATTCGGCCGAGTGGGGTGATACGTGGATCGTCCTTGGCCTCTAGTTTCCAGTCCCCTGCTTTGAATTTTTTTAGTAACTCTTTGTTTTTGTGATGCAGAATAAAGTCGGCATCGGTCACCATGGAGCGGAACTTGTACATAAAGAACTGTTTGCCACCCCTCCCCACTCGTTTGTGTCTATAGATAATGGGACCTGGACTAGTTAGGACGATTAGGGTTGGCACAATGAGCCAAAAAGGCAGAAAAACTAGGATGAGGACGAGCGCTACCGTTACATCGAGGGTGCGCTTGACTAACTCGTATGAATTATTAGGCATATTTTTCGTTAGGAGTTCCCGCAAATGTCTCTAAGAGTTTTTTGATCATAGGAATCCTGGATTGTGGTGCTACCATGATTACGTCTGAGGTAGCTACTACCACCATACCATCTAAACCGATGGTTGAGACTAGTTGATTGGTAAAATTGTAGACTACGGTATTGGTTGTCTCATAAGTTGCCACGTTCCCCTTGATCAAATTTTCTGTCGGTGTTTTTTGGAGTGCTTCTTTGAGTGCTTCCCAGGTACCTATATCGCTCCATCCTAAGTCGATGGTTAGAACGACAGCTTTTTCTGGCTCTGTTTTGGTGACTACCGCATCATCAAATGAAATCTTTTCGAGTCTAGGATAGATTTCTTTTAGAATTGCTGCGTGCTCAGGTGAGCCATAACTATCCTTTAGTTTGAGCAACCCTTCATACATTACAGTTGCGTGTTTTTTGTATTGATCTAAGACAAATTGAGGAGCGAGGATAAAGTACCCTGGGTTCCAGGAATAATTGTCGCTCTTATAATATCTCTCGGCGGTCTCTTGATCTGGACGATAATGCCATGAGACAAATTTGTGGAGCTCTATACCGTTGATCTCAGCAATTTTGTCCCCATGCTCTATCCAACCGAGATTTTGGTTAGCAAAGCGAGCGTGTTGGCCGATAAAAACAAAGTTTTCTTTGTTTTGATTAATATATTCTGATCCAGCAGCGATCGCTGATTTGAAGCGGTCGACATGCTCTACCAGGTGATCACTCCAGAGGATGGCAACCGGTCCCCAGGGATCTTTTTTGGCTAGGATCGACATTAGATATCCAACCGCAGGGCCGACATCGCGCATCTCTGGTTCACCAATTACATTTTCTGGAGGTAGCTCTGGCAGCTGTTCTCGCACCGTATCTACATACTGGATACCGGTTGATATATAAATATTTGAGTAATCTACTTCTGGTCTCACGCGCTCGACAGCGAGCTGGAGAGTAGATTTGTCGCCCACAATTTTCTCGAACTGCTTTGGGGTAGATTTGCGTGAGAGAGGCCACATCCGAGTACCTACTCCTCCGGCAAAGATGACTATGCGCATATTAGTGAGTGTCGACATAACTATCTATCCTTTCCATTATTTTTTGAGTCCATTCTGCGGTATCAAAGCGTTTTGCATTCTTTCGGCAGGCCTCCCTATCAAAACGCTTAGAGTCAAAATTGTCAATCGCTTGAACGAAACTCTCTATAGAGTTGACTCTGAGAAGTATACCAGTCTTGTCATCTTTGACAATGTCGGATGCTCCCCCGCTACCGTAGGCGATGACAGGTAACCCAGCAGCCTGCGCTTCGACCATGCTGATCCCAAAATCTTCTTCGTTAGCCTGCAGATATGCTGAGGCATGATGATAGAGACTGGGTAAGTCAGAGTCAGATACGCTACCCAAAAAGGTGATGTTTTTACCTGCCAATTTCTTGAGCCTGGTCATCTCACTCCCGATCCCAGCGATGACGAGATTCTTGTTTGGAAGTTTGTTAAAGGCTTTGACTAGAGCATCAATTTTTTTGTAAGAGACGAGGCGGGAGACGACGAGAAAATAAGAAGTAGGTATGCCATGTATACCATGTAAACCATATACATCAAGTAAACCAGGTAGATCATGATTACTAGCAATTTTTGTGAATTTGGAGGTATCGACTGGTGGGAAGATGATCTCACTATCCCGATTGTAATACTGTTTAATTCTTTTTTTCACTTGAGTACTAATTGCTATCATTGTATCTGGTCGGGTGGAAGCTACCTGGTCCCAAGCCCGCAGCGGCTTAGAGAGTAACTGGTAGAGTTTGTTGTTTAAGTATTCCTTACTATGAGAGTAAAGGTAGCGGGTGGGAGTAAGGCAATAGTTGATGTGCAGTGTCTCGGGTCTAGTAATAATCCCCTTAGACTCGGCACTACCAATACTGATTACGAGGTCGTATGGAGTAAAGTCAAAGGATTCAAAAATAAACGGCATGAGTAGTGGCAAGATCTCGTGGCGACGTCTTAAAAATGGGATTTTACTTACAAAGCTCGATGTCACTTTCCAGCTCTTGCTAAACGGAGCGCTACTCGGGTCCCAGACACTGGTGTACCAATCGGCATCCGGAAATAGTTCACTAAAAACTACTAGCACACGCTCGGCACCACCCGTTTTATTTAGTCGATCGTAGACGAGCGCAACTCGCATTAATCACCTCCGCGATAGATTGTGAGACATTATCCCAGGTGCGAGTAAACTTGAGTGGTTTTGGACGAGCGTTTGCTAGTACCGATTTGACTGCCTTAACTAATTGATCAGAGCTACTTGCCTCAAAATATGTAACACGGTCGCCATAAACCTCGCGATAGACTGGGATGTTGCTCGCGATCACGGGCACACCGAGCATCATCGCCTCTAACCCGACAAGGCCGTACCCCTCCATGAGTGATGGGGTGACGAGCACAGAAGCATTTTGATAAACCGTGTACAACTCACTATCGTTTAGCTCGCACAAGACATGGATATTTTTAGGTTCGTATGGTGCTAGGACACGCGAGAGGAAAAGAGAGAGTTTGCTAACTATCACGAGATGGAGTGATGGATCCTTATGTAATTTGAGCGCCTCTAATAGTACTGGGAGATTTTTGTGAGGGTATGCATTACCGACAAACAAAAGATATTTGTCGGGAAGATCAAAAGATAATTGGGAGGCGCTAGTTCCTTTATTTTTGTGCATAAATTTGAGATCAGGAGCTTCGGGGATGGGGTGGATATGCTCCGGTTTGACTTGAGGGTAGCTGGCTAGGATCTGGTTTTTGACTGTATTTGTTGGGACTATTACTGCACCTGCATTTAGTAGGCTATGTCTCACATCTAGATTGTAGCCAGCTCGCTTGAGGCGGTATAGCCAAGGAGCTCGGGTAGTAGTCTCACGACCCGTAAAGTAGGACTTAATGAGGTCGTGCACTGTCACTATTGTTGGGATTTTTGTCAAAATAGGAGTATTAAAGTGGAGAGTGTATAAGAGGTCTACTTTTAGTGACGCTAGTTTAAGAGGGTATAAGAGCTGTTCAGAAAAAGTATAGTGAGGGACGTCAAATAGGACTTTGGTGCAGTTGGCGGGCAGTGTTAAAGTCTCAAAGTATTTGCGCCTCAAGAGGACAAATAATTGATGATCTTTGAGGTGGCTAGGGAGGTAACTAAGAACGTTAGTGGTATAGCGACCGAGCCCTGTGTGTTCTGTCCCATAAAACCGTGCGTCAATTGCGATTCTCATATTTGTTACGTGAGTCCAACTCTAATTAAATATAAAATTTTGATACCCAAATATACTAGTTGATTAACTATAAATGGATACTTTTTTTGATAATGCTTACGGTAAAAAATCTCCATTGCTTGGATGGACCAGCGGCGGACCTGGCGTGTTTTTTCGGCTGTGGCAGTAGTAACTTCTCTACTCGCTTTGCTCATGCCCGTAGTTACCCCTTTAAAATGCTTGATAGTGACAGAGGGGTAATAGAGGACTCTCAGGTTTTTTTGCCAAAGCCGATAACAGAGATCTAGGTCCTCACCATAAAAATCAAAAGTCTCGTCCCACCAGCCCACGCTCTCCCCCGCCACACGCTTAATCATCATAAACATGCCGCCGATCGCATCGATCTCATGCTCGTGGTCGTAACCGAGATATTTTTTGGTGTATTGATTAAATATAGCTACACTCGGCAATAAGCTAGAAAGGCCGAAGAAGTGACAAAAGCTCGCAAAAGGAGTCGGGAAGCCGCGGTGCGAGGTAGCGTCGATCTCTCCAGTTAGCGATAGAGTGACTCTAGGACCTAGGCAAGCAATCTTGTTGTCGCCAGTTAGGCGTCTGTAGCAGTCAGCGAGATCAGTACTATTATTAAAGCTTATATCGGGATTCATAAAAAGTAGTGTATCGGCAGTAGCTGCTTTGATCCCTACATTGTTGGCAGCGGCAAAGCCGATAGAGGTATCACGCTTAATTACCTTAACCCCTCCGAACTCGTTCTTTAAGAGTGTTAGGGTGCTGTCTGTACTTAGGTTATCGACAACTATTGTTTCGTAAGTGATATCTGTTTGAGTAGCGAGCGAAAGGAGCGCTTGACGCAAAAAATCGTGACTATTGTGCGAGACAATGATAATGGATAAATCAGGCTTTTGCTTCATTTAGGATTACCCTTTTTTATTCTTTGAGATTTTGAACTCTTGATAGACTGCGTCTAGCTGTTTGGCAATACCATCCCAACTATAGGAGCGTTTGACGACACTCCGACCTGCCTCACCAAGACGGGTCTGGAGAGCTTTATCTTTGAGCAGCTTGACAGTACTCGCTGCCAAATCATCGACAGTATCTGCGATCAAGACATTTTGACCATCCGTGAGCTCTATCCCCTCGGCAGCCAAGCTCGTGGCAACTACTGGTGTGCCAGTGATCATGGCTTCGAGCACTTTATACCTAGTCCCCTTGCCGCTCCTGATTGGTGCTAGGAGCATGTGACTGGTCGCAAAAGCTTCGCGGATATCTTTGATGGCGCCTAGTACTTCGATTGAAGGATCAGTTGCATAAGACTGGATGTGAGGCGTAGGTGAAAATCCAACAATCTTGAGCTTGGCGGTCGGCAACTTGTTTTTGATAAGAGGCCAGATCTTGGTCACTATTTCTTCGACCGCCTCTTTATTGGGCAGCCATTTAAAGGTCCCGACAAAGAGGACTGTGGGATCTTTGGGGAGTTGCTTTTTGAGGGCAGAAAAATAGGCGAGGTCTACCCCATTGGCGACGACACTAGTATTAGTCTTGGTCCCCAACTCTTTTTCAATAAACTGCTTATCTTCCTCGGACATGGTGATTAATTTGTCGGCCTTTTTCCAGTAATGTCGCTCCCAATACTTGATCTTGGCGACATCTATCGCGAGGATTGGCCTAAGGAGTGGATGAGCTTTTTTCATGTAGTCCTGGTAACCCAGGTACTCAATTGTTTGCTCAGCAAGGATGATAGGAATCTTGGTATCGGGAATGTTCGGCATCATGTAAAAAGTCTCGGCATGGATTAGGTCATAAGCAGTGGTTGAGAGTTCTTTCTCAATTGCCGTAGCCATACCTAGCGGCAGATTGCGGGTCACCACAAATGGGTAAGCCGTAAAGCCAGCGAGGAGGATATTGCGCAATACGAAAGGATGACGAGTTCTTTTGAATAAGATTATTTTGCTACAGTATTTTTTGAGCTCTGCGAGATGTTCCCTTTCTGAATCTTCTTTGATCAAGGCAAAGAGTGTGATCTCGTGTTTGGTGCTTAAGGCTTTGAGGAGGTTGTAAGTCCTAATCTGACCCCCCGAGACCAGCGGGTACGGGAGATAAGGGGTTAACATGAGGATTTTCATAGCTTAATTATGCTGTACTGATCGGTTTCTTCGACTAAAGTATACTTCTTTATTAACTCCTGATATTCGGCATCACGAGTGGTCGTGACATAGTAGCTAGCACCTGATTTTATTTTGAGATCTATATCCCCACCGATCGGCCAGCCAGTCCTATTAGTCTGAAAAAGGAAGGCGGTATCACCCATGTATGGCGCTATGACTTTGTCATCTGGCTGAGTTATTTTGTCGATCCGCTCACCCGCTGCCACAATGGCTGGGTTATTAATATTAAAGTAACCTCTGACTTCGTACCAACCAAGAGCTAGAGCGATTAAGTAGCAAGGGACAAGTAAAGCGGTTAAGGTTATCTTTGATAGTAAAGTTTTTCTTAGTGAATAGACGTAGCTAACACCGACACCCATTATCATAGCTAAGCTCGGGATGATCTGGATCTGATAGTAATCGTGTTGAACGTTGCCGGTTGCGATAACTGTCATGTATAACAGGCTACCCAGTGCTAGGCCACCGACTATTGTAGTCTCAGATTTTTTCCTACCGAGACCGATAAGGCCAAACGCCAGTGGGATCATGCCCCAGTATCCGAGGATGAGACGGCCAATACGATCGCCAAAGAGCCATCTGAGCCAGGCTCCTTTGAACCTAATCCCATTACCATTAAAGAGCCACGCGTTAGCAGGAATTCCTGCTGGATAGCTAGCCACGTAGCTGCGCCACCATGCATATGGCAAAACTGAGAGAGCACTAACTAACGCAACAATACCCAACCTCTTCAAGTTAACTTTGGTCCCAAATAGAGAGTAAAGCGCGATCGGTATTGCTACCACTAGCGCGGTTGGCTTCATGAGCACGGCTAAGGTTGTGGCTGCCGTATAGAGTAATAATGGGAGCACCCGACCAGTCTCGTAATAACGGATAAATGAGTAGAGCGCAGCGAGCATAAAGAGGACTAGATGTGGCTCTGGGAGGATGACACGACCATAAAAAATGTTATAAGGGAGTGTCGCATAGACAAAAGCTGCAACTGTTGCCGCGAGGCTGCCACTAACATGCTTCATGATGAGATAAATTAGGCCGATCGAGATGGACGAAGCTATCACTGAGAGAAATCTACCCCACTCCACTAGACTGAGTGCAGGATAGTTTTTGGCGAGTGTGGCATGTAGCGCGCTAATGATCGGGAACTCAACAAAACGATGACCCTCGGGATTGTCGAGACCTGACGGGATACTACTAAGATCATGATAGGTCGGATGGAGTAGGTCGATCCCCTTTTTAACATATTCCCTGGCGACGCTCGCCGTATCAGTCTGGCGCCAACTGTGCCAGTCGGCTAAGGGGGCATCGAGACGATACAATCTGAGGGTAGCACCGAGTATTATGATCAAAAAGATCAAAATAGAGTTTAGTTTTTTCACTTATTTTTTCTCCTTAAGTTTGGCCAAGTTGTCAAAGCGATATGCGACCATACCGGCCAACATCCAGTAGGTATAGGCGACTTTGCTGCTCTCAAAAATGTCGATGTAGGTAGCAGTCACGAGTAGTGCGACTGTAGCTCCGATTGCCCCGAGTGCGAGGAGATCTACTTTGTCATTACTAGATTTGAGGATGAGGTAGCTATATCTGATGACTAGGTAGATGGTAGCCAGGAAGGCGATCGTACCTAGTAGCCCAGTCTCTCCGAGCATTCGCAGATAGTCGTTATCTGTACTTTCGGCATAGGTAAACTCACCGACGTTACTTTTAACTAATGTTGCGTAGCCTGTACCCAGGATCGGGTTGGTCATAAAACCTCGAATAGCATTAGGCCAGAGAACATCTAACCTGATACCCATGGATAGGCCGTATTTGAGAGCGTTGGCGCTGTACTGTGGTCCGGTATATTCCCGCCCTTCATCTTCGGCAGTCTGGACTCTAATCGACTCAGATTCCTCACTCACGTCGGTCGGGAGATCAGAACGAGGTGTAGGAGTAGGCTTGACTGGACTCGGTGGCATATCGGAGCTTGAGGCGACGATATCAAGCTGCGTTTTTTCGGCGTCGGTTAGATCGATGGTTTTGAGTTGTTTGTTGTTAAAAATAAACGCGAGGAGACTAGGCAATTCTGCAACTGTGTCCTTGCCCTGTGGCTCACTCACAAATGGTTGATTGATTATTTTTTGGAGAGTGAGGATAGTATCGCGGGTTTTTTGATCAGGAATAACCTGGGTAAACCGCTCAAGGAGCGTGCTAAAGCTAAACATGATAAGGAGACTCATAAACATAGTGAGGACGTAGTGCCTAATGCTCCACCACCAGCCACGATATTTGACTAAGAGGTAACAAATAATAGTGGTGGCAACTAGATAGCCAATGAATGAAGTACGTGAGGTTGTTAAGACTAAGCACCAATACGCAATGACACTGAGGGTATATAGCCCAATTTTGGCGAGCTTCTTTTTGGCTAAGTACGCAGCTGGCAAGACAAAGCTTAGGGCGATAGTTAAGTAACCCGCAAGATCATAGTGACCACCAAAAGTACTAAAGAGACGAGTGTTGGGCTGCAGATAGAGCCTCACACCTTTGCTAAACTCACGATTCATCGTCGAGAATGCAGGGAAGTAAAAGTACTTTTGACCTATACCATAGAGGACTATGCCGATTGTTGTTATAAGAGCGACTTTTAAGAAGAGTGAGAGATCTTTTTTAGATCTAATAGCACTGTAGGTTATAAAGAAGAGGGCAAAGTATTCGATACGGCGGAAGTAATGCAGGATCAGCTTGAGTACATGAGCCTTCTCCAGGGGAGTAGACTCAGTAATAAAGAGTGATGAGAGAACAGAAAGAAGAGCAAAACCAAGATATGCGAGGATCGTGACAGTGAGATAATTTTTTGGCAGACTTACCCGTCGCCTAAGGAGCTGCACCAGCCAGAGCAGACTAGTTGCCATTACAACCAGATCTTCGAGGCGCATACGTACGATGTAGCCTTGGATGAGCTCGGCCATCGGGATCTTGGGATACAGAGGAATAAATACTATCAAAAATCCAGTGAGGACAGTGAGGAGATTATTGTCTAACCAGGCTAAGATGCGCCGCATACGGTTTATTGTACCCGGCCCTGCTTGGCTTGTCCAAGGTAAGAGAGGTATTGTCTAGCACTACTACGGCGAGATGGGATGAGACTAAAGAGGATTATGCGTAGGATTACCCCAATACTAATAACTATTTTGATTGCCCAGGTAAGCTTGGGGGAGTGGAGATTGTAAAAAGTAATGATGCCGTCTAGCTCTGAAAGTAGGCGGGAAGTATTGGCTGCGTCCGAGCTATACGAGCCGAGGTGTGTGACAACTACCGAGGGTAGTAGTCGTAGCATTTGATTAGGATATTTCTTTTTTAAGCGATAAAAGAGTTCTACTTCTTCGCCGTACATAAAGATAGTCTCGTCAAACCCAGAAACACTCTGATAAGCGGATTTGCGTAAGAGTACACAGGCACCCATGAGCCACTCTGGAGAGAGATCACTCTTATATTTGGATACGTCATAAAAATGGTATGGGGTTGGAAATAAAGTCTTTATGAGTGGGAGTTTATCTAGTCCCCACATCCACCCGACCACCCTCAAGGGTGTCGGAAAATAGCCGAGTGACTGCTGGAGGTTGCCGTCCTGATATGCGAGCATTGGGGCTACTGCGAGCAAATTTTGATTATTTTGTAAAAAATCGAGTAACCTGGAGAGTGAATCAGGCTCTAAGAAAGCGTCAGTGTTTAAGAGGAGTATATAGTCCCCTTTTGCATTTGAGACCCCTAGATTGTTGCCTCCGCCAAAACCGAGATTCTTCTTACTACTAATCACTTTGATATCTGGATAAGAACTACTCAGGAGTTGGGCTGTGTTGTCAGAGCTATTATTATCTACGACTATAATTTCTAGTTGGGTTTTGGCTAGACCCTTACTCTCTATTACTTTTTTTACGCATTTTAGAGTAAGACTAGCGGTGTTGTAGGAGACAATAATAACTGATACTAGTTTGTTCATTGGAAGAGTTTGAAACGGCCTAAGCGGTAATTGGCAGCTTTTAGCTTACGCTCCCCTATTACTTTGGCTGGAACGCCGCCCACTATTTCGCCGTCACCTACATCTTTGGTAACTACAGCGCCTGCCCCGACCACGGCTCGATCACCGATAGTTACACCTGGGAGGATAATGGAGCGTGGACCGATAAAGACGTAATCACCGATTTTGACTGGTTCACTCACGGCACGAAAGTCGGCAGCCGATAGATCATGTTCACTGCTGTAGATCATCGCCTCACTGGCGATACTAGTATGACTGCCAATTGAGACCTTATCTCGCCCATCAATAAAAACACCTCGACCGATTATGGTCCCTTCTCCTACCTGGATATTGCGCGGATCGTACACTCTTACTCCAGTATGGAGAGTTGAGCTCTTACCTATTTTGATGCCGACACTACGCCATATAAAGTTACGGAGAGAGTGGCTGGGGGTAAGGGTAGTTACATCTAAGCACATGAGAGTAAAGTCGAGGAGGTATGACTCTAGTCGAGGGATTGCTTTACCAAAAAAGGCTTCGCTCCAGGTATAACTTTTGCCGTGTTTGTCTTTGAGGGGAAAGTTCATAATCTTATTCTACCGCACCGTACCCAAAGATGGGTAGATTGAGGGGGTTTAGGAAATGTTTTTTGTACAGTTTGAGTGTCAGAGCATGGTCAAAGGCGATTTCATCGTCTGGAGGGAGATTATCCAGATCAAACCAACGCAGCTCTCTCACTTCTTCGTCAATGACTTGTACTTGGCTAACTACTTTTGCCAAGTAGACAAAATCTATATTTTGACGATCTTCTTTGGGGCGAAGAGGATTATCGTTTATGCAGAATAATGATACTTCATCTATTGTCCAGCCGGATTCTTCCATTACTTCACGTCTGACAGACTCCAATATAGTTTCGTCACGATCTACAAATCCACCGAGTAGACCCCATTTTCCGCTTTCTAGTATTGGTACGCCATTTTTAGAACCTCGCAAACACATTATTACCTGATTCTTATCATTCAAAATAATGTTAGAGGTAGTGACATGCCTGATACCAGGACTGGCAATGTTACCATTTTCGAACGTACAGCTGATCATAATTCTCCTGCTAGTACTTTAAGAGTTTCTTTTGCACATTTGTCCCAAGAGAACTGTTTGGCTCTCTCGAGAGATTTTTTGGACCATCCCACGCGATCTTTTTTGAGTTCTAGAATAGCCTGGGCAATGCTCGCAGGATCACGCTCGTCAAACAAGATTCCAGCGCTCCCCACTACCTCGGGCAGACTACTATTATTAGCGACAGCAACAGGTGCGCCGCACCCCATCGCTTCGATTGCTGGCACGCCAAAACCCTCATACAGTGATGGCAAGACATAGACGTCGGCCCAGCGATAGAGCGCGAGGCGCGTCTCGTCGCTCACATAACCAGTCATGACTATATCTTTGGCATCTTGCGAGTTTTTGATAACCTCCAGTGACTCTTCGGACATCCAGCCAATCTTGCCGGCCAAGACCAACTTGCCTTTGTACCCCTTTTCTCTCAGGAGCCGGAAGGCCTGAACAAGTTTTATGGCATTTTTGCGAGGCTGGATGGTACCGAGGAATAGTATGTAGTTGAAAGTTGAAAGTTGAAAGTTATCAATTATGTCTGATCTTATTTTTGTTTTAGTATTAAAAATATCTGAGTCGTAGCCATTGTGAATGACAGTAATTTTGTCAGGATCTGTACCATAGAGCTTGACCAGATCGTCTTTGGTAGCCTGGGAAACGGCTATCACACGAGCCGCTGCCTTTACTGCTGCACGACTCCAGTTCTTTAGTTTGTATAGATCGCTCTTTAGAAACAAATCAGGGAAGTACTCATAGGCTAGGTCATGGATTGTGACTACTGAAGGGCTACCAACATAGTAAGGAGCATTGTGGGCGGGCGACCAGAATGAGTGATAGTGGGCGCGGGTGAGAAGTAGATTAAGCGGGAGTCCTATCCTCAGCCATGCCCGTGCTGGGCCTACTTGGTGATAGCGCCAGTTAGGACCCTCTGCTTCCATGTCATCCATTAATGGATCACGATGGTAGAGATGAAAATCTGTCTCTGGAGAGAGTTTTTTTAGTCTCTTTAGAATATGGTAGGTGTACTGCCCAGTCCCCACTCTATTTTTGACATTCGCTTCGTTTACATCAATTCCGATAGTTTTACGCATGTGTGCCTAGTTTCTCATAAATACTCATAACTTGGGTAGCAGTATTATCCCAACTAAACTTTTTGGCTTGTCGAATACCTTTTTTGATCATGTTTTCACTCGACTCTAACGATTGATCAATTCCAGACTTAATAGCTTCAATACTTAGTGGATCAACCAAGACCGCAGCCTCACCTGTCACCTCGGGCAGCGAGCTGATATTGCTAGTTACTACGGGTGTACCACAAGCCATAGCTTCGAGGACGGGGAATCCAAACCCTTCGTAGAGTGATGGGTAACAAAAGACTGTAGCACTACTGTAGAGTGCAGGTAGATCTGTTTCCTCAACAAAACCAAGCACAGTTACGTGACTAGGATTCTCGATTTTTTTGCCCCATCCGTACTTGCCTGCAATAACTAGCGGTAGAGAATGGTTGGTTGTTGCCGTAATTAGCCTCTCTAGGTTTTTACGAGGTTCCTGAGTACCGAGGCAGAGGATAAATTTTGCAGGCAGATTATATTTACTTTTCACTCGTTCTATTTCTTCTACTGATCTAGGGCAATATTCTGTACTCAAACCTGGATATACTACATCAATTAATGAATCGTTGAGTTGATATTTTTCTATGAGATCATTTTTTGTACTCATTGAATCAGCGATGATGTGGTTGCCATGTTTAACTATGCGCGAGAGTCGTAGTGATTGAGTGTGTCTAATCAGAGGATGTACTGTCTCTGGATACTTGGAGTAAGCAAGATCGTGGATAGTAGTCACTGTTGGGACACGAGTAACTGGGGCTGTCCAGTCAGAGAGATGGATTAGATCTGTCTCACCACTTAGGTATTCGAGGTGCAAGGGAGAGTAGTTAAAGAGCACACCTGCTAGTTTGGGTGAGAGATGTGAATATATCCAGGTAGCTTTGTTCCAGGGTGCTGTTTTTTGCAGACCCTCAAAATAGAAGCGTTGTTTGCGTACCCCAGCCCAGAGGATAAACTCATGTTTACTGGGCTGGCTCAAGAGTGCTTTGACTAGTTCAAAAGTATACCTGCCTACGCCGGTACCCGAATAAGCCATTTGTGAAACGTCAATTGTTATTTTCATATATATCTAGCTGTAGTCCAGGATACACTTTTTGGTCACTGAGCGTATAGCCCGCCCCTATTAGATTGTGCTCCCCTTCTTTTGATGAGTCAAAAACATCTTCGGCGTATTTTATATAAATAATTCGCTTTGACTTAAGTTCTGCAATTGTTTTTGGTTCGATAATCTGGGAACGAGGGACGCCGTAGTAAAGTAACGGCGCATTTTGTGCACGACTAGGTAGGGCATATACTACTTCTAGGCCGTGATCAAGAACAACATCCCGCCAAGCCTCTCGATGAAATTCTGGATTGACCCAAAAGTAGACTAGCGCGAGTAGTTGGAGTGAAACAATGAATAAAGCATAGCGCAGTCGAGTTGCAGAGAGGGCTAGCGCTAGTAAGAGTAAATATCCAGGTACAACAAACATGATGCGGGTATAGCTATAGACCGGCAAGATTAGTGAGAATGTAGCGGCTATTGGGATAGCAGAGAGCCAAACGAGAATAATTTGATAATTTTTGTTTGACAAGTATGTCTTAAGCTTAATCTTGGATATGACATACAGGTGTAGTGCCAACAAGGAGATTACAGCTAGGCCATATACCCAGTCATTAGTTATACTGATCCGACCAATGTTTGCTTTGACCCAGGTGAGTGCGAGTGCTTTGAGTGAAATCCCGCCCACTACATTCCCCCACGCAGGACTATTGGCCACTGTACTGAGCCCTATACCTAGTGAGCTTATGAGTGATGGCAGCCAGAATAGGAGTGTGAGGCCAGAAATAATCTGAGAGATTATGAGGTCGCGGCGTCTCAGCAGGAGAGAATAGACTAATAGTGCAAGATGGAGAAACCAAGAAAGGTATGAGGTCCAGAGGAAAGCGATGGTAAATAGCACGTAGTAAATAGTAAATCGATTGTCCTTGGAGTTGGTGAGTTTTTTGTAGAAATAATACATGGCGGCGGTGACAAAAAAAGTCGTGATGCCATAAGTCCTCCCCTCTTGAGAATAGTAGATTAGGAGCGGGTTAGTAGCAGCTAGCAACCCTGCTATATACATACTCTTTTTGCCCCCGAACTCGTCACCTAGACGAGTTACAAAGTAAACTGTCCCTAGGCCTGCCAGTAACGATGGCGCGCGCAGAGCGATCTCACTGTAGCCAGCTACGCTAGTCCAGAGCCAGCCTATCAAGTGATAGAGCGGTGGCTGAAAGTCAGCGAGTGCATAACTCATGAGTGGCCCCATGCGCCCCATTAGAGCGAGAGCCTGGATCGCCTCATCAAGCCAGAGTGATTGGTTGATTAACACCAGTCTTAAAATAAGTGCGAGCCCTAGGATATAAACCATACTATTTACTCAGTTTACCAGTAGTTAGCATCTCGATGATACCCACAAAACGACCGAAATCGTAGACAATTTTGAAAGGGATAAAGTAATAATTGTGATGTTTAATTGCTTTTAAAATACCAATAATCAATGAGAGGGGGAGCGAGGTCCGAAGGAGTGCATATAAAGGACCAATTAACCCATACTTATAAGGTCTTTTGGCTGCCCAGCGAGCCTGCTTATAAATTGCTGTGAAAGAATCAGGGTTTTTGTGATAGCAGGTTGCACGAGTTTTTTGTGGCCTGACATTTAGTTTGTTAAAGAGACTCCAAGTATCGGTATAGCCAACATCATCAAACCCACCCACCCGATCAAATTCTTTTTTTAGGATCGCGCGGTAGTCTGTACCGGATGCAGCATCTACTAGCGCTGGGAAGCGAAGATGATCTGCCCACCCTTCTTGGATATTCCAACACCTTGCCAGAGGATTGTCCCAGTTGGCGACTCTTTCGTTTATGGTGTAGGTTCCCACGCTTCGCATTTCAGGCTTCGCTGCGGCACGGCGATAATTTATAATCGGTTGAATCAAGTCTTTGACATAATTAGGATCAAAACTCATGTCAGCATCGACAAACAAGAGGATGCTACTGCTAGCTTTTTTGGCCCCCAGGTTACGAGCATGAGCTGGTCCCAGATGTTTTTGGGAAAGGTAAATGACGCCAGGGAAGTTTTTAAGAATGTCTTTTGTTTGATCTGTACTACCATCGTCTACTACTATAATCTCGATATCGACTGTCTGAGTCAGGAGCGAGGTGATAGCTAGGACAATAGTCTGCTCACTATTGTAAGTAGCAAGGATAGCTGAAGCGATAGGTTTTTTATTTGATGAGGTCATAGAGTTCTTTTTCTAAGAGCTTAGAAACTACTTTGATATTGCATCTCGATAGCTGTGGTCCATAGTCAATGCGGCCATTACTCATGGCTCTTAGTACCGCGCTGCCTACCTCGTCTGGACGATGTGGATTAACATAATATCCTGAGCTACCAATAATCTCTCTCCTGACTGGGTCATCGGTAGCGACTATTGGTAGACCTGCCGCCATAGCTTCGATGTAGACGTTTCCAAACGCCTCCCTCGGGTCAGGTGTAAAGCAAAGCACGTCACACGAATGGTAATACTCCTGCATCAAATCAGGGTCAACCTGCTTTATCCATCGAAAGTCAGAGACTCTACTCGAAAGTATATCCTGGAGTTTGTCCCCATCCTCGCCATCGCCGATTATTACATGAGAGACTGCGAGATTTTTTAGCGATTCGGCAGTACTGACTATTTTTTTGTAGCGAGTTAGGGCACCTACGGTTAGGACAATAGGATGTGCTACACCTAGATCGATTTTTTTCTTTGACTTGATATGGTTTACAGGGTTTGGAATAACCACAAGCTTTGTTGTAGGCCTGATATAGCGTCTGCACCAACTCGCTTGAGCATCGGTCAATGCAATAAATAGATCGGGCGCAGCTATCAAAGTCTTAAGATCGTGATGTCCCATCCCTGCTTGACCAAATACTGCGATTTTGTGAGTAGACAACTCTCGCTTGAGAATTTTTATTTGGGGTGCACCGTTACAAGCGATAACTACGTCAGGGTTGATTGATTTGATTGATTGTATAGATGCTTTGGTAAAGTTGATGACTGCGACACTAGAAGGATCGCATTCGAGCCTAAATAAGAGTTTTTCGAAGAAATTATAGGGAGCTGCCTGAGGAGCAGTCTCTAGTCTCATACTTCGAATAATTGTATAACTTTTGTCTGGATTGACCGGTCCTGCTTGAACTACCGTCACCTGATTATTCTTTGAGAGTGCTTGGGCATAGAGATCTACTACACGCTCGAGACCTCGGTCTACCAACCCCTGAGTCAAATTGAGAAAGAGTATTTTCATGTAATTTTTCGTTTGAGATATTTGATAGGAGTAATCAGAGCTGCAAGTGTAAGGTACGTGAGAGACCTACTTTTTTTTGGATCTTTTTCCCATGGAAGAGGCTTAGTGTTAAATACAGTAGGTAGATTAGACTCCAATGGAATTCCTAGTTCGATTTTGTTTTTTGAGCGATTAAACATGGTTAGGTTTCCACCTAAACTACTCCTCTTCAAGTACATCGCATGATATAGGTAGCTTTTAGTGATATAGTGCAGACCAGGATCGTGATCGATGATTGCGATTCCTTTTTTGTCATAGTAGCCTTCGTTCGGATAATCACCACGCAAATGTAAGCCATTAAGTTTGCTTAGATTGAGTGCTCTAAGAACTAGATGACCACTAGTTCCCCACATACTATATGTCCCTACGCTCTCCCTTTGACGATGATAGATATCTCCTAGTAGGTCATACCTGCGGACAGTGACCCCCTCATAGCGACCGCTAGTAATCGCTTCCACCACCTCTCTGGCTGTATCCTCAGGATATACTTCGTCACCATCGACTACCCAGAACCAATCCGTTTTTGTGTTATTTATTTGATCCTCACGGATACGAGTGACGTCCATCGAAGTCGTAGCATGTGTGAGAGTTAACTTGATTTTGGGAGAGTTGATAGACTTGATAGCATCGATTGTGTGATCTGCACTGCCCGTGTCGGTGACTAATACCGTATCAACGTAAGGTAGGATAGAGAGTAGGCTATATCTAACCCATTGGTCTTCATTTTTGACCATCATGTGAACAGTGATGTTACTTTTTGCCATAAGTCTTTTGGTATAAGGAATAAGCAATATATACCGTATAGATACCGACTACCAGCCTAGTAATCACCCTCGCCCACCCTGCACCGATTAACCCGTAGGTAGGTACCAAGACAATATCTGAGATAAGTAAGCTAAGTGCAGTTATGATCCCAGAGACTGCAAAATATCTCGGGTAATCAAAAACATAAAACAAAGCAACAAACGGTGTAGTAGCTGTTAAGAACGCAGTAGAGATTAAGAGAATATTTAAGGTAGGGACGACGCTCAGGTAGGCTGGTCCGATAGTGTATGTAACGACTGGATAAGATATCAAACAGAGTGCGGCAGTCGCTAAGAGAGAAACGATTGCTAGCATGATGCCTTTTTTTAGATAGCGATCCAAGTTCACTTTGTCTCTATATTTTGCTACTCGCATGTTCAGCACTGTACCGAGCGACCAGCCAATGAGCGAAGCAACAGTCGCGATCCTAGTTGCGGCAGCATATAGTCCCGTCTCATGGACTGAGAGATACTTTTGGACTATTAAAACGTCGACATTCTCTGCGACTGCACTAGCAAGAATCGAGATACTGGTCCATCGCGCCACATTAATTATCGATTTTGTGATTTTTGGACTATAAATAGGCAAAAGTTCTCTCGCATTGATCGCCAAGAACCCAACGCATGCTCCGATAAGTGGCAAGATCATGTATCCTAGGGTGACAGTACTTAGGTTTATACCAACAAATACTAGTGTCGCTAGTGCCAAGAGTAGCTTGAGAGATGATTGGACTGTATTAGTCAAAACCGAGAGGCCAAAATACTGTCTGGCCTGAAGGAGAGAGTTAACGTATTCATAGACAACTACAGAGATCGAAAGGAGTATGACGGCTCGCACCATAGGGACAAAATCTGGGGTTAGTGTAAGCAGAGTCTCTGTGATAAAAGGAGTAGTGATCAATCCAGTAATTACCACCACTGCCATAATCATAGCTTTTAGAAATGCTCCGTTTTGAGCAAAGGCTAGGTTGAGGGTTTTATTATTCTGATTTTGGGCAATAGCACGAGAGACAGCAATGTTTATGCCCATATCTCCAATACGTGAGATTATTAGCATAAGTGAAAAGAGCACTGAGAAGATACCAAATTGTTCTGGACCAAGTTGTCTCGAAAAGATAATCATGGCAACGGCAGCAATGCCTGTTGAGCCTACGTTGCCGACAGTCATTAGAAAGGCAGATCTTAACCCTTTAGATTTTCCCAACTTCAAGACAGCAGACAACATACATCTATTGTCTCATACCTCTAGCGAAACTGCGAAATAAACTGCAGGATCGTGTCCCAAGTCCCCTTGCTCCCTACAGGATTAGGTGTGGATTTGGGGATATCCAGGGGATTGTAGGCTATCACGTCCTGCACTGTTAGATCATTGTTTAAATGGTTGTAGTTGCCGACCACTATAACTGGCTTTTCGGTTAGACGGTGGGAGGAATTAAAGTTGAGATCATATGAAAGCATATAAACATCACTAGTTGGCAAAACTAATATGTCCCGAGGTGAGCCTGTGATTATTACTTCGTGTATTACCCCTAGCTTAGTCATTGGCGTTGAGACTCCCCTACCTTGCCAGAGACGATATCCAACATAGAGGGCAATTGGCAAAACGATCAAGGGGATAGTAAAGCGGAGTGCAACCACTGTGTTTTGGCTCTTCCAGATCCGCTTGAGAGCTAGCCAGAGGCGACCGATGGGATTATTCACTTTGATATTAAGGTCGAGCAAGGGATCATTTAGATTCTCGGCTTTGATTAGATCAACATCGACTGCGTGTACTCCGTTTACTGAGACACTCCTACCGATCTTTCTTTTTGTCTCGCTAGCTCGCTCAGATAGATTAACTACCATAAATAGAGAATAGCAAATTGAGAAAAGACTGCAAGTACCGGGATTTTTTAGACAATTATTTAGATACGGTACAGGTAATCCCACAGTGGTCGGAGAGACCGCTTATGACCTGGACATTATCGATTTTATAGTCAGGGGTCGAGAATAGGTGATCTACCACTAGTTTGAGCTCTGGTTTGCGGAACAAGATGGGGTCGATCGTCGACTCTACACTCTTTGGGAGATGATCAATATAGCGACTAGCGAGTTCCTGATAGACCCTAGATCCACGATTAGCATTTAGATCTCCTGCGAGGACAAAGCTCGGGACTTTGTCTAGCAATTCTTGGAGTCTTAAATAATCAGGATACTGAGCGACATCTGCATCGGTTGTGAGAGCCCAGGTAAAGTGAGTGTTAGCAAAATAGTAATACACGCCGTCCGACTCAATCTCGGAGACTATGAGAGCCCGGGGATGTTTTAAGGTTTTCATAAACTCATGTGGGATAACAACTGGTGGCTCAGAATAATAATCTATTTGGACTGTGGCAGGTCTAATTTTAGTAAGCGTAGCGATCCCCCACTCACCCAGTGGCTTAAAGATATGTTCGTAGATATTAAAGTCGACGTGTGGGGCAAAGGTTAAATGGTAGCCGAACTGTGCTGCTAGCTCCTCAGCATGAACCTTGTAGACTTCTTGCATAAAGACAACGTCTGGCGTATTAGTCTTTAGATAATCTCTAACGTTATCCAGATTTCGGTCGGCTTCGATATTTAAAGAGAAAAACGAAATCGCCATAACTGTTCCCTACTTTTAGTGTCTTTTTTTGAAGCTGTTAAAGCCATCCCGGACTATATCTTTTAGGCTTTTTGTAGGTCGCCAGCCTAAAATATTTTTTGCGGTAGTAACATCTGAGAGCGAGTAGCTAATGTCACCAGCATTCCTTGGGCCGAATATTATGTTTAATGGCTCGCCAATAATATTTTCAACTACAGCAATTACTTCTTTGATCGAGTGTGCAACACCCCCACCAAGATTAATAATGGCTGAATGTTGATTTGCTCTTAAGTATTTAATACCTAGAATAATAGCATTTGCTATATCTTGGACATGTATAAAATCGCGAACTACAGTCCCGTCTGGGGTATCGTAGTCGTTACCGCTGATTGTCACACTCTGGTCTAGTTTTAGCGCGTGTGCATATAAGCGCTGCATAATTGCTCTACTTTCTAGGCTTTGTCCTAACCTACCCTCACCCTCTGCTCCTCCGACGTTAAAAAATCTAAAGGATAAGTAGTTGTACTTATCTGTTGATAGCGCAATGAGAGATTTTTCCCCAGCAAGCTTGCTTTCACCGTATGGGTTGGTAGGAATAGTTGCAGAAGCTTCGTTCATTGGATCGCCATTTACTGGAGTACCGTATACTGCCGCCGAACTTGCGTAGATAATATGTTTGACCCCGGCTTCTATTGCGCACTCCCAGACATTCTTGGATCCTGTAGAGTTGACTTGGTTATAGAGGTCTGCCTTAGAGACACTCTCTGCGGCATTGACGAGTGCAGCAAGATGAATCACGACTTCAACTTCATTATCCTTCATGACTTGCATCAAAGCATTTTTATCTAGGATATCACCCTCTACTAAGACTTCGTTATTGAGTAGTGATGATTTGTGCCCCTGTGTAAGGTTATCAAAGACTATTACTGACTCACCAGCATTTGAGAGCGCAAGTACGATATGACTACCGATATACCCACACCCACCAGTAACTAAGATTTTTCCCATGTGGGTATTTTACTACGCCTTGTTAATTTAACCTATTGATTTTGGAGACGAAGAGATTTTCGTAGACCTGAACCTTTGTGGGATAACGTGAAAGAGGAGGTAAGTTAAGTTGAGATAAGCAAATGGTAAGATTGGCAATAGGTACCTAGGAAAAACGAGTCTCAGAGAGACAAAGAGTAGGTATATCCCGATCCAGAATGTACTCATTAATATAAGCGGGTTCTGGTGCATTTTTGGCCTGATTAGTGTTAGAGTTGAAAGTAAGGAAATAGGCCAAAGAATAGTCCAGCTGCTTACTCTAATTAAGTCGTGGTTATCCCACCAAGTCCGCCACTGACCAGTAAAGATAATCCTAAAAATCTCGCCTTTAGGATACTCAGGAACATATGATTTGTAGTATCTCAATATGTCGATGTGGAGGGTTAAAAAGTCTAGCGGCTTATGGTACACAAAGAAAGCTGTGTAACCCAGAAGGTATATGATAATTGAAATATATAAGCTCCTGAGATATTTTCCCAACTTACTTTTGTCGATTAAGTAGATGGTGATAAATGCCGATAAACCTAGTAGTATACCAATCGAGAATGATTTGCTGAGGGCAACTAGTCCTAGTGCTATTGAGGCAGAAGATACACGATAGTTTGAGGAGATATAGAGCCACAAGTAATAGATAAAGAGCAAGATAAAGAAAGTTTGACCTAGATCTAGATAAGGATTTTTTAGTTGTTCTATGGTCAAGTTGTCGGTTAAAAATAGTAGTCCAGGTATTATATGGACGAAAGCATTACTCCTTAACAATATCTTTTTTGAGAGCGTAAACAGTAAGTAAAATATTCCTAAAGCATAAAGGTACTGTACTAGCAAAGGAATATTGCCGAATATACCAAAAAAGTATTTAGTCAGCGGCTGCAACTCCCAGTTGATAGCTGTTGGAGACTCACCTCTCACATAATGATTGCCTGCTAATACATATAGCTCTGGATCATCGATGTTTCCACGAAATTCGGTACCATCACTACAGTTGCTACTGTACTCTGGGTAATGGGTATCTAGGGAAAACTGTTTACGAAACTCAATCAAACAATACTGAGAGTACCTGTAATCGGCAGCCATCGCATGGTGTACAGAACTAAATAATAAGATTAAGGCCAGGAATGTATATCGCATATCTAATTATAGTTTAGCCCAGTTTAGAATTATTCCTTAATCTTGTGATGTGCGTAAAGATGAACGTAGATACATAGATTATGCTTGCTAAGTATAAGCCTACCCATACATACCATAAGTCATACTGGAAATATACTGGCTTGTACTGACTAGCCTGAGCAATAAATGATGCGATATTACTGGTATCGTAGTAGCTACCGGCAACAGTATATACAGATACTAATTGAAGTGTTAGAAAATAAGTAAATATCATTCCAAGAATTATTTTATTGACATGTATTTTTGTTGTGAATGACCTTAGACCTTCGACGATTAGGAATAGCTGAGTTGATAAGAGTGGCATAAAATATCTAGCTTGAAAACCTAGCGATCTTCCTGATAAGTGATAGTAATTCCAATCGTAATAGACTAGCGCTGAGACATATATTATGTTAGCAGCTGATGCAAAGATTATTAATTTGTGACTAAATTCAAAGTTTTTTGATCTGAGTACTCTATACAATGAGTATCCTAAACCGAGTACAGAAAGTAGTATCATTCTTATCCCACTCCACCACCAAAGTCTTGGCACAATGATAGTGGTCCATTTGAACACACCCCAGTACCACACCACTAACTCGCTGGTGAACTTTTTTAGTATCATTTTGAGATAGACCATTAGTGAAAGACCAGTGCCTGAAATGGCTGTCGAATCTGCGATGTAAGGGTTACCACTATAAAATTTTGGTAATTCGTGCCAACCTGCGCCGAGCAAGACGACTGAAGAATATAAGACTAAGTTCTTGATCGCTACCCTTAAGCTCAACCTGTAGCTGGATAGGAAGATCGCCACTATTGCGATTGGGATCATTATGTATGCTTGTGGTTTTGTGAGCAGATCGAGAACCAGTAAGATGGCAAAGTAGAGTGTGTGTGAATACGAGAGACCGTCTTTGATTACTCGAATACATACGTAAACAAAGAGCGAGAAGAGTAAGTTGTGTAGATTATCAGGGTTGACTCCTGCTCCCATATAAGCAGTCATAGGATAGAAGAGTGCTAGAGTCGAAAAATAATAGCCCATCTGTGTTGATGACCAAACTAGCCTACCTATCAGGTAGTAGACGTAGATTGTTGCAACTATCAATAGCGTCGAGAAAATTCTAGATGTGTAGAGTCTCGTAATGAGATCTGATGCGTAATTTATTCGATAGAATTGCCCTGTTAGGTAGTAATAGAGAGGTGGATAAACAGCACCTTGGTGTAGCGTGTAGGTCGAGCGATTGTGGGAAGTGTTTAGTGACCTGATAAGTTCTTCATTTTGCAGTCTTAGATCTTCGGAGTAATCAATACGATGTTTGGGATTGTGGGCATATTTGTTACTTCCGTCAGTCATGACACCAAAGATGTATTCTATCTGCTCTTGCTCGCGAGTTAGATCAAACTCGCTCTCTCCCTGGATACACCCCTGGTCAACTAAAAAGTTGACAGTAGCAAAATGCGATTGCTCATCCGGAATTTCAAATGGTAGATGTAGTGCTTGCCACAACAACAAGATAAATACTGATGCGATAAGAAAAAGTGTTAATTTTTTCATTTTTCTGCCACGACATACCATGTATATCCAAGGTCTAGGGGCAAGAGCAATTCTAGGTACATAAAAGGAAATGCTATTAATCTGACTAGCTTGCCAAGTGTGCCGATTTTGCCCCTCACCCCGAAGATATAGTGGTCGATCGCATCAAAAGGTATGACCAATCCGTGTGACACTAGAGGACCTAAGATTAGCCCTCTCGCCTTGCTGACTCTTAATTTAAACCCTGCTTTTTTTAGGCTGTTCTCCATTTTGAGCCGATTAATATAGTGGTTGGGAAAAACAAAGCGATAAAGGTTGATATACTTATAGAAACTATCATCCAGAACAGTACTAAACATGAGATACCCGTCTTTTTTAAGTGTGCGTTTTGCCTCGCTTATGACATGCTCTATTTCACCCTTTTCTAAATACTGAAACACCCCAATAAGAATGACTAAATCGTAAGTATTAGCGCCCCCAAATTTAGGCTGAGTGCTAGGCTTGATCGTGAATAACTTGATCTTAGAATTACTCCTATACTTTGCTTGACCTACGGAAACTGCATCAGCGCTAGTGTCGTATCCCTGATATTTTTTAACTCTTTTGGTGTCGAGCAGATCAAGCAATATGCCGTTACCACACCCATAGTCTAGGATGCTAATCTGATCATGTTTCAAAAGATCGCTTATGATGCCTTTCCAAAAAAGATAAGTAGGATGCATGAGTAACGCATTATTCATACCTGATATTTTTCATCCTTGATGGTTTTATTTTAGGGGAAATAGCTATACAGTTGTGCACCTGGTCGAAATGTACGTATTTAGTTAATTTGCCATCTTGACTGACTAGGTACAATTTGTAACCATAGCTACTTAGTAGTTCTCTAGTCTTAAGATTGTCCTGGTAACAGCTGCCTGATTGGTCGTTTACTTCGAATACGATCACATCAATTTTGTGTTTAGTTAAGAGAGACTTTGAACCTCTGATTACAGCATATTCGTAGCCTTCGACGTCTATCTTGAGCAAATTAACATGCTGGATATCATAAACTGAAGCATATTTGTCGAGCGTAATAGTTTTGATACTAATCTCTTTTGATCCCTTATTTTTGTGTAGACTATTCACCTCTGATTCAGTAGATAGGTAAAATTTGGTATATCCGTTATGGTCTGAGATAGCCATACTCTCAACCACAATTCTGTCCATCAAATTGTTAATGCTAATATTTGCTTTTAAATGAGGCAAGATTGCAGGAGTTGGTTCAAAGCTATATATGCGACCACTAGCTAACTTTGAGCCTAGCAATACAGTTTCGCTACCGATATGTGCACCGATGTCGACCACTATGTCATTTGCCTCGACAAATTGATACATAAACATTTGTTCGGCGTACTCTGGCAAAGAGTTGTAGAAAACTAGACTTCCATAGGAACTCTTGGGGTCACAAATGAGCTTTGCACCAGGCATCATTTCGACAATTACATTCAACTTAAGTAAATGTCTATTTACCATCCACCAGGCGAGACGTAGTGTAGTAATAATTTTTCTGCCTTTATTATTAGGATGTGAGTAAATGCGTATCAACGCTTTGATTATTATTTCCATATGCTTAAGAATAACATTTCCGCATCAGCGGTAAACTTTGCTGCCCAGTTGATATACGAAAGACGACAATAACCTCGATTATGGAGCAAATCACCATAGATTGGCCTAGATCCTGGGATACCGCCGTTAGGCGACTTGTCTCTCCCTATTCTAGTAATGAGTTTATACGCGCTGGATAGGTATGACTGATTATTAGTAATTTTGTAAGTTTCTATAAACAGAATTGCAAACTGCGCTTCGCCGGTCAGACAACCAAACCTTTCTTGCGGTTTCCAGTTTTGATCAAAATATGAAGGGAGTTTATTATTTAATAGGTAGTACTGATGTACTTTATCTATAATTCTCAATGCTGAGGATTCGTATTTTTTTGATTTTAGTATTTTTGAGCTATATAGCAATCCTTCGGCGACATATGCAATTGTGTGAGTGATGGTATATGGGTATTTAGCAACTGGCAACTCAGCATTTGTTACAAAACCATTTTTCTTTTGTTTTGAGATTACCCAATCTAATTGTTTAATCGCTGCTCTTTTAAACTTTAATTTGTTATTTACTTCATATAATTTTAGGAGTGCATAAGCTACTCGTGAATGATATGTTTTTGGTTCGCTGTTATGTGTGTACTTAGTCCATGATCCATCCTGATTTTGAGTAGCAACTAAAAAATCTGCTGCTAACTGTGCAGAATCTAGATACTTTTTGACGTTAGTTGCGAGATATAGGTCGACTAGTCCGATAATATCTTGAGCAGTGTTAAAGATTGTAGGTTCGGATAATTCTACCTGATGTCTGGTGTACGTCCGATATCCTCCGATACTTAGCTGATTATTTATAATAAAGTTCCCCATCTTTTGCGCTAGCTTGAGATACTTTTTATTACTTTTGTATTTTGCGGCATCAAGAAAAGTCGAAATAATGTAACCAGTCGTTTCGATAAACGAAGGTGCCCATCCCCTGATTATCATATGGTATGCAGACACACCTCCGTCACTAGTCACACGCTGCGCTTCTTCGAGCCAATTTAAGGTTTTTGATAGACTGCCTTCCATGTCCTCTGTTATGACATCTAAATATTTATTTGCTATCATGTTCCAACTTAGTTCGCTTAGTATTAAGTTTCTACCCCTTTTCCCCATGTTTTTAGATTCCTTGGGGTTGTTAATTAGGAATTGCATTTTATCAGCGAGGTCACTACTATCTCCCCTTAGATATTTGAGGGCATTGTTGTTTTTGAACCTCTGCTTCACCCCGACTTCATTGTTAGCAATAAAGGGTATTTCGCAAGCTGCAGCATCATTCATCGAAGTCGATTCCTCTAGGGGCCAGATCCCAAAATCTGAAGCGGAGTAGAATTTATACAATTCTTTTGTTTCTTTAAATCCAATGAGGTGGATGCGATTGAGATATACAGTGTCAACTAGACTTTCACATTGCTTGATGTAATCATCCCCACCTGAGCCAACGATTAAGAGGTGGAGTTTAGGATTGTTTTTGGCTAGCCTACCAAATGCCTCATACAAAATAGAGACGCCTTTGGTAGGAATTATTTTGCCAGTATAGATACCCACGCTCGCTGACATTGGGATCTGATACTTTTTTCGGATTATCCTCCTGGCCGTGCCATCATACCTAAACCGATCTGGGTCTGTACCAAGTGGGATGTGTAATACAGGTGACTGACCGTATAAGTTAGTCATAACATCGACTGTTCCTTCTTGGACTGCGATATATTTATCTACACGGTTATTCATATATCGGGAAACAATTAATCTATATAGCCAATAAACAAAGTCTTTGAACGCAATATTTCCGACAGCGTTATAACCCGACATCAAATGGGCGTCATAGGTGATTAACTTATACTGATATTTAGATTTAAGTCTTGCTGCCTGAAATGAGTTATAGCTCGACGATTTGTTTACTATGACTATATCTGGTCTTATTTTGTTAATTACTGACTCATGACCACCAAATACTGCTCTAGTGAAAATTTCAAACTGCATGGGCTGCTTAATAACTGTGATCTTGTCTTGCTTAAAAGTTCCAGGTTTTTGACGTCGTGATCCGAGTAATTTGCCTGCTGTATCAGCATAGTTTGGAAATGGATAGTAATGATCAGAAGTCAGGATAGTGACTTCGTGTCCTAGCTTAGACCATTCACTCGGCAGATAATACTCGTTATATCCTATTTGTGGCTGGTAGTAGTCGACCATGTAGAGGATTTTCATAGGGATGAGATTATCCTCTCTGCTGTATCGCCTTCGCCGTAAGGCTGTTTCCAACCTCCCTGGAGCTTCTCGAAATAGCTTATCGCGCTTACCATCTTATTTAGATCACTCCCCACCAAGACATTAGATCCTAGTTCTACTGTCTCTGGTCGTTCGGTATTATCTCGCAGTGTGATGCATGGAATCCCGAGGATACAAGCCTCCTCTTGAATGCCGCCTGAGTCAGTAAACACCATTCTCGCATTGTTGAGCAAAGCAAGGAAGTTAAAATAATCCTGAGGTTCGATCAGACTAAGTCCAGTGGTATCTATCGCATGTTTGTCGAGTAACTGTTTGGTTCTCGGGTGTAGAGGCAAGACTAGCATAGTTGAAGTATCTTTTACTATGCGTTGGAAGTTAGATATCATTTGTTTAAGCGTTATTGGATCATCTACATTCTCTTGGCGATGGAGGGTGGCTAGAAAGTATTGTTTTGGAGCTATATACGGAGGGAGAGTAATATTACTTGATTTTTTAAGACCATATTTGAGAGCGTCGGCTATAGTATTGCCGACTATCTTTATCTTATCCTTACTTATCCCTTCGGTTAGCAGATAATTATAGGAAGTGTGAGTAGGCGCAAAAAGCAGATCAGACATATGATCAATCAAGACTCGGTTTAGCTCTTCTGGCATACGGCGATCAAAACTCCTAAGTCCCGCCTCTATATGTCCAACTTTGATACCTAGTTTTGCCGCAGCAAGTGCACCTGCAAGAGCTGAGTTTGTATCACCTTGAACTAAGACAATGCTTGGTTTATGTTTGAGTAGTATTCTCTCGATCCCGACTAATGCCTCTGCAACCATTTCGGCATGCGACTTTGATCCTACGTTTAGTTCATAATCTGGACTCGGGAGCTCCAAGTTTTCAAAAAACACATCGTTCATGTTCTGTGAAAAATGCTGTCCGGTATGTATGGTAACAAGTTCACGTTTTTGCGCTAATCCTATCCTGATTATCGGACTCAGCTTAATTATTTCTGGTCTAGTCCCATAGACAACTGCAATCATAGGTTATTTTTCTAGTACAAAAATTTTCATTGCCCCAAAAGACGGCAATATTCTGGTCATGAAGGAATCTATTGATATTAAGACCTTCTGTATGGCGGGGTAGTTATTTGTATGTAAAAACACTCCACGTGGTATAAAAAATGCGCTTTCGTATGTGGTTAGCCTCAGACCGGCTTTTGCAAATATCTTGGCATAGACAGTTGGTGAAAGGTAGTAGTTGTACCTACCATAAGGAAATAGAAAAGATACTATGTACTCTAGTGAATGGCTACTGAGACCGCTTAAGAAGAACATGCCTCCTTTTTTTAATGATTTTGAGCCATTGATAAGTATCTTAATCTGATCAGCCTCGTCAAAGTGATCAAAAAAACGAAGCGAAGTAACACCATCAAATTTGGTACTTGAGGGTATTTTGTCAAATACAGATTGGATATAGATATGATCACGCCCAAATTCTTTAGTCAAAAATGATAGCATGCTTTCACTTGAATCCAGGCAATATGTGTTATAACCCGCTTTCTTTAGAGGTATAGATAGTCTACCTCGTCCTGAGCCAAGGTCCAAAACTTTTGGAGAGTCAACCCCCAAGCTTTTCTTCATGATATTTAGGGTAGTTGAGACTTCGGTACTATTTATATATTCACCACCCTTGCCAACAAAACGTCGATTATCGTAGGTAGATGCAACATCGTTAATCTGATAGTATTTTTGAATTTCTTTTTTATTTTTGCGTTTCATATAGCTTCCTTAGTTGTAAAATATAATTATCAGTTGAATATTTTTTAATTATAACGCTTCTAGCATTTTTTGATTTATTAAGTAATGATTTTATGTCTTTCTGGCATGAAATTAATGCTTCATGTATCGTAGATGTATCTATAGTTTTTAGCAAGATTGAGTTTTGGTCGTTTAAGACTCCTTGCACTGACTCTATCGGTGTGGTCATAACTACGCACCCCGCCTCCATTGCTTCGAGAACGGTATTGGGAGTGGATGCCGCCCCAAACTGGTCATGGATAGGCAAGAGGTAGAGATCGTTATTACGGAAAAAAGTAGATGGATCTACCTTGCCTTCAATATGGATTTTTATCTGTTGCTCTTTTGACACTTCGAGAAACTCTTTGATCACATCCTCTCTCGGTCCTATATCACTAAACGCAAAGCTGTACTTGATAGAATTATTGCCAAATCTAGAATCCTTGAACATCTCAGGAAATATTGATATACCTTTTTTTGTTAAAGGATGACCTAAGTAGCAAACACGTAGGGGTGAGTTATATCTTTGACGCTTAAGTGGCATTATATCAACAGAAGTTGGCAGGTAATGAATGGCGTACTTATTGCAGAGATTTAGATTACGACTAAAACAGATGTCTGCTGATTTGCGGACTGAGTCAAATATAAATTTATTGTTACCGATTAGCCTGATAAAAGTCTCGTAAGTTAAATGACGCGATGATCCATAATCATTTTGAATTTCCTTGATAAATACTAAGCGAGGAAAATTTGCCAAAATTGACTTGGTAAAAATATATGAAGATATAGGCAAGGCAAATACATCCACTATGTGCGTATAGTGGTTCTTTGATATAGCGTGATTTATCTTCTCGATAATTTTATGACGGTTACTAATACACTTGGCTAGAGACTCGGTTCCCACTAACTGGTCGATCGAGATAATATCGCAAGCTAGGCCTATTTGTTTATGTACGTGTTGGAGCTTGATCGTTGACTTAGAGATTGCTTCTGAACGAGTAGGACTCAAGCCATATCCCAAGATTAAAGTTTTACTTTTTTTCATTAAAATATTCTCCGAGCGCTAGACAAGCTGAGACTAATGATGTGGGAATTATGATCATCATCATGCGTGCAACTGACCCTCCAACCACGTTCCATTTTGCGTATAAATAACTCATCGCTATAGTTCCAAGATAAAGAATGGCAAGGATGAGAATAGTAGTGATTTGGCTTAGGCGAAGGAGTTCTGATTTTTTTCTCCATGAGATCAAAACAGAAAATACAAATATGTAAATCAGGATTCCGTATTTAAGCCACAACGATTTATACAAAAAAGTTGAGACTTCAATGACTCTTTGCACTGGATTAGTAGATAGAAGTGTTTCTAATAACTGAGGATACGGCATTGACCCAACTGTTGCATACTCACTCATCAAGGTGTTTTTGTATCCAGACCAAAGTATTCTAAAGAGAAAAATAATGAGAGTAGAAATAAGTAAAGGTTTGTAGTTTTTAGTCTTGACGAATATTAATAATGAGATAAGCATTGGGATGACCCAAAATGGATCATCATACCTAACGTGCTGCATAATCCCGATTAAGGTAGATCCCAAGAATAATAGCTTCGATTTTTTAGTTGCTATCCCTTCTGAAAATATAAGTATACCGACTACAAAGTAAGTAGTATAAGTAAGGTTGGTATAAGAAATGAAGGAGTGATTAAAGATGTCACCACTGATTAACACCAAGATAGTAAAGATAATTGACAATACTTTGGATACTTTTTGGCTCAAAAAGCCGTAGATAAA
>DALYFH010000008.1:0-11262 GCA_031972135.1 Candidatus Woesebacteria bacterium
TAAAGATAATTGACAATACTTTGGATACTTTTTGGCTCAAAAAGCCGTAGATAAAGAGACCGAGCGCTGTATAGACTAAGCTGTAGTAGATTGCTGGCCTCCCATAATCGAAGATATATGACACCGTATGAATTAATGATGTGAAGAACGGGTAAGCTAAATAGTAATTGAGTTCAGGAGTAAAGATCCCTGTTATCTCCTGGTTCTCAGAAAAAACCTTGGCTCTAAAATCATAGAGAGTTAGAGCGTCCCAGTCTCGAACTGGCCAGTATGAGTTAACAACAACCGAGAAAAAAGCAAAAAGTAAGACTACTAAGATCCCCAATAATTGGTTTGGAGCTCTGGATGGTCTAGTGATCGACTTCATTAGTGTTAATGATGAGCCAAAGAATGTTATTGCCAAGATGATTAAGGTCAGCTGTGTCCACGCAATACCCATCACTCCGAGCAGGTACATCGAGATAATATATAAACCAATCCCTAGGAGAATACCAACACTAATAGAGATTAGAGTATTTGCGGCTGGGTATAAGTATCGGCCGAGTATCACTCCTCCCAACACAACGAGTAGTGTGATTAAGATGAGCATCATTGAGACTCCTCTTTTTTAAACTTAATCACCCCCCATAAAGGCTCATTTAAATACACTGGGATGTATTCTGCACTAACTACACGTTTGGTAGTATTACTACTCAGATCAAAATATTCGATATACTCGGCATTAATGCTAGTCTTTGGCCAGCCATAAGGAGAAGTGTCCCGCTCATTAGACTCACCCCAAACGAGAGCGATGTAGTCATAATCTTGGTTGGGTAGTTCTGACAGAGTAGAGGTGTCAGTAGTTTCTTTGACGTTGGTCAGCGTCCGTGGATACAAAAAGTAACGCATCAACACAATGTTGCCAGAATATAACCAGTGATTTTGAGCTGGTGGCATCGCGATGACTGCATCCTCTGGAGTGGCTTGTTTTAACATTTGCGCATACCGGTAGATCGTCCCCCACCCTGCTTCGTTTTTTTCTTCATCGTTTATTGCGAGTATCTGCATGGCTTTGACCTCTTTTTTAACTAATTTGGCCACATCAATCGAGTTTATTATTGTGTAGTTTATTAAGAGTGATGATATGGCTAGAAGAAAAGTGCTGTTTAGAATAGCGACATAATGTCTATGCATGAGGTTTGATAAGGCAAAGTATACAAAAAGCATGCCTGTCAGGATTTGCAAACCATCTAGGTGGACATGTAGATAAGTAAAAATGAAATTAGGATAAGTTATTGTTTCGATAATATAAAATATGCCGGTCAGAATGATGGAATATATAGCGAGCAATCTAAACATTATTGCAAGGAGAGATTTTTCTGGAGTTGGCGGAGGGTATAGTTTGATCGCAATTATTGCAACCCCAGTTATTACATAAAAGATCATCGGTAAAAAATTGAAGTGCTTAAATATAAATCCAGGATACTTATATGTTTCTATGGCAGCCATTAACACTGAAAAAACACTCAGATATAGTCCAATGTAATGCCTATACCAGTTCATATATTTGAGGAATTATTGATATACCAACTTACTGTTTTTGATAGTCCTTCATCAAAGGTAGTGTTTGCTGTAAAACCAAATTCGAGTGCTGCACGCGACACATCAAGCATCCGTCTTGGCTGTCCATTGGGTTTATCTTTATCCCAAATGATTTGACCGCTGAAACCGGTTAATTCCTTTATTTTGTATGCGAGGTCATGTATCGATATTTCAAATCCTGCGCCAATATTTACAGGCTCACTTTTGTTATACATTTCGCTCGCGAGAATAATGCCTCTTGCCGCGTCATCTACATAACAAAATTCTCTGGTAGCAGAACCATCTCCCCATACTTCGACACTATTAGATCCATTTTGCTTTGCTTCTACAAATTTTTTTATAAGAGCTGGGATAACGTGGCTACTTCCTGGCTCAAAGTTGTCTCCAGGTCCATATAAGTTGACTGGTAATAGAAAGATACTATTAAAGTCGTACTGGTCTCTATATGCAGTACTCTGGACTAACATCATCTTTTTGGCTAGACCATAAGGTGCGTTAGTTTCTTCTGGATATCCATCCCAAAGATCTTGTTCTTTAAAAGGGATTGGGGCAAATTTTGGGTAGGCGCAAATCGTTCCTATGGCTACAAACTTTTTAACCCCAGCCTTCCTACTCTCTTCCATCATGTGTACACCCATGAGCAGGTTGTCGTAAAAGAGAGTCCCAGGAAAATCTCGGTTATATCCAATACCTCCTACGTTAGCTGCCAGGTGAATAACTATGTCTGCTCCTGCTACCACCTTGGCACATGTCTCTTGTGATCGTAGGTCATCGGTGCTAGAGCGTGGTATCACAATATCCTTCACACTTAATGCTTCTAGTTGTTTAACTACATTCGATCCGAGAAATCCTGCTCCACCAGTGACTACTACACGCTTATTTACCCAATATTCTTGAGACATAGTTAATTCTTCATGTATACTTGATAACTAGATATTGATTGTATCAGCTTATAATCAAAATCTGCAGATACATTCTTCATAAACTGATCTTTGTCTTTCAAGCCATACCAGTTGTTGGCACTCTGATCTGGATTAGTATCAAAAATTATATATTCTGGATCGTAATCGGTATATTTATCACGAGCGAGTCGCACGTTTTTGTGAGAGAGGTGGGCTGCTAGATGATTTGGTGCCATAATTACTGGATCTGCTGGCATTTGCTTAAGATATTGTCGTATTTCAACTGTTCGATCTGATGCGTGGTAAAGTGCAGGATTAATCGCCATTAAGAATGGCATTTTTAGCCGAGCATAGTTCTGATAGAGTGCAACGGTAGTAACAACAAAAACCACCACTAACTGAGTTATCGTCTTTTTATTTTTAGTTAATTTATCTAAGACTAGCATCAGGGAGAAAGCATAAATCGGGGCAATCTCTGCATTGTAGTGAAGCCCAATTTCCCAACGCGAGCCAGCCGAAGATAAAAACCGTGTCCAATAATGAACTAAGTACGTCGGCCAGAGTGACGGTGTAAATATCGCAGTAAAAGAGAAGCTTGTGAAACTGTCGACAACTGTTTTTATCTTGATGGGATGGTCATAGAGAGCGCTTACGACACTCTGCACAGTATGACCTGCCAGAAAGTTATACTGATAGTAGTTTGAAAAAGCAGGGATTACGTAGGATATTATGCAGTATGCATAAATAATACTAAGCATCGAGAGAGTAATCGTCATATTTCGCCACTCTTTTACTTTTAACCAAGTATAGAAATGAATACCACAAACAACTAGGAATGTAGATTCTTTGAAGAGGAGTAGAAAGAGAGATGAGAATATATACATACGCTTGTTAAGCGTGACGAGCGAATATAGCACTATCGAGAGGGGGAGAGTCGCGAATGTTAACTCATGAATATCTGTAATCACGGCGTTTTGCAGTCCGGTAAAGAGATAAAAAGCTATTTGAACTGAAATTGAGACATAACTATTCTTGGTCAGCGCGTATGAAGTCTTATGCAAGATAAACCCAGCTAGGGCGGCAAATGCAGCTTGAACAAAGAATATCGCCTCTTGAGCATGTGTAACCCAATATATGGGTGCTAGCAACATTAACGCTGGACTAAAATGATCTCCAAATATCCACGATCCACCAACGACATAATGATCGATTACTGGTGCTCTAAGTTGTGAAACTCGCCAAATTGCTTGATCAAATATACCAAAATCATAGTAGAAAGAATCAAATTGATAAAATCGATTAACTGATATAAATGTACCCGCTAATGCAAAAGATATACAAAGTACTACACTTACGATAAATGCTAATTTATTTAATTTCATCAATTTGATTTACTAACAATTAATCACTGCTTAAGAATATTATAGATGCGGCGTACAACCGCCGAATGTGCACGATGGAGCATGAGATGCCAGGGCTCGGCCCCATTTGCAACTAACGCCAGTTCACCCTCTGCCATCAACTTTGGACGACTAGTTTCGCTCTTGCTGTCTGGTTGGGCACGAAAACCAGAGAGTGCTATCTTGAGATCGTGGGGTCTATAATTCTTAGATAATCTCAGCCAGTAGTCGTAGTCCATGACGTAGTGATATTTTTCATTAAACTCCCCTACAACATTAGCAGCGTCGCGGGACCAGAAAGTAGATGGTTGAGGCAACATGGAATCGGCAATCATAAGTGTGGTTCGACTGTATAACTTCATCAGCAGACGCTTATATCCAGAGATTAGCCAGTTACTACGACTAGGATTACCGTTTTCATCAATCACTATGCAGTCGCCTGTAATCCAATTGGCTTTCGTCTTGGCGTAATACTCCCCTACTGCCCTAAGTGTACCTGGGAGATATACATCGTCGGAGTTGAGGTATGCGAGTACTTGGCCTGTTGCTAGACGGAACCCTTTGTTAATTGCGTGTGTCTGTCCATTATCTTTTTTGCTCTCCCATTGTATTTTGTTACCGTAGCTCTTGAGAATCTCAACGGTATCGTCAGTACTACCACCATCCATTACGATATATTCGAGATTGGGATAATCCTGGGAGAGGATGCTATCAATTGTAGCTCTTATGTACTTGGCCTGATTATAGCTAGGGGTAACGACAGAAATTTTTGGTAACTTCATACTAATCGTTCATGGCTTGCTCTCGAGTCAAGACTTCTAGTTTGGAACGGAGCTTGCTAATCTGAATTCGATTCTCTATTAAGAATATAAAGGTACCCATAAAGGCAATTATCATAATTACGTCGAGCAGTCGAGATACCTGAAAAAGATTTCTAACTGCGTCAGCACTACCAGGTACTATTACGATAGTAGCTAGAGATAGTAGGACTATGCTCCAAAACAGAGCTTCTACTTTTGGTAGTTCTTGCTTTTTGTAATGAATGCGAACTACGTAGAGCATAATGAAGATAAACACTACCGAAAAAAGTTGTATTCCAATCATATTCTTTAACTCCATATCCAGTAAGGTATCTTTATTATAATACGGATGGCATCGATCAGGTTAAATCCATATTCTTTGCCATGATAGATAGTGTTGATCGGAATCTCGACGTATTTTATTTTACTTTTTGCGATTCGTACGGCTATTTCCGTCTCGACCTCGTAACCGCTACTATGCCATAAGAGCTTTTTGTAAGTACTCTTAGTCATAGCTTTAAAACCGCTAGGAACATCAGAGATGTAACGGCCGAAAAGAACGTTGATTAGAACAGAGGTAAATCTGTTACCTAGTAACCTGGTTAGTGGCATCCGACTATCCATCGCTCTAACTCCTAAAACAATCTGCGCCCCTCCCCTCAGTGCCTTGGTAAACTGTGCGATATCTGAGACGTCGTGCTGATCATCCCCATCCATAATAATAACTCCATCAGCACCGAGTCTAGTAAACGCATACTCACAACCTGTCTTTAATGCAGCTCCCTTACCCAGATTGGTGATATGAGTAAGTACTTTTATTCCTTTTGACTTTACAATATCTGTTGTACGATCTCGACTTCCGTCATCTATCACGAGAATATTTTTGGTTTTCTTAGTTAATTTATCTAAAAAGCGACCGATAAATCTTGATTCGTTATATGCTGGAACAACTACGTATAACTTCATTGAGCTTTGGCTTTCATGTGGACTGTCGGAAAATCAAAAACACGATAGATCGGGCGACCATCATCACGAGCAATAATTGTTCCTTCGCCGTATTCAAAATATGGCTGAACTAGGATCAAGGTATTATGTGGGATATCCATTTGTTCAATCGGCCCTTTTGGCCTGATATCGCCAAAGTAGTATTTGCCTATTTTGACCATAGGTACGCCGTCGACAGTAACTTTGTTAGCTTTGGCCTCTCGATAGACATCGGGGTGGATCTTGTTTAGGAACGCATAGTACATCGAGACCTCTCCATAACTCTGACTGATGATAATCTGGTCATATTTATCCTCTCTCTCCTTGGCGTAAGTCACTGCATCTTGCATTGGAGCATCGTACCAGTAGCGACCATAGGCAGGATACTGATAGATGTAGCGATGGAGCCAGTTGCCGACAGAGAGAGCGTAGATAAAACAGAAAATAGTAAACAGTAATATAGCCAATTTGGATCTCTTAATACTGAGTATCCAACTATAAATAGTGTAGGCCGCTAGAATTTGAGGCACAGGGAGCATGGCTAGGCTACGCAGTCCGTAGGCGCGACCTACAAGAGCGGTTGGGAGTGGGGCGAGTATAAGCCAGGCAATGAGGAAATACCATGCCCGGCGATTTTTTTGGTAGAGCAAGATTAGCCCCATTAAGATCAGTGGAGCGTCCAGGAGATATAGCATGCCGTGACCAGCGAGGCCGTAGCGGACGTTACTATCCCCACCCACAAAAAGGAATTGTCCCGAAAAATTTTCTAAGTAGTACATGACAAAATCGCTAAGATGATAGGTAAATCTATTCTCGCTCAACTTGGCTCCTAGGCTATCAGGGTTATCAAAAAAGTTGCGCGCTCTCTCCACCCTAGGTGTTACTGTCTTGTCGACAAAGATATTAATGCTCTGAAAACGGACCTGTCCCCCCTTAAACAGCGCAAGGTAAATTATGGGGAGCACGAGTATAAGAGCTAGCAGCCAGTATTTGATGAATGGTTTGATACTATTTTTGTACTTGGACCAATTGATCATATAGATCCAGGTAAACAGTAGTAATAATGGGGCAAACATTTTGGTGGTGTAGTAGGTATAAGTAGAGATCGCGAGTAGCAAGGCGGAGAGTGCATACCTTCGAGTTAGGAGCAGGACTACACTGCCGAGGCCGAGAGTTAGAGCAACATTTGCTTCGTAACCACCTCTACTAATATGAATGTGCCATGGATTAACTGCTAAGAAGAACGACGAAACCAGCGCAACAACACTACCGAGCTTGAGGAGTATCGCTAGCCTGTATGTCAGGTAGACTGCGAGAATCCCAGCTATGGCTGAGGGGATTCGAACACTCGCCATAGTAGGGCCAGTTACGAGCTGAACTAGAGCTGTTGTATAGATATAGACTGGATTTTTTTGGTCTCCCCAACTCTCAAACTGGAGCGGCATAAAGCGACCAAATTCATCATGCAGTGTTTCTTTGATTGCATACGCGTTATAACCCAGGGCTACTTCGTCGCCATAGAGCGTGTCCATATGAGAATTGAGAAAGGTTAACCGGAGCAAGGCGGAGGTGGCTAAGATTGCAACTAGAATATATTTGTACATATTATTTTGGTCCGCAGCGAGTCATAAAGTTGGGTTCGGAGCGCTCCATATATGAGATAACATCAGATAGATCATATACCTCGTGAAGCAGCAAGGCGCCGTTCCAAGATCTTGATTCATATTTTCGCATTGAAACGAGTTCTGGATATGGATTAGTTATTACTAGCGTTCTCCTCTTATCATTTTTACTAACCACTTCGCAGGCAAGGTCCTTGATATTGATGTGGTTAAGTTCATATTTTCCAGCCTTTATTAGGTAAGTAAAGCCGAGTGCGTCTGGATTACTGTACCTACCTTTATGAACTTCATTAGTTGTAATATCTCCGTAAAAGTATGGGGCTAAAGGGCCATGTAGCTCAGCGTCGACTATGCGGTCATAACTTTTTGAGACACTCTTAACATAGCCAAATATTGACCCAGCGTCAGAGGTCCACTGAAGGTCATTGCTTTTGGTAAATACAAACCAATAATGAACAGTTGATTGAATCGCGTAAAATAGAAATGCCCCACCGAGTAAACAATAAGCAATTACTTTTATTATTGGTTTTACTGTTAGTTTTAGGTACTCGTTAAACTGATAAAGTCCATAGCCAATCAAAATAGAGATTATATACAGACTAACCATTGCCATTCTCATATTCAGATTCATTGCAACTGCAGCGGGAACTAGTGAGAGCAATGCTAGACCTAGGTATAGAACAAATACCTTATCTTCACGATTTAATTGTCGGCTATTCTTCTTGAATTGTGAGGTCAAGTAACGTACTAAGCTAGTTAGAGCGTAGTACATGCCTATCAAGTAAACTAGTATAAGTGGCGGTAAAAAAGCTCCATACTGGCTATCAAATCCATACTCACTCACACCTTTTATAAACAGAAAATCTGTCCCAAGATAGGTCAAAGTGGTAGTTATCATTCCAGTGATTCGGGAGACGGGCTTATTCCAAAGTAAATAACATCCTCTAGTTGATTCTGAATCACGATCCAATGCGAGGTAGCAGAACTGACGTTTCTCATCTATCTCTAGAGCGGATCCAAAATCGGCTTTTTGCTGGTAGTAGTAGAGTCGATTTAAGCCGACATCAGACATTAAGTCGCCTACCCATCCAACACCAACAAAGGTGACTACTATAATCGCGACTGCACTTCGCTTAAGTATATCTTTGAACTTAGTCTCTGAGAGGAAAGATACAATTAATACATAAATGATAATGACGTAACGAAGAGAAGAGTAATAGTAACCAGCAATAGAAGCAGTCGTGAGCGTGAGGATCCAGTCATATTTATTGTGTTTGTTTGATGATAATATTCTGGTAGCGAAATAAATCGAGATAGAGAGCCAGGAAGTAGCGCTAAATGCTTCATAAAAAATACGAGACATGTCAAAATGCCAGGGACTATATGCGAGAATCAGAGCTATGGTCATCAAGAGAACCGGACTAATCGAGGGAATAAGTGTTTTGAGTGTTAGTACGAGCATTACAATCATGGTAAGGCCCGCAATTGCGGATGGGAGTCGAGCGACATAGTTATTCATAACTCCAGTAATTTTGGCCCAGAAAGCCATACTGTAGGTAAGTCCAGGTGCCTTATACTCGCCAAACGCTTTGAAAACCCGAGGCATAGTCACACCCCAAGTGTCTTTGCCAGTTTCGGCTAGTGATTTGGCGTCGGCGGCAAAACTAACTTCATCGATATGAAGGCCGTGTGGAGTGTCACCTAACTGGTAAAAACGAGGGAAGATGATTATTAGTGAGATAAAAACAAAGAATACTGGAGTAATCAGTTTTTTAATGATATTCATATTAAGTATTAATTTTCGATAATCCAGCTAGAACAGAATTGTACCTTAGACATCTTATTAATTGCAAAAGTGTTTATCCCTGATAAATTAAGGTATCTAGCGACAGTTGTATTCTCACAGATTCTGTCGCCGTAAATCTGCTTAATGACTCCTCCATCGAGTGGGTCTACAATATTACGAATAAGTATCTTTGATGATTTTAGTTTGCTGAGTGGAATACAACCTCCCAGACCATCTATTAAGGTAAAATCTGCAATTACAGTATCGTAAGCATTAATGTTGTCAGATGGACAATCTCTTCTGATCGTTAAATTATCGATCTCATAAATGTTTTGCTCTTCATTTGTGCTGTACTTCCCAATCAAAGGTCTGATTGTATCCAGCGTGACACTCTTATTTGTTAATACTAGGTAGCTCATAATGTATCTAGGTTGGGGGTCGATTACTAAGATTTTTTCTCCACCTCTATGAGATAAATAGGTAGCGAGCGTACTATCAGCGAAAAAGTAAGCTCGAGAACTCTCAACTGGATAATAACCGAGATATATATAGCTAAAGTGGAAAAAACTAAACATGGTTAATACTATTGCAAGAGCACTAATCCTGTACTTAGGATAGCGGCTACTTAAATATGCTATTCCGTAGGCGCCTGCAATAGTTAATAGAACGACAAAGATCCCTGATCTAAACGCGAATGAACCGTTTTTATGAATTATTGTAGCTATTGGAGAAATAAATAGTAGTAGACTAATAAATGTCTCTGTTTTTTTACCAGAGATGACCATGCAAACCACACCGATTAAAACAAAAGGTAGTAAAAAGACGTAGAGATACCCTGTACGACCAGTTGAGAATACACCATTGTTCTCCCCATTCATAAACATTTGTTGAGGCGAGAGCAGAGAAATGTATTTATTGATCGCTAGATGTACCATGGCAAGTGGCTTATTAACTAAATATTCATTGAGTCTTTTTGGCATGATACTTAAACTACGATCAAGATCAACTTTTTTTGAGAAAATCGACTGGTCTAGGAATACAATCTCGCTTTGCCTCCCTAAGTAACTGCCAATATTCAAGTATGCCCGGAGATATAAACTCCCTATAACTGTGAGAACTATCGTAATTATTACTAATTTGTGATGATGTAGTGTCCTAAAGTAATTATAAAAAGCGATAATGATAGTTAGCAGTGGTAGTGAAAATTTGTATCCATGGTATGTATAGAAACCTAGCGCGTAGAAAGTTGCAAAGGAAATAAGCGAGAGTAAGAGTACTTTTAAATTGTTTTTATTAGCAAATACTTTTGTGAGAAAAATCCAAGAAAGAGTATAGAAAAATAGGCTCGCCGGTTGTTCTAGCGAAGTCCGACTAAAGAGTAAATGCCATGGAGAGAGGGCAAGCAAAACTCCGCATAGCCAGGAGGCTTTTTTGTTTAGTCCCCATGAAATTAGCAAGGTTACTATGAGGATAGGGTATAGACTCCCGAGCAAGGCAGTCGTGAAGTGAGCAGCAAATAGTGTGTTGGGTAAGACGGCAAGTGCTGGCAGATTGATAGCCCCTGATAGCTCTGCCATCAAACCATCATTTGGAACTAGAGTAAGCGGTGACCAAGAGCCAGATAAGTCTCTACCTGTTAGTCGAATACTATGTGCTTGGATAATTACATCAACCTCATCGTGAGAAAGCGCAGTTGGAATAGTCCCAAGTGCATACATTCTTGGTAACAAGGCGAGTATAAATAGTAGAAAGTATGAAATAGCTATTAAAATTTTAGCGTGAGTATTTTTCATAGACGAGCATTGTCTCGTGAGCGACGTTTTTCCAAGTAAATTTCTTGGCCCAGGCTATGCCTGAATCGCGATATTTAATCCGAAGGTTCTCGTTTTTGATGAGCAAACTCAGTTTGTCGGATAGATCACTATCGACACTTGGATCAAAATAGTGGACATATTCCCCTCCTACTTCGGGGAGACTACCCTGGTTACTACTGAGCACAGGAGTACCCTGAATCAGCGCTTCGATGACAGGGAAACCAAACCCCTCATACCAAGATGGCTGCACATATAGAGTAGCACCCCGATATATCGCGCTTAAGTGATGAGTTGGCACAAAGCCAAGTTTTTTGATTAACGATTTCTTGGGACTTGCAGAAATAGCCTCGTTGATCGCATTAGACTCTGGAGT
>DALYFH010000008.1:11272-34711 GCA_031972135.1 Candidatus Woesebacteria bacterium
GGCAAAGGCTTTGCCGACGAGGATTAACTGCGCTTCATCATCTGTAATCTTACTGAAAGCGTTTACTAACCCGACTATATTCTTATTCCAATTGATATCTCCAACGTAAAGAATGTAGCGCTCTGGCAGGTCATATTCTTTGGCAATGGTACGACCTAGAGCTACTGTGGCGCTAATGCTCCCGGCCGCGAGCGGGACTACGTGAATTTGTGACTCAGGGTAATCTACAAATTTTGCTATATCTTTTTTTGAGGCAATAGAGTCAGTAATGATCCCAGATGCTTGCTTGAGTGCCCTCTTTTGTAAGAAGAACTTGATTCTGCCTCGCAACCCACTGGGAAAGTGTTCTGGGAAGCGTAGAGGGATGAGATCATGAACAGTTACTATAAATGGTGAGTTCTTGGGTACCTTACCCCAAAGTGTTAAGAAGAATGGGTCAAAGAAAGTATAGTGAACTAAGTTGACTGGGAGGTTACTAGTTACCTCACGACTGAGTATGAGAGATTCGTGAGGAAGGTCGCGAGAGAGGTGCTCTCCGAGCTGCCTAGTGTAGACGTCGATCCCACGCGGCCCAGAACCAGCGTAGGGACTCTTGCCGATTATTTCGACTTTGCCTTTGAATGCGATGCTTTTTTGTTTGTGTACCATAAATATCCTAACGCTATTAAAGTGAGTCCTGATAGAGCGTTGCTCATCATCTCAACTACTGTATTCTTCATTTCTATCTCGTATTCATGCACCCCGAGCTCTGGCTTGAGCATTATCATACCATCTGGAGTCGGCTCAACAGGAATATTCTTTGATTTATCCATAGTGACCGTCCAGCCAGGGTAATAGTTGCGAAGAATTGTTACTCTACCTTCGCTACTGTCTGGCTTATTATGAATAGTAGTTACTATTTTGATTGGATCATGTACAAGTTTGTCTATAGTCATATTGCCAGAATTAACTAAGAGTTCGTCATTTTTGTACCTCTCGTGTGGCACACTCCATTTGGGCAAGATCTCTGTACGGAAAGTGGTACTAGTTTTGTTGTAGTAGAGCCTGTAGAGATCAGTGTATTCGACATTGTCGAGGAACTGTTGGGGGTTACGATAGTTGCGGATATTAATAAAGGCCACAATTATAAAAATAAACATCAAGCAGTATCGCAAGTTCCTTGATTTGAACTGTCTGAACAACGCGACGCTCAAAAGAGGTGTTAGGATAAGTGGCATAAATAGGAAGCGCCAGGGGAACTGCACAGACTGAAGGAGTGGTAGGCTGTCCCAGATAAAGAAACTCTTGCTATGCATCAGAAATACAGTACCAACGTATGCGAGGATTAGATATAGATTGGATACACTCCGACTCTTCCAAATAATCGTTAGTATAGATAGTGCTGCGACTCCTAGCTGCGCGATGCCTAGCTGGAATGACATCCCATCGTTTTCACCTGGCATAGAGTACCAGTAGTCCCATTTGCTATACAAAAGCTGCTTTAGCGTAACAAAGTGCTGGTCAAAGCGAAAAGTCAGATCTTTGTATTCAAATGAATAGAGTAGGTTTTTTTGGATGATCATTGGCAGAATAAAGAAAGCACTCAAGCCAAAAGACATCAAGAGACTAACAAGAGAGCGCTTGAGAGATGATCGATCTGTCAGCATGTAGCCGAAAAGAAAAGCAGCAAAGAGTATCCCTAGGAAATTGTGGGATAGTAGGACGAGCGCTAGAGGGATAGGGTGATACCACCTTAGTACATTTTTAGATTGCTTTAAATTATGATAACTATAGAGAACCCAGGGCATGAGACCAATAGCGAGAGTCTCACCTAGAGTCCCACGCACAAAGATGTTTAAGAATTGGTAAGGAGTCAAAAGGAAGATAAGAGCGCCAAACAAACCAAAGCTCCTGCCACGACTAGATAAAAGTGCATACATCCCCAAACCACCAAGTAGGTACGATATGATTGTGATTGATTTTAGTGACCACATAGACCCTATGACCACCGAGAGGATAGAGCTTAGGTAATAAGGGAGTGGGTATACAAAACTAAAGAGAGGGATACCAAATCCCTGATCAAAGTTGCCTGCCCAGCGTAGTGGGAAGTGACCTAGCTTGAGCATGGAGAGAGCTTCTTCGGTACGGTAGATATGAAAAATCCCGTCGTGAGAGAGATACCAACCAGGTTTAAGTAAGCTAGAGACCAAAAATAGCCCAACTACTAGAATTAGAATTAAAGGATAATACCTATAAAGTAATTTCTTCATTCTAGTTCCAATCGTGCTTTAGTGAGGTTGATTGATTGGTTGTCTTTTTTTCCCAGTATTTGACGTATGAGCTAGCAATATGGAGCCCTGAGTAGAGCGCAAAAATAAACCCAGGAAAACCGTCCTGAAAACCTTTGTGACGAAAATAAATCGAGAGGAAACGAACGAGTGGCTTGAAGATCATGTAATTGAGGATCGTGGGTGTAGTCGTCCCTATATCACTCTTAGCATAGTCTAGTGCTGTAAGGGTGGTATAGCGATTGCTACGGAGTAGGTAGCGAGTAAAGGTGGGATCAGCGATATGGATTAGATCATTTTGTAGCCATGCAAGTGTGCCATCAACCGTCATTATTTCATGCACACTTGCTTGGGGTAGCTTGGCCTTCCCTTTTTTGAATAAGCGAATGACAGGATCAGGATACATCCCTCCTTTGTTCATGAAACGACCGAGAAAGTAGTTCCTGCGTTTGAGGTAGTAGGCATCCTTGGCTCCTGGGTCCCTAATAACTGTCGCTATTTCTTTGGCGAGCATTGAGCTCACTCTTTCATCTGCGTCTAACTGCAGTACCCAGTCACTAGTACAGGCATCAATCGCGATCTGCTTGTTGATATGAAAGTTTTGGCGATTGGTCTCATGGATAACCTTAGCCCCATATGACTCGGCGATCGCCACTGTTTTGTCGCTAGAATTGCCATCGACTATCACGATCTCAGTAGCGATATCTTTGATCGAATCTAGACATTCAGCGAGAGATGTCTCTTCGTTATAGACGGCTAAAGCTACACTGAGACTGATCTGAGCATTTTCCATATGTTTAGTATATCTTAGTTAATTTCAAATCTATAATATAGTAGGTGAGCCCTAGTTTGTGAATTAAGCTTATCTGCCTGATCATTACGTAGATATAACCCACTCTCCTTTCCTTCTCTCATAAGCGGCTTATACTGATCCATGTATTTTCCTATTCCAAGCTTAGTCTCTGCCCACACGAGAGTTGGAAGTTCCTTTTCTAGATTTGCATCTAGTTCTTTTTTCATCGGCTCTGTTTGATCCATCCATCCATAGTAATTTACCATTTTGGTATACGGTTGAGCAGTTGTTCTCCAATGTGGGTAGTACATAACAGGTTCGACCCAAATGGTCTGAGCCGATGACTCAGAAATAATTTTTACTGCCTCACGGATATCTGCTTTAGGTGAAAAGTTAACATAATAATCATCCTCTGGAACACGAATGTCAAAGAGATTAGTTCTTGCTACCTGCAGCGAAGCTAGTGAAATGATGCCAAGTATTATTATGTTAATAATCTTTGGGGTAGAGGCATTAATAAAACAGAATAATATAAGTACAGCAAACCAAGGAAGCATATGAAACACACCATACAATAATCCCGCTGGGTCTATGTATCTTAGAGAAGTCAGCCAGAGTATAGAGATGATAATAATCACCCTTAGATACTTTTTGTCTTTGATTAGGTATGCAAGATTGATTAGAAATCCGAGAGATAGCAACCGTATTAGCATTAGCAATTCACCTGATTTGGTTGAAAACAAAGCAAAGAGGGGCGCAAATAAGGATTTGTATATCGATTCTGTAAATCCGAATGGTGTTGTTAGTGGAATGTAGTACTTATAGTTTATGTAGATCGCGCTAAAGAAATAGTCTCTCAAATTGGTGATGTTCATTAGCCAAATTATGAATACTAATCCGGTAATGATTAGCATTCTGAACAGGGTAACATCACCTTGATGTTTGCGAGCGTAGAGTATAAGTAACAAAATTAATACTGGCCAGAGAGGAGTTAAGCTATACCACAATAACCAGAAAATTACAGCTAATAAGATTTTTTCACTTGTTTTGATAGTTTTTGGAGATAGAAAGTAGTGAGCTACTACGTAGATGAGAGGGTAGACTACTAAACTTTCTGCCAAAAAGAGGTTGCCTAGTAACGTTATTTTAGATAGTTCTAGAACACTAGTTGTCATGAATAGTGGAAATCCAAATCTAGCCACTAAGAAGATTATCCACAAGATACTCCAACCAATCATTAGTTCGCGATGTCTCTGAACTACCATCTGAACGTTGTTGACAAAAACTGAATCTTGCAGAACTGCAGATAAGACAAACATACTGGGTTGATGTTGTGAGAATATATCTGTGTAGAGCTTTTTACCTTCTCTTACATAATTACCTATCACAATATTGTCATCCTCATCTACAAAATGTACTGCAAAAATATGACTTCGGTAAAAAGGTAGAGTAACTAGAAAGATGCATCCTACGAGGGATAACAGAAATAGACGGAAATAATTCATCCTATTTCCCCTCTGAGATATGGAAAGCAGCAGTACCATCAGGGAAGCTAATGCTTAGCGGATGGGGAGTATCAAGCCAAAAATCGTCACCTTTGCCAATAAAGACCATTTCGTTCTTACCATTATCAATAGCCCAGTTAATATCGCGGAAAGTGTATTTGCCTATGCTGTATTCTGGTAGCTGGTCGAGCCATGGGTAGCCACGAGCCTCGTACTCTATTAGTTTTTTGTTCTCCGACTGATACCATGATGGATCCCATTTATTGTAAAAAGCGAGGAAGAGCTGTGGTTCACCATATGCTTTGGTCATATAGACCTGCTTGTATTTACTCTCATTAGCTTGCAACCATGCGGCAATAGCTTTGTGGCCATACTGCCAGTCACGAGCAAAGGCTTTTGGATACCAGGCGAAATAGCTGAAAAGGAATATTGCTATCTCGCAAGTCAAAAGGATAAAGGTGAAAGTTAAAAGTTTATTGAGTTTTTTAGCTGACAGTAGTTGGGCAAGACCTAGTGCAGCGACAACTTGCCACCAAGGTAGTGTCAAAATACTGCGCAAGACATGGTAGATATCTTTGGTGAGAGCTGGTGGGATAAAACCAATCAAGATTAGGAATACTGGGAGATAGCGCAGAGGATGCTTATAATTTTTGAGTAAGAGTAAGCCATAGATAAATAGTGCAAACTCAACAAAATATAAAACACCCCGAAACGGAATACTGTGCTGCGCTCTAATACTACTAGAGCCGAGCAGGAAATGTGGTGAGAGATAGGATGTCCAGTTAGAGAAACCCTTGGAGAGTATAAAGGTATATTTATTAAAAACAACTTTGTTGCCTAGTTCACCAAAGGGAGCAGTTTTGCGGTATCGGAAAAACCGTTCGGTCAGCTCAGCGTCTGTAGTGATCCCTACCTGGTTGTAGCGAGCCTGAGTCTTGCCAGTTACAACGTCACGAGCGATCGGGTAAACAAATAATGTGAGGATCAGAATGGGGTAAATTATCATTTTGAGAGTTAGAGATTTGCGATAGACCCAACTCAGAAATAGTATTAGTAGAGGAACGACTATCTTGGCACTATGATATGTGTGGAGGGAGAGCCCAAAAACAAGAGATGAGTAGAGAGTATATAGTTTTGCGTTCTTTGTATTTTTATCTAAGCTCATGATGTAAAAGTAAATACCAGCGAGGATGAGGCCGAGCGCGACCCCTGCTTCGAAGGCAGGACGAGAGAGCATGAGGTGCCAGGGTGAGACCGCGAGCAAGAAGGCAGAAAAGAGCCCTACCCGACGTGAATAGAGTCGAGTAGCGAGTAGGTAAGTTAAGTAGACGGTCAGAACCCCAAAGAGTGCAGCTGGCAACCTGACCCCCCACTCGTTAAGACCAAAGATTTTGATTGATGGGATGAGTAGGTAGATGTAAACTGGCGATTTCCATTCACCGTATGAGCGAAAGATAATCGGCCAGGGCTCACCCCATTCGTCGCGACCAGTCTCTAGTAGTGAATAGGCAGTGTAGCCCATGCTAACCTCGTCCCAATTGAGCCCGGGCGGATTAGTTGAGAGATTAGAGACACGCAGTAGTAGTGCCAGAGCAAGAGTCAGGATTAAGAAGTGTTTTTTAATAAAATTAATAATCACTTTGAGTCTCTCCATACGGCTAGTATATCCTGATCTCGTTTGGTCCAGTACTGTGACTGCAGTTTGCGATATTTGAGAGCCTCTGGTAGTAGCCTCAGTGCAGAAATGAGTGTTTTGGGATAATGTAGAAGATAAACTGGTAAATAGAGTAGATGTGCAAGTAATAGGCTAAAGTCGCTAATATTTTTCCAGATAAAGAGGAATTGGTTGCGCTGTGCGATATCCATGACATCACTCTTACTAAAGCTACCGGCAATCACGCTAGACTCGTGATCATGGACACAGTGACAGTCACGTCCCCAGATTATTTTCCAACCTCTTTTCCAGGCAGCGTAACCCAGGTCTGTATCTTCCCAGTAAAATGGCTTGTAGAGTGGACACATCCCACCGAGATTACGCCAATAAGAGCGTCTAATTACACTCTGGCCGCCGGATGCCCAGAGACTAAATGGTGTGATACTCTTATCCTCGACCCCAGTAATACCTTTGAAATGATGAAATAAACCCCTCTCCCATTTGACTCTCATGTAACCTTCACCAGAGTTTAAGCCAAGAGCAAAGACAGCTGAGTCTTTGAAATATGGAATAGATTTTTCTATACAATTAACGCTTAGAGAGACGTCAGTATTTAAGATAACTACTAAGTCTGATTGAGCGAGTGAGACTGCTCGGTTGATGGTCTCTCCATATCCGAGGTTGGTCTCATTGATTACTAGCTTGATCGGATAACCCCATTCTCCTTTGATCACAGAGACTGAGTCATCCTGACTCGCGTCATCGACAATGATTATCTCAGCATTAACTCTTTTGGCGGCGTTAATTACTGATTGCAAGTTTTTCTTGAGTTGTTTTGCGCTATTCCAAGAAGGTATGGCTACTGATATGGAGGAAGTGAATTGTTTTGTCATAGATTTATTGTAACTCTCGCTTAACTAAGCGGAACCCACCATACCAGCCAACTTCGCTAGCGATCTCGCCTTCGATAAATAGCTCTGGGTCAGGTTTTTCGCTGATCATATAGATTACCTTACCCTCGCTACTTGGCTGGACACCACTACGCTTAAGTAGTACTGGTAGGCCACTGTCCCTTCCGTATGGCAGATCATAGAGTACTTTGTGGACACTATCATTCTTGGCAATCTCAGTAACTAGATCTAGTTTGTGCCCTAGGGTGAAAGGACCTGGATTAGCCCTTTGAGTGGTGAGTAAAAAGAGCGAGAGAAAAAGAGCTATGACTGTCCCTACCCAGTGAGTGGAGAGGATATAAGCTAGGATCAAGACGATACTAATCGTCGCAGCCGCTAAATAGTATTCGGGAAAACCGACGACTCCTAAGAGGATGACAAGTGTGAGGTTGGTAATAATCCCGAGTCCTGACAGACGCATTAAGATGTTGCCACGAATGATCGCAGCTATAGAGATAGCGATGCCAACGATACCAAGCGAGAGATTGAGATCACTAGGACCGCCAAAGAAGCTAGAGAGATTTTTGCCAAAGCGCGACAAAACAGAATCAAGCAGTAGAGGGAGTGAGGCCCGTGCCTCATTTTGAGCAGTCACCATGTCAGATATCAAGCTAGACTGTAACCCTACGTGCCTGATGTCAAACAGAATAAGCGGCGAGAGCATGATCAAGTATCCTAGTATTAGCCACAAAAAACGTAGTGAGAATAAGGGGATCGCGCGGTAGCGTGAGAGGATCATGATAAGGGCAAGAGGTATCAGTGCTGCATGGATATGCCAGCTAGAACCAAGTAGTAGCCCACCGAGGAACAGGTCAATTTTTTTGTACTTTGGTTTGACCAAAAAGAGGATCATCGAGATGATCCAGAGAGGTAAAAGTGCGACGTTCCATGACACGCGAGCGGCATCAACTGTACTCGGAGAGAGTGTATAGATAAGTGCAAAGATGTAGCCAAATTTGGCATTCCCCAGATACTTGCCTAAGTAGAGGATTAGCATGATTGCGAAAACATCTAGCATGATACTTGTGATAGGTAGAGCTAGTGGATCTCCGCCTGTTAGGACAAAGGGTGGAGTTAAGAGGTAGTAATATAGCGGACCAAGAAAAAACCCTCCCTCACCGCGGGCAACGGGACCAATGAGAGTTAGCTTGCCAGAAGCAATCTTTGCGACTTCTTGGTAGTCACGGTTCTGATCCCAGTCAAACGGAGCCTGATAACTAACATTATTTAAACGCAAAAATAAGGCGAGGATTATGATGCCTATTGGCAGTATGAACTTTAGTATTTTTTTCATACCAATGACTTTAGAGTGTTTGTAAAAGCTGATTCTGAAAAACTAGTGATATCGAGAGAACTTTCGTAGTAGCCAAAGTTATGAGTTGCGAGCTTGATCGTTTTGTTGATTAGTTCATCCTCAATAGTCCATAGCAGATCATCATGCTTAACTATTTCGGTCTGACCTCCGGCTTTATATACTAGCGGGAGTGTGTGGGAGGCGATCGCTTCGACGGTGCTTATGCCAAAATGTTCGACCAGCTCGGGACTCTTAGCCTCGTCTACCCCGTAACCTGCTGCGTGCCAATAGATACTAGCTCGGCTATACAGGTCTACGAGAGTATCACTCGGAGTGTTCGGTAGGATATCAATGTTAAAGCCTGTGGCCAGAGATTTTAGTTCTTTGATCCAATTATCCTCGACACTCCCTCCGACCAGGACTAGTTTCCAGTCAGTAAGAGTTGACGATAATTTTTTGAACGCATTGATAAGCACATCCTGTTTTTGACATTGAGAGATGGCTCAAAGCGACCAACCGAGAGGATGATTTTTTCTTTTGTAAGTACATTGTTGTGAGCACTTACTGGAGGATATAGAACAAACGAATTGATGTCGTATTCTTGGTCCACAATTTTCTTGGTAAAGTTGGAATTGACGATAACTCGATTTATTGTTTTTAGTTTGAGCTTATTCTTATAGCTAGATCCGTTCACATTGTGAAATGGTACCTGCATATGGAGCAGATTGACCTTGCCACCGAGTGTGGGAATGGAGCCGTCGGAGAGATAAACTACGACATCATACGGGCGCGTGACCATAAACATAGCGAGTGGGTTGTGACTATGGTATAGCTCTCTAATCTTTGGGACTAAGACAGGATTTTTTAGCTCTATGGAGAGCATGCGACAGATATTATTTATCGACTCCAGGTTGTCCCAGCCGATACTCACTTGGTAACCGAGTGACTCCAGAGAGCTCGCACAGGTAAGCATGTAGCGCTCCCCACCACCTAAGTGATCTAAGTAGGGAGAGACTATTAGAGCTTTTTTCATTTGGACCCTTTTTGATTTTGGAGTTCGTAAAGTTTGGCGTAACGCAGATAGATGGCATAGCTCTGATAGATGGCCTGGATAATGCCAATCCTACCATCGAGGAAGCCGGCTTTGAGAATGTAGCGCCGAATAAACTCCATGATAGTTTTGCGTAGCAAAGTGAGCTGGGTAACACGAGCAACTCTTGCCTCGAAAAACTGGCGAGCCTCGACATCGGTATACCTGTTAGTTTTGGCAACCATCTGAGCTAGGCTAGCATCTTTGTGATGCTCCATTGGGTTCACAAGATTTCCGAGCTCACCATTTACTTTTGGCATCCCGTGGATCTCTTTGGGCCAGCTAACAAAGTCAGATCTAAAGAATAAGCGGGGCACGAGGTCGTCGCCAAAGCCGCCGTGTTTTAGTGGATACCCTAGCGAAAAATTGCGACGAGTTATGTAGTAAGCACTGTATTGCGACTTGGGAGCGCCAACAATTTTTTTAATTTCGCTCGCTAGCTCAGCTGGGATAACCTCATCGTAATCGAGAATAAGAGCCCAGTTACTACTTGATTCGGTAACTTCGCGCGCGCGAATATGTTCCACGACGGGCGGGAATGGTTTTGATAAGTTAGTAATTCTCGCCTTATGTTTTTTGCATAGGTTTATAAAATCTGCGTCGGTACGACCAAAGTTGTAGACTCTAATTTCGTCGGCAAAAGAAACACTTTTTAGCATAAACTCAAACTGAGTCAGGGATTCGCCGATAGCTAACTGGGTACTAACGGTTAGCATAAGTACTTTCTTTCTGATAAGCGTAGTAGCCACCTATATTTTTGATCTGCTTGAAATTGCTCGGGATTTTGTCCTGGTCACCCTCTGTCACAACTGCTAACACATGGATCCCCTCATTGAGGTCAGACATAAAATCGTCGTAGTTGTAGTAGTAGGCGACATGCTTGCCACTATAAAAAACGACTGATGGTGCGCCGCCATAGCGGAAGCTACTGCTTAATCTCTGATCTTTGGGGAGGATAGCTTCGGCAGTCCTCTCACTAGAGCTAACCAAGAATGCGATACTAGGCTCATGTTGATTAGCTAGCGAGAGTGCGATACTAACATGGTCGGGATAGGTAGTCTCCCTCCTCTTAAACTCTGTAACACTAGCTAGGTGCATGAGTGATTGGAGGGCAAAGAGCGCAACTAGCGTAGTAGCAACGAGGATCCTCGATTTTTTGTCAATTAGAGCTACTAGATACTCAAAAATATAACCAATAGATAAGGCAATAGCTGGATAGACTGGCAGGATGTACCATGACAACCGAGTCTTGGCTATCGTAAACAGCGCGAGTGGGAGTAGTACCCACCATATAAGGATATAACTCTTTTTCTTAAACGTGGCGAGTAATCCGAGTGCGGCTGCAAATATGATCCCTAGGCCTAAGTCCCGATATAAATGTACAAAATAAAACCAGCGAGACTCCATATGAAACTCGATAGGGACTGTAGCGCGCCTGATAACTTGCTCTAGTAAATATGGTGTATAAAAATCGGCGCCATTAACTAGTAGCTGATAGAGATGCCAAGGAAGAGTGAAGAGTAGCAAGTACAAAGTAGAAAGTATAAAGTACTTTTTTGGTTTGATAAAAAAGAGTGGCAGAGTAATCAGAATTGCAAGAAGACCTGCAGGACCTTTGGCAGCAATTGCGAGAGTGAGAGCTAATGCAACTAAATAGGGTTTTCGGTTTTTTAGGATTAGGGCAACTGCGAGAGTGAGACCAGCTAGCAAAAAAATGTCGGTATTTACACTACGACTGCGACCAATAAAGAGCTCAAAGTACATAAGCATGATCGCACCCACTGAGCCTGTGATAGGACCACCAATGTGTACACCAATCACATAGACTGAGGCTAGGGTTATGAGTGTGGCGACGGGGATAAATAGCCTCGCCCCTAGTTCTCTATCTGTAGAAAGGCTTGATCCGAGTGCAGTCAAGTGAGCGATGAGCGGAGGTTTTTCGAGCCAGAGTTCACGGTTCCAGGTAGGAGTCATTAAGTTGCCTGTGGTCTGCTCTACACCCAACTGAGCATAAATGCTCTCGTCCCAATCAAAGAGATAATCCCGTCCGAGGTTGTGGTATAGAAGAAGTGTAGTCACTGCCAAAAAGACAGCCGTAATCTTTTTTAGAATATTGATCTCTAGTTTGATCATAGACTCTTACTGCCTAATCGGCCGAGGAGATAATCGATAAATGCCGTTCTTCTGACAGGGTTAGACCAGTTACGCAGTGCTTCTCTAAATAGTGCAAATCTGAGTCTAATAGTGCCATAGCGTTTGGCGATTAAAAAGCGATTGCGGGTCATGTAGTAATCGACTAGTTTGCTACCTGCCGTCGTGCTGCCACCGTTTAGATGGTATAAGACCAGGCTCGGGTTATACATGAGTTCGATACCATACTTTAGTGCGCGCAAACTGTAATCGGTGTCTTCTAAATAGAGGAAATATTCTTCGCTAAAGTTGCCTATTTTGTTAAACACTACACGAGGAATAGCCATAAAGCAGCCAGTCACAAACTCGACTGGTCTAATCTTTTCATACTGCCCATCATCCAGTTTGTCGATCCCGTAGTGCCTAGCAGTTGCCATACCAGAATCAAAGTATCCCCCAGCGTACCAGAGGATATTCCCTGCCCCTTTGGACTCTTCATGATACTCATACCCTTTGGCATAATAAATCTTGGCACCTGCGATACGTGCCTTGCCAGAAACATAGCGGTAAGCTCTAAAGAATAGATTGGGATCTACCAGCGTATCATTGTTGAGTATATAAACAACCTGCGCACCTAACCTCAGTGCTTTTTTGATGCCGATATTATTACCAGCAGAAAAGCCTAGGTTGCGACCAGTTAGAACTAGATCTAGGTTGGGACAGAGTGTTTTTAGCTCACCAATACAATCGTCGCTACTACCATTATCAACTACGATAATGTGAGGAGCATCCTTAGATTTGTTGATTGAAATAACACAATTAGCCGTAGTTTTGGCATCTTGGTAGTTGATGAGCACTACAGCATGTTTGATTTTTTTTAGCTTTTTCATGCTAGCAACTTTCGCTTGATCTTACTCTTGATCTTATTAATCAATCCAGTATCCTGTTTGTCCCAAAACAAAATCTCGGAGAGTCCGTGGGAGAACCAAACACGAGGCACTGATTTGACCTCACCCACTGAGAGACTACTCTCATACTTTTTGCCTTCCCAGTAGTAGGCATACACTAAGAAGTAATAGAAAGACTGGAGGATGCTAAGGACTAGCCCGTGCATCCCGTCGGCATAACCAGATCCCGCAAAAAAGCGACTCACTAGCTCAGAGACTGAGAGACGAGCAGCAGTCAAAATACTAAATTCTTCCCCATTTTTTAGGCGATCTTGTGCATCAGTCCGAGCGTAGCGTTGGTTCTTTTCTAGCCACTCGTCGAGTGATTGATAGTTGAGATGCTTGATCGCAAGTTGGGCGGTTGCTGGTAGCACTACCTCGCGACCGGTCACGACTGGCTCACTATGGAGTGTGGTTGGGAATGTAACCATACCACGTTTAAAAAAACGCACCTGGTAATCTGGCCACCAGCGACTAGCCTGGACCCAGTTATTAAAAATATAATTTTGCCTAGGAATACGGACGTAGTCCACCCTACCCTCAGATAGCTCGACTAGCTTGTTAATAAGAGTTGGTGTGACTGACTCGTCACCATCGAGATAGAGAATATAGTCGGTACTGATTAAGTCAAAAACTTGACTCCTAACCGTCTCAACCACACTAGTATAGGGCAGTCGGTGATACTCGGCTCCCCCAGCTTTGGCGACACTCTCTACATCCTCAGTACTACCTAGGTCTGCCACGTGGAGCTCATGCTTGAGACCAGATAACAGTTTGAGAGAACTATTTAGGAGTTTGGATTGGTTGTAAACGATAAAAACAATAGAAAGACTACTGGTCATAGAACCTAATTGTAGCCTAGTGTCTCAGAGTATGCCAGACTTTGACCAGCTCGGCCTTTAGCATTTTGTGATCGAGTGCATAAACAAGAACACAGTAAAGTAGTCCACCCAAAAGAATTGCTATAACGAGCGTCAGTAGACTAGACACAAATGTAGTCACTCCCAGATAAGTAGCGCCACCCATGATAAGGCTTGCGAGGAGTGGTCGCTTGACCATCTCCCAGGTATGGAGACGCACTAGCTTGTTAATCTCGTGGACAACTAGTGGGATCGTGAGATAAGTAATAATGGCAACAGTAATTGCTATACCGCTATAGCCAACCAATCTAATCAGTGGCACGCCAAGTCCCCAGGTCAGGATGGTATAGAGAACCATGAGGCGTAGCACTACCTTGGGGCGACCGAGTGCGTAAAGTGCGTTAGTATAGGTGGTTGTAATAAAGACTGGGACGGCAGCGAGCAAGAAAAAGATGAGAGTAGTTAAGGCAGGGAGCCATTTATCGCTTTTGTCTGCATAAAGGTAGCGAAGAATAGGCTCTGCGGTTACGAGGAGGCCAATAATTGCAGGGAAGTAAAGTGTGGCCATGAGATGAATTGATTTTTCGATCCAGCTCTTAAGCCTAACTGTGTCACCTTGGATACGAGAATAGGTGGGGAAAGTAATGCGGGAGACGATGGTCGAGAGCTCTAGTGGCCGACTACTAATGTTTTGGGCCAAGTTAACATAGGCAACGGCGGCAGGACCATACCACAGCGCGATCACGGTCGGAGCAAGATTGTCTTTGAGAAGCGCGAGCACTGAGTTGAGCTGGTAGGGCACGCCAAAATGAAGCAGATCGTGGATACTCTTTTTGGCTAGCCGGTAGCCAATCGGCCAAGGCTTTATAAACGAGAGCGCAATAGCACCAAAGAGTGTACGCGCGACAACTGCGACGACCAAACTCCAGACTCCGTAGCCTGATGAAGCCATAACTACAGCGACCACATTGTAGGTCACAGTCTCGATTACCTCGGGGATCACTAGGAGCTCAAAACGGAGATCACGCTCTAGTAGAATTGAAGGTATTGTTTTGAAAGAAGTTATAAAGAGTGAAAGGCTAAGCATCCGGATCAGCCATATCCCTTCGTTGCCTAAGTTGTAAAAACTAGCTAGAGGCGTGGCAGCAAAGAAGGCGACTACTAATAGGACTGTGACTAGGATCTGCTGGACAGTAAAGGTAGTTTTGAGATCATCGTCCTCGATTTTATCTTTTTGGATCAGAGCGGCACCGAGCCCTACGTCAGAAAAGAAGGAGAGAAAGGTAAAGACAACAAAACTGATAATGGCAAAGACTCCAAAAGATTCTTGTGGAAGTAGCCGAGCCAAGTAAATAATACCTACCGTATCTATTAACTTGAGTAGGAGTCTACGAAAAGTTAGGGTAAATACTCCACGTAGGGCTTTTTGTTTGACGGTAGTAAAGACATCTTTCATAGCGCTAATCCTAGCACAATTAATATAGTGACAAGACTGATTGCTACCCCTATTTTTTCGAGATTAGTCTTGTGCCAGGTAAGTTCTACCTCGTACTCCCCTGGCGGGATCACAGCATGAGTACGGATAGTACCGTCTTTGTTTGGGATAATATCTGTCGGATAGCCGTTTATTGTAAGCTCCCAATGTGGCATGTAGGCGGTCTTAATTGTAATTGGTATCAGATCTGTACTAATTATTTTCCCTCTAACCGCGGTAGTGGTGCGAGTGAGTCCGTCCTCACTATAAGTTGTCGGAAAATCATCCATCCAGGCAGGTAGATACTCGGGTATTTTATTGAGAACTAGAGGATGAAGGTTGGCCTCTGAGGTTAGGATATCGTGATTAAAAGTATGAGTGTTCCATGGCCGAAAGTAAGTGTAGTTAGTGTAGATCAAAGCGATAATAGCTCCTAAACCTAGTAATATACCGATTTTATTTTTTGCTTTATTAAAGAGATATCCAGACCCAAGAGCTAGGGAGAGCGTGGCGATACCCAGTACTCTCCAAGGGAACTGTAGTAGCGCTAACGTGGGAATCAAATCCCAGAAAGGTCGAGATAAAGGTAGCGTAGCTAACAACATGGCTATGAGTGGCATTGTTAAGAAAAGCAATAATTTGTCTCTCAGAACAGCAGCGAGTATAAGCCCTAGTATTGATAGCACAATCTGACCTTTGCCGAGCATAAATGACATTAGGTCGCCATCCCCTGGTGCTGAGCCACCATAACCCCAAGGTGAATACCACAACTGAGAGGGTGTAACAAAGTGATCTGAGAGCACAGTCTTTGTTGCCACACTATCTAACTGGATAAAGCTTCGCTCAAAAAATATAGGTACTAAGAATACTGCGGGGAGTGTAAGCGAGAACAAGAGTGTCAAAATGAGTAGTTTGTAGTTACTTTTTTGAAAAAGGAAGCTAATCGTGATTACGACTGGTAATGCCAAAAATGGAATAGTGTTGTGTGAGATCAAAAACAGTCCAGTGGTGACAACCGTTAACATCATGTTCTTTTTTTGACTCTGTGACTTAGTCCAGAAATAAATTACCCAAGGCAAGAGGTTGATCGCGAGATACTCGGCATAAGAGCCACGTACATATAGTGCGCTCGCATGGTATGGGAGCATCGCAAAAGCGGTAGATGCGACTAGCGCAGCAACGAGTCCGTATCTTATGACCAGCTTATAGACACCAAATATTCCTAGTAAAGTGATTAACCAGAGAGTGATTTTGACTCCTAGTACCACATTCCCGACTATTGAGGTCGCACCTGCGGTTAGGTAAGTAATTAGTGGTGCATAGTAAAGATTGAGTGGATAACCAAATCCATAGTTAAGAGTGTTGTGCCATGCTGGAGGAAACTGGCTTTCCCGGATAGAGTCTAGGGTTATTTGAGTACGATAAGCGATGGTTGGATCATGGACGTCGGGTAATACATCTCTCCCGATAAATCCTGCCATTACTACACAAGATAAGATGATAGTAAATATCAGAACACCAAATCTCTTCATGGACTAATCTGGTAAAGTCTAATGTAGCTCTCGTCGGCTTTTTTGAAAGACATAATCTCTTTTGAGTTGGGAGGGAGCGCTTTGACCTGAGTATTATTTAAGATAAAGTAAGTCTCGCTATTTCTCTCGGCGTTCTGCCTAACAGCTAGTGGGGGGATATCGCTAATCGGATACAAGCCAGTAATCTTGAGTTTTTTGGTTCTACCGTCACTATAGAGTTCTAGTCCATGAGGGAGTAGACCAAAGGTGCCTTCGGTATAGACCTCGACATCATATTTTGCACTCTTAGTCCTCATTACCAGATAGTCTGCTATTTCTTTGACCCCCTGCCCTGCTGCCCAGCCAGAGACGTAGTCGGAGTCGGCGCGGATTAGCGGCATCTCAGTGGGATTCTGGTACGCAAGGTAGTAAAAGCGGATTGGCATGATTGATAGTACAAAGAGTGCAATCAGCAATTGTTTGAACCGGAGCGCAGATAGTGCAGTCGCTACGTAGAGTAGCGCAAATGGCGCTGCAAAAACGATGTATCTGGGTCTAAAGAGCATGGCACTCATGACAGTTGCCATGAGAGGTCCAAAGAACCAAGCGGAGTATACAAAAAAGTTCCGAGTGTCACGGCGCATTAAGAGATAAATACCAACAAGAGAGAGGAGGTAAATTGGAGGAGTCAGATAAGCCCAGAGCCAGGACTGAGCATCGACAAAGTTCTGATATATGCGGAATGGATTGTCTCTAAGCATCGCAAGCGGTGAGACAACAAAATCATTGTTTTTGTCGGCGATCATGTGCATCCAGGGAGAGAGACGTTGCACATTGTAGATGGCGGCAGTTAAGAATAACGAGAGGCCAAAAAGTATAAAGAAGCGAAGTATCCTAGGTCTCTGAAAAGGATTAGATGCAATAAAAGGGTAGCTGATCGGGATCAGTAATAGGTAGACAAGTGCAGGAGATTTGACTAGCATTGAGAGTCCTCCAAACATCCCGAGGATTAGTGCCACGTCCAGCCTGTTGGTTTTTATTAAGAGGATGCCAAGGTTTAAGAGCCAGATCCCACTCGCGGTGAGCATGGACTCCATGGTCGCAAAGCGATCATAAAAGAATAGAAACGGGGTCAGGATATAGAGAGATGCAGCGAGTAGCCCTAGTCTTAGGCTCTTTAAGAGAAATCCCGAATATACCAAGCCTAGCATCCCAACTAACCCGGCGAGGACAGATGTTAGACGAGTGGCGTAGAGTGGGTCTGAGATTAGCTTTAGTGGAGCCATACTGACCCAGACCCAGAGAGGCTGTTTGCCATCGGTCAAACTAATAAATCTCCAAGATGCATCATGGAGTGCTATCTGGCTCCAGCGGGAATAGATGGCCTCGTCTACAAAGATGGGGAGACTAGTTAGGTTGTATAGACGAGTAGAAAGATAAAGAATTACTAAAGCTACAAGATAAAAATAGTGCTTTTTGGTCAAACTAGGGAAGTACTGCATAGAGATCATTATAGACTAGATGCGCTTTTTGAGGTATGCAAAATAGATGGCTGAAAGAGTAGTTGGTCCGTAGATTAATGACAGTCGAAAAACGTCACCTAGATTCCAAAAACCCGTAGAGATGTAGAGCGGATAGTAAGCGAGACCCGCGATGCTTGTTAGGATAATCCAGACTCTCGCCCAACTAGTGTTGATCAAAGCCGCTGGGATTAGCGGCCAGACTAAGTACCATGGTTGGAAACGCCCAGGAGAGACCAAGATGGGAGCTAGGAGTGAGAGTGCGATAAGAGTAATTTTGAGCTGGGGATTTTTGATCAAAAAGAATGGTGTCGTGACTGCCGTAACATACTTTACCCCTACAGATCCAATCAGACTGAGTATGCTCATTATTTTTTTGTTAGCCAAAGAAGATTTTAGTGCAAAAAGAAGTAACGCTATCATGACTGCGTCGTTGTGACTATTAATCACTAGTTCTAACCACAAAAATGGGTTAAAGGCTAACATTAGCTGTGAGAGAACAATGGTCGAGTGATCCAGTTTTAGCTTGCGCAGAATATCCCCAACTAGATAGATACACCACACATAAAAAGCAATCATGGTAGCTTTCATTAGATAAAGTACTGGGACGAACTTGCCTAACCCTAAGAGATAGGCAGGTGATTCGATCAGAGTAAAAACAGGACCATAGGCTGAGGGGGTGTGTACCCAGCGCATAAACCTGAGCCAGAGATCTTTCTCAAAAAATAGAGGCGCGACAGTATGGGGATTGCTATGATAAAACCAGAGTATTTTGCCGTGAAACATGTAGTTAAATACATCGTAACTGAGCATAGGATAGCTAAATAGGAGGATAGTCAATAAGATGCTAAGTTTTTTCCAGGGTAAAACACTGGGTCTATTTTTGGGTAGCAAAAGCACGAGATAGAGCGCAAAAAGCGAGACAAATATTACTGAGTAAACCTGCGCCGAGAGTGTTCGATTAAAGTACACCAAGTGCTGAAGTGGCGCTACTAATTGCAAGAAGAGTGGATGACTACTAAGCGTTAGGTTAAAGTCGAGATACCCGTAAGAGTATATAGCTAGAATAGTAGTTAGGAGTAAGTAAAAAATAGCTAGGATTTTAGACATTGTATTTGCCAAGCATGTCATTGACACGAACACGCATAATCTCAAATAGCATTTCTAAGCTCTCTTTGACAAAGTTACGAGATTTGCCGCTACTAGTATCTTCGTTCTTCCAGATAACTCTAACTTCTTTTATAACTGCGCCCATCCGCTTGCCCAGATGAAGCATCTCGACGTCGTAAGCAGTTACTTTCCAGCCAACGGCATTATTGGCACGACCAAAGATGCGCATTTTTGAAAATATTTTTTGAGCTAGCTTAGTATTAATCAACTTAAACCCACACTGAGTATCTTTGATTTCGGGTAAGAGGATAAAGCGCCTCACCATCAAAAAGATAATCGAAGCGAGCTGTCTTATTGGAGATGAATCAGTCCTACGTGCGCCGCGACTCCCGATCACGATCTGATAGTTGGGAGTATGCACATACAGTTTTAGTAGTTCCCGAATAGGTGTGCTCTGATCCATATCGGTTAGGAGTAGGAACTCTCCTCTTGCTGCGTTGACTGCACTACGTAGAGCATAAGGCTTGCCTGCATGAGGATTTTTTAGCAAACGAACACGGTCATCATCTTTAGTATATTTTTCGATTAGCGAGAGACTCTGGTCTGTGCTTCCATCATCACTAATTACTACTTCCCAGCTAAATTTTTGCTTTTTTAGGAATGAAAGTACCTCGGTTAATACTCCTCGCGAGATATTCTCGTATTCGTTGTAGTTGGGGATGATAATTGTTAAGTCTATTTTTTGCATAAATCTATTTTATTCCCCTACTATAACACGAGCCACCCAGACTCCATAGACGATATGTGTAGAGCTCACCAGAGTCTTGGGAGTACTAGAATCTGGACTATACGGATGTGCTAGATATGACGCGAGACTAGGGTGGGCTGGTCCACGATTAAAGATGCCCGGACTTGTCACATCTGACTCTACGCATGGACGGTCTTCACAGATGATATAGAGGAGACTTGCTGCCTCGTTGATGGGTGGATTATCTAGCTTATAAAGGTAGAACAAGTAGGTGGTCTCCCTAGAGTTATCATGTGCGGCTACTACATTGTAATCACTATCACCTGCATCGCGCTGGATATAACCTGCCACCTCCCTACCCTTTAGTTTTTGGTAGGAATCGTCTGAGATCATATTGGCGTAGGTTACAGGTACGCTATGGATAGCCCAGACGATAAAGAAGAATGTGGCGAAAGCTATGACCAAACGCGAGCTAGACGCATAAGCTGCACCAAGAACAAGTGAGACAACAGGAAAAAGATAACCTACATAGTGAGGATGAATAGAGTCTCTAAGGAGTGATGTGCCAAAAATAGATGTAATAATGATTAGGAGCAAGAATTTGAATGTGCCTTTAGCTACACTTTTTTTGGGTAGTGTCAGACCAGTTAGTAATACTAGGATGACAGTTATCCAGGTGAGACTGCTCGGTGCGATATTATTAGTAAGAGTTTTGTTGGATACCAGATCGGTCACTACCTTATGACCATTACTAATTATACGAGCTATATAGCCAGGCCCATTTTGATCACCACCTCTGGTAGAGAGTATAAAGTTAAAGAATGCCTGCATATTAACCCAGTCATGGCGGACCTCAAATATCCAAAAAGGTAGCGAACTAAGTAAGAATCCCAAGATCAATAGAGCCATGTTTTTGGCGGAGCGAGTCTGGTAAATATGTAAGAGGCAGAGCGTTACGAAGAATAACATAGCGACATAGTGGAGCTGAAAGAGGATGCCACCAAGGATACCTAAGAATAATGTCCACTTTTTATCGTAAGCAAACAACATTAGGAGTGCAACAAAAGGAATAAGGTTGGGGTTCCAAGAACTCTTGGTATAGTGAACAAAAATTGGAGAGAGAGACATGATGAGCGCGGCAATGATCCCAGCTGTCTCAGAAAACTTAGTCCTGCCATAAAAATATAGACCAAGGCACGTTAGGATACCGGATATTGCGATCAAGATAGCGGGACCCACAGGATCACCACCCGACAGGATTAGGCCAGGCACCATAAAGTAATAGTAGATAGGTCCGAGATACATGTTCCCGACAGATGTCTGAGGTCCTAAGAGTGTAATCGACTTAGTCTCAATCATTTGGCTTGCGATCATGGCGTCGCGACCTTCGTCGTTGTGAAAGGTATGCAACTCGTTGATGCGATAAAAGTGGGTAATACTACTGAGTATTAGGATGCCCAGAACTATAATTGTGGTGCGAAGATTGGTTAGCGGGTTTTTGAACTTTGCCATAATGCAACGCTTTCTCTTAATGCTTTATACATGACGCTCGGATGATTGCCCGTTTGTCGGCCGTAGGGACGAGAATAATGAGTAACTGGGACCTGAACATAGCGGTAACCACGAAGTGTTAGTTTGTACAAAAGCTCAGTGACTGTGATCGCACTCTCTGTTTTGAGACTGATATTTTTGAGGCATTTTTTGGGAATCAGCTTGTAGGCACAGTCGACGTCTTTTACAGTCAAACCAAAGAGTAAGTAGTTCCAAATCCGCAGGAAACCCTGGGCGATGATTAGTCGTATTAGTGGGTCGCGCCTCTTTTTTCTGTAGCCAATAACATAATCACCTAAGTCTCTCTTGGCTATAAAAGATGAGAGCTCGTCAAAGCGAAACTGTCGATCTGAGTCGGTAAAAAATATCCAGTTATACCTAGATTCTCTAAGACCAGTTTTGACTGCTGCCCCATAGCCACGATTCTTAGCATGATTGATGAGTCTGATGTTCTCATACCTTTCTGAGTAGGTCCTAACCATTCGCGCTGTTTGATCGGTGGATCCGTCGTTTACGACAATGAGCTCCCATTTGTCCGCAAGGCTCGGCACGTATTTGAGAACATCTTCGATAATCAAGCTGATATTTGCTTCTTCGTTGTAGGTGGGTACAAAAATAGACAGTGATGAGAGCTTAGTCATTATTACTTTCGATACCATTTTTATGATTTATGATCATATCTCGCTTTTATATATAATAACTTCTAAATTTTCATACAACACTTTAAAGACAGGGTCGTTTTTAATTTTATCATTGATGATTGAGAAATCCTCATCCACCTTACGTAAGTACCAGTAATCAACGCTCAGCTTGCGAGGTTCGATGAGCGATGGCTTGAGGATTAGCTGCTCCCGTGAAATGGCATTTATACCAGTTACGTCTAACTGATCTATGTCTGTAAAAAATGTCGGCTTGCCGCTAAAAGCGCTAATATATGCATCCTTTTTGTGGCTAAATGTCACAAAGACGTCACCTTTTGGCTGGATATTGAGATAGCTTAGTGCATCTAATTCTGCCTGTGAGATTAGGCGCTGAGGTTCTGACAAATACCTTAGCTGATCAATGTGGGTGGGTATAGTCAAACCGACTATTAGTAGTACGATGAAATATGATACGAGTCTGTACTTTATCTCACCAGCTATCCTAGTGAGCGCGTCAGCTGCAAAATAGGATGATAAAAAGATCGCGTAGTAGAGAAACTGCATAGTGTTATAAAAGCTGCCTCGCTGGACAAATAGAATAGGGATTAGAGTGAGACCAATTATGGTAACGAGCAGTGAGGTGTCAAAGAGTGACCACTGCCTACTCCTGATCTTAGACCAGAGAGAATAAAGACCGATGATTCTTGTTCCAAAGTTAACTAGCAAAAATAGGGCAATATTTATGGCTTCGATTGCTATCAGTCTAGGTGAGACTCCTATAGCAGCTAAATAGTAGCGAGCATTTGTTAGATACTGACTGTAAAAAAGATTACCATCTTCTGTCATGAGATGAGTTATTGCAAATGGGTCGTATGCAAAACCAGAATTCTGTCCATTTTTAAAGGGATTGTAAAACCAGATCAAGCTAACTAAGACACCGAGAGCAGTAGGTATCAGCAGATCCCAGAGTCGCTTGAGTGACTTTGAACTAATAATCTGACCTACACCATATATGCCAATGAGCATGGTAATCACAAAGGCTACATAAAATTTAAGACTGGCGGCAACAGCTGATAGGATAATGATCGCGAGGATCTGCCTAAGACTCCTATTTTTGAGCTGCATTAAATAGACAATTATTATTAAGGATAGGAGTGAGTAAGCGTACTGCATATTGAGGAAAATGGTAGTTGGCTGGATGCTAGTCACGACAGGAAAGCCGGCGAGGGTCGAGTAATATAGTCCGCGGCCTACATAGAGTGAGATTAGGTAAGAAAACGAGGTGCCCAAGAGTGTGAAGAACAGAAAAGAGTTGAGGTATAGATTACTCTTGTTGTAAAGACGAGAGTTTTTGAAGAGGAAATATAGATACGGTGGAAAAAAGAGGATCGGGA
>DALYFH010000009.1:0-34104 GCA_031972135.1 Candidatus Woesebacteria bacterium
AAAGATATTGGTGGCACCAAAGTAGTATTTGTTAGTTTTAACGATGTTGGTAACTATCCTGGGATTGACTCAGCGGACAAGGCCGTAATGTCCGATCGCCTAACTATAGCTGTATCACAGGCAGATTTTGTAATCGCTACATTCCACTGGGGCAGAGAATATGAGTCATCACCTACTCCTAGACAGACCTCACTCGCTCATCAGGCAGTAGATTTAGGTGCAGACCTAGTGGTCGGTGCCCACCCGCACTGGATCCAGACCAAGGAGGTATATCAGGGCGTTCCAATCTACTATTCACTAGGTAATACCATCTTTGACCAGGAGTGGAGCGAACAGACCAAGACAGGATTAGTCTTGAAGGTGTATATTCAAGATGGTAGTATTAAGAAAATCGACGAATTAGTGCTCTACAGCTCTAATTATGGTCAGCCTAAGTTCAAATAAAGTACATGTCAAAAATAATCTACTTAAACAAAAAGATCATATACTCTCTATCGTCGAGGTGTATTTCGCTTATCGCACTATTCATTAATATTCATCTACTTTTTATAACTCGAGTTTCAGCATACATAGCTCCCCCACAACTACCATCCGTTAACAAAGAGTACTATGTTAGTCCAACGGGAAACGACTCAGGTTCCGGTGCACAAGCATCACCTTTCAAGACATTTGCAAAAGCTCAGACAGTAGCCTCTTCTGGTGACGCCATCCATCTCCTAGCTGGTACATACACAGGCACACTCGATATTAGTAAACATGGTCTTACAGTCATAGGTCACAATGCTGTAGTGGATGCCCAGGGGAGTAAGCAGTTGGCAGTTCATGTACATGCTAATAATATATTTTTAACTGGTATAGAAGCAAAAAATAGTCTTTCACATGTAGTATATATTGAAGGTTCAGGTCATAATATTTCAGACCTCTATATCCATGATGGAGTTTATGAGAATCGAGGGAGCGACGGTTATGCAGCAAATAACAGTTGGGGCTCTGGACTTTCCATCAAACACTCTGATACTCAAAAAACAGGCTTAGTCACCCAGAATATCAGGGTAGACAATGTCAGAATCAAAAATATATACGGTGAAGCACTCGATATGTATGGTGTAGATAACATAATTATCACAAACAGTCACGTTTCAGACTCATTTTCTATAGGTTATTATATAGATAATAGTAAAAATATAACTTTAGAAAATAACCTAGCGACTTGTAGTAACGATGTCAGGTTTTATCGCAATGGTAACCCGATGGGTGCTTACAGTCTAGCACTCGAGCGTATCGAGGACTGGTTTCCAAATTCCAAATGGGGAGCCCAATTACAAAATATTAGAATAGTTAACAACATCAGTTACGGCTGCGGTGGTCTTTCGTTATGGGGCAGTAGGATGAGTAGTACTGAAGCAAATAACGGTTTACAAAACGCAATTATTGCACACAATACCTTTCTTAACATCCCTGCTGGTTCAGGAATCTGGGTAAAGTCTTTGCCAGGAAACTCAAATATCAGAGTCATTAACAACTTAGTATCAAGATCTATAGATCTACCTAATGGGACAATCAATCAAGGGAATGTAGTTGGTGTAAGCTATACAACTTCCAACACAGATTCAACATCATTTAAACTACAAAATGGTAAAGATAAAGGAATCGCTCTTGCTGAAGTTAGCTATGACTACTCAGGCAACACACGCGACTCACAACCTGATGCAGGTGCCTGGGAAATCAATGGCTCAACGGCGACTCCGACACCTAGTCCAGCAGCCAAACCTGGGGATTTTAATAGTGACAATATTGTAGATATCAGAGACTTTAATTTACTAATTAGCCAATTTGGTAACCCATATACAATACTCGACTTTAATAAGCTAATTACGAATTTTGGAAAATAAGGAGTTACTATCAAATTTTCACTCAGGCTACTATATCTCTATCTCTTCTCTTTTGTCGGGTTACTCATCACGATTATCGGTAGTATCCAGATAATCGATCTAGGTCTAAAGACTTACGTCTTTAATGTAAACGAATCTGGTTATTACCCCATGATGCCAGTAACAGATGAAAAGGGGAAGGTGACAGTAACCATCGAGGAACAAAAAGCTCAGCAGGAGCTAGATGCCAACAATCAAAAGAAAAGGCAGATGAGTAACAGCCTCGCCATGATCCTAGTCGGTGCGCCTGTTTATCTCTACCACTGGAAAACAATCAAAAAAGAATCTAAGACCTAGGTAGTAACTAGGTACTTTATTGCTTTGGTCATTACCTGGTAAGGTATGTCCTCGCTTAGCTTAAATTGGAGTGTACCTTTTCCAGTACGATACTTAGCGAGTTCTCGTATCTCCTTTATCATGTTATCGCTCGCTGGATATATCGCCACATGGTGTGGGTAGCCACCAAAGTAGAGTGCATTTTTACCCATTATCTTGACAGTAGGTATGCCATAGGTTATTGCCTCTGTACTCCCAAGAGGAGCTAAATCATTAGCAGTCACTCTTATCCAATCTAAGATCTTTTTGACCTCAGGTTCAAAATTTGCGATGTACTCATCTATGTTCTTGTATGGATTTAGCTGCATATATAGATTATATCGTAGTTAATACCAAATGTTTTGCTACAATTATCTAGAGAGTAATAGTAATGGGGTGTGTTCTATTATGATATTTTTCCATAAAAAGAGCAGCAAACTCATAGAGTTTTTTAATCGTATTAATCCATTAAGAGAAGAAGGGATTTTACAGCAGTTAAAAGACAGGATTTTCATCAAGCAGGCTAACTCAAAAAGGCGGCGAAATGCCATAATATTTACCTCACTCTACTTGATTCTTAACCTTGCTATCTACACATCTCTCTACAAAGAGTACGAGAACTTTGCCTATAACTCAAAAACAGTAGGTCATACAGTTGAGGCTATCGATCTAGTCAAAATAAGAGAGATGTTTATCCAGTCTATTGGGTTGCGAGACGACTCTCCCATTACCCTTTATTCACTACTAGTTATATCATCTAGTATCTTGCTATTTGTGGTCGTTGAGTACGCTGCGCTCAGGGTGGCTCGTAAACATGTGGCGTGGAGAGCTTACAACGTAACAAAGAGTATTTTCGTTTTTATCCTATTTCAAACTCTCTATTTAGTTCCTATAGCACTATTATTGATGGCAGAAAATCGCGCAGTAGACTCTATGCTAGCCAAAGCAAGAGTAGATGTTAACTCAACTCTCCTATCTCTCAAGAGTGAGAGTGGGTCTGATCGCATCTCTTACGGACTTGATCAGGCGCTATCTATAGTTAATTCAGCTAGTTCTCCAATCTCTATTCTTAGTGGAGATTACGAGCAAACAGTATTAACTAATTATCACAATATTGGAGAGATCGACACTTTTTATCGCGCAGTCATCCTGCCATACACACTAAACAATAGTCCAGACTTTAGCATCCCGACAGACATTATTTTCTTTGATAATAACAAGATAGCTATTTCAAATACTGTTGACGTATCAGAGTTAGAGCAGATACTCTCGACTCTCGCCAACCACTCCATGAGACTATCGTCTCTTAGCGACATTATCGCGGGCCAAAAAAATCCTACGATCTCGTTCCTCGAAGAATCAGAATATAACCAACTAGAGAATAAAAAAATCGAGGTTAGGAAAAAGCAATTTCAAACCTATTTGGCAAACATAGCAAAAAATATCCAAGACAATAATCGCTACATTGCCGAAACAGAAAACGCCCTAAGTATTCTCAAATCAGAAAAATCACAGTACGAGGCGCGGGTAAGACCGCTACTAAATGATTGTATAAAGGAATACGGGGAATCAGAGTGTAGCGAGCCAAAAAAGATTGTAGACAACGCTATAGGCGATTATGACCGTGAGATTAATCAGTTCGAAGCATACATAGCCGAAGCCAAACAGTACATTCCGATCCTTAATCGGCAGTACAGTTCTGCCAAATCTTCATATGACCAGTTCTTAGCATATCCGATCACCCCCGAACTGCAGGCTGGTCTCTTTGAGCCACCTAGTACTATCTACATCAAACACATAGCAAATAAAAGCATAAATCCGCCTCGTTATTACTACACACTACTGCACGAACTAGTGCATTACTACTCTCATAAAGCCAAAGATGACACTCCTACCTTTATCGAAGAGGGTATGACCGATCTCTTGTCCCTCCAGGTCGGAGAAATACATGCTAGCCTTTCTGACAAAGTAGATGGATATCTTGATGAAATAAAAATAGCTGAGCGAATATTTGAGATGATAGGGGAGGACAAAGCGACAGAGCTATACTTTGCAAAAAATCGATCAAAGTGGCAAAAAGAACTAGATGTAGTATGTGGCGCCGGCTGCTTCACAAAACTCGAAACTGTCGGTGAGCAGCTAACCTACGCAGATCTAAATGATACAGAGACTAGAAAGTCTACGCTAAATACTGCATTAGAAATATTAAAAACTAACTGAACTAGGTTTATCCTATATCTCTTTTTGATCACAGTAGTAGTTGATTGCTTTTTGCAAAACCTCGGCTAATCCTGGCCGAAACTTGTCATAAAAGTCCTTAAATCGTTTATCATCAACATACATGTTCGCAAGACCTCGATACATCTCAGGTGAACAATCATAAAACAACTCTATTTTCTGGTGATGTTTGTCTACTAGAGCCTGAAACTCTGGACTATCAAATCCTTTATCCATTGTAAGTGCTAGCTCTTGAGTCAACGACTTAGTTTTCTCTGCCAGACGGTCATAGTCTGTCTTTGTCCAGTGCGCAGTCTTCTCCTTTGACTGTTTATATGCATCAGTATTACCCCAACGTGCTTTGGCTTCTTTCTTATACTCCTCCATTTTATCTTGGATAGCTGTCGTAGTAATCTGCATAATTATTTCACCTCCTTTTAAGTTAGTTATTGCTTTATTTATAGTGGCAATCTGACGTTTAACCTTTGCTTCTTTTAGCTCTAAGTACTTCTTTTGGTCTATGAGAACCGCCTTAGTATCAAAGTTCGGAGAGGCTATGATCCGCACGATTTCCTCTAGTGAAAAATCTAATTCCTTAAAGAAAAGGATCTGTTCAAGTTTCAGTAATTCTGACTCGCCATAACCACGGTACCCGTTCTCTTTGACGAAGGCCGGCTTTACTAACCCGATCTCATCGTAGTAGTGGATAGTCCGGACGCTCACTCCGGCAGTCTTGGCGAGTTGTTTCACTGTATAGTTCATACGACGGAGTATAAACTATTACGTGGCGTAATGGTCAAGCGTGGTCATATCCTCTTATTTAACATATCTTCAGCTAGAAGGAGCAAAATACAGAGAATATATTAAAAAACAGTAGAGATATTTAAATCTAATACACTGAGAGCAACTATATTTCAGTGAAAGAAGAGTTAGAACATTCGGTAAGAAATATCTCGTCTCACACCACTCAAGTCAATATAATACCCACTAGCATTATCATGAGAAGGTTTGAAATTTAGGGCGTTTGCATCGCATGTTACATGTGCATACACAACATCTTCCATTATTTCGTCATGCGATACTACAACTATGCCTCTAGTTTTGGGTCTAAGCGCCTTGAAGATGCCTGTAACTGGATTAACATATTCCAACTCAGGACTTGATGTATGGTCTCTTCTACTAGAAAGATCAGGTATTTTCTCTATGTTGGATAGTGCCATTTTGTCAGCAATAATCTTCGCAGTTTCCACTGTCCTAGGAGCTGGGCCACACATGATTTGTACGTTGTCATTTGTAAGCATCGATTCAGCTAGGAGTCTAATGATTACTCCAGCTAACAAACTCGACTGTTCCATACCTTCTGTAGTCAATGTACCATCTTCTACATCATGATTTGCATGACGTACGACGATCATTAGTCCGGAAAAGAGTTTTGTCTCACTCATATAGATAATTCAAAGTAGATTTTGACATTTAATGTTGTCAGTCATTATATAACAGGGTAAAAAATTACTATCAAGCACGATTTTTGGGTTTTATGCATTGTCGATCACGATTTGTGAGAATTGTGTTTACTCAAGCTGGTAACCGTACTTAGCTCGAGCCAGTATATCCAGGGTTGTCTATATCAAATCATATCAATTATCACAACCTGATACTCCGTTTCCTACTGACATCAAAATCATCCTTAGGTCTTACAATACTCCTGAGCTTATTGTGTAGCTGGCCGATTATATAAACCTTCTATAAACCATAGTTTGTGTTTGTTTATGAAAGTTACTGGTAAACCAAGAAAACTTAATGGATAGCTTTGAAATAGTATAAGAGGAAAATAATAATATGAATCGGCGCAGTAATCAACCCAGGAATATATTTCTTTACGTTTCCTGCCCATACTAAATGTTGTATACCATTTGCGAACATCAGTACAACAAAGAAGGCTTGTAAAATTGGGCGACTTGGAAAGTCTTGAAATAGATATACAGCAATCCAAAAACCTTCAAAGGCAAGCTCAAAGAGCTAAAAAAACCCAGAACGGCATCTTAAACGCATACCACTTTTTGTTAAATCCCGTGCCTAATTCTTCAATCGCATGAACAATCTGAACCAGGAGGCTTATCGCAAAAAACTGTTCCAATAGACTCATAACTTAACTATATCAAAAAATGATAAAATGGACATACAAATGTTCTCTTTGCCTACAATCCTTTTAAGGAAGGTGAGGAGTGACATCGATCCATCTTAATCAGAGATATTGAATTAAAATTATTTTATGAAAAGTAGAATCTTGCTTGTCAATTTCAATGACAGTGATCAGAAGAAAATCCAAGAACTTGGAGTGGATGTAGATCTTGGTTACGTCAGTGATGGACAAAATTTTATAAGTCCTGATGGAAATACAGAAGTGACGGCGTCATTTTACTCGCCTTTGGCGATATACGAGTATAAAGCAGTTTTCATAAAGCTCTCAAAAAAAGCAAATGAAACAAAAGAACAAACGAAGCTCATAGGCGAAATAGAAAAATTAAATTTTATTAAATATTGGTATGACAATATTGGTGTTATAACGATCTTTATAGAAGATTGTAGTTTTGATTCATTGGATCTATTCGGTATACCACAAATTGGTTTAACATCATCCAATGGCAACGATAAAACTGTTTTCTTTCCATTACAAGTTAAAGATAGGCCTCTTAGAGGTGCGTTAAGGGAGTTGGAATCCCTTGTGGCAATACCCCCTCATAAATACTTAAAAATTAAGTCCGACGATTCTAAGGGTAAAGGAAAGAATTGGTCAATATTTAGCGCATATAGAAACAGAAATGATGATGAAGTAGGAGCATACTTAAATCGAGGGTATTCTTTTTCCGATGAAGATTCGCCCGGTTTTTTAGTACTGCCTGGCTTTAAAGATTACAAAGCTGTTATTACAAAGCTATTAAAGACATTCGCCCAAATAGAACCAAAATACTTTTCGGAAATTAACGATAGAGAGTGGGTAAAAAATGATAAGTATCTTCCTAAAAATGTTTCACAAATCGAAGAACAAATAAAGCAAGTGAAGGCTGAGGCAGACGAAAGGATTCAAAAACTAAGAGAAGAAAAAACAATGCTCAAGCAAAATTATGAATTTTTACTCAATCTGTTGACTGAAAGTGGAGATAAACTAAAACAATCAGTTATTACCACCTTAACTCAAGTATTTGAACTTAATGTTGAGGATATGGATAAAAATAAAAAAAATAATTTTAAAGAAGATATAGTGATAAATGATTTATTTCCCGAACCAATTCTAACTGAAATCAAAGGAACAAAAAACTCATATCCCACTTTTGCTTATGTAACTCAAGTATTTAGTAATCTTCTAAAAGGTAAGAATGAATTCCCTAATGCTCACGGCGGATTAATCCTTAACCATGATCTTGAAAGACCCCCAAATGAAAGATCTAATGCATATACAAATTCTGATGAACAAAATCAGTTGAATGAAATACTGTTCATTGATACTCGTGATCTTTACGAATTAGCTAAAGCAGTAATTGATTACGCTATGCCTTTAAGAGAAGCACAAGATACTTTGAGGAAAAAAGGTAGAATTTCCTTCGCATTAGATTCTTATTTGAAGAATAAAACAAAAGTTTCCAAAAACTAATACTCTCAATCTCAGTTGACATAAATCGGTCCAACTCAGGTTGTCAGATTCCAAAAGTTCCGTGCTAATCCCAAAAAAAAGGAAAAAGCCTAAATAAAGCCAAGCTAAAAGTTGATTTCAAAGCCAAATTTGAAAAAATTTAATTTAGGTATCGTCTGGAGCCCCTGTATAACAAAGTCAGAACTCATTTTATAACACAATCCAGGTAATTGTAGTCGGCAAAAAGTCTAAATTCCAAAAATGTATGAACCTCTGCAAAATGGTGCCCGCCGTCGCCCCTGACATGTCAGGGGACACCCGCCAAGTCTCTCCCGCTCGCAAATTTGTATTCACCCCCCGCCGAGCCACAAAAATCACATCCATATAGTGGCGAGCGGGAGAGAAACCCAGAATTGGCGGGTATGGGTCGTTTTACGACCCCAACGGCGGAATATTTGTACTGGCGTGGGCGGGTTTCCTCCCCAGACCCCTCCACCCGTCCACGCCAAAAACAGGAGAGAGTTTTGTGAGAGGACTTGGATCTACTATTAATTAACTTTTGTCTTATCTGAATTTTCAGTCTTGGATGCAGTTATAGGTGGTTTAAGAGCTTTAGACTTTTGTTTGATCTTCATTTTGACTTTTTTCTTAATTTTTTTAGGTGGCTTAACTACTTCGCCTGCGGCTATTAGATTTTGTACCCTTTCTTGTAGCGCTAGTACAGTTCTGTATTTTGTTTCCAACTTAAACGATTTCTTATCCATTTCCTTTGCTTGTGGCTCTGAAGTGTCCACCTTACCCCCATTGGTCAGGAAGTCATACAGATCTGGAGCAGATTTAGCTAGGGCGATTTTAGCGGTATTTTTGATCCCTACATCAACCCCTTTAACTGTGCTTAGATCTGCAATTTGATGTACAACCTCAATAACTTTTTCTCGCTGTCGCTTGTCTATCTCATCCATAAGCTTGAACCGTTTTCCGTCGAGAATGAGTTGTTCATTCTCAAGTGCCAAGGCGTTGGACTTCAAGTTTAGAAAGTGTTCTTTAAGATCAAGAAACTGAACAATAGTTTGATGTAGAAAGCCTACAAGTAGCGTCCCACTCGCCAGGTATTCGGTGAATGGGCTTGCTTTGGACACGCCAATGATTCTTGTTTTCTCTATAGAAGTACCTGCTAAGAGGGAATATGCATAGATGATGTCTTTCCAAATCTCAGAAAATTTGGCTTGATCAGCCAGGTTGTTAATTCCTGCCTTGTCATCAAAAACAATCTCTATGATTGCCTCGTCTGGCTCAAGTTTAGGAGATGCGGAGATTTTACCTAGACTGTTAAGGACATTATCTGTGTTGGTAATAAGTTGGGTTAGGTCAGTTTCGAGTCTTCGAATCTCTGCTACCGCTCCTGGAGTGTTTGCCTGATTATCCGCGAGAACGTCAAGGAAATTTTGCCATCCCTGTTTACCTACTAACGATCTTGCTCCAAACTTGTCAAAGAACTCTATTTGGGAATATGACCATCCGTTTGGCTCGAGTTTGGTGTGGGCTTCCTCAATCCGTTTTCGATAATCTTTCACGGCTTTCTGTAGTTCTTCTGTAGATTCCTTGGCTATCTGCTCGAGTGTGTTTGCGTAGTTTACATATAGGTCTAAAAGACCATATTCACCGTAAATTTTCTTTATCTGGTTTAGAACAAACACTAAATCCTCAAGCATACCTATAATTATACTCCCCAGGTCTATCCGTACAAACTACATCAAATCGAAACTCTTCTCTATATTTAAGCATTAAACAACTGCATTGACAATAAGATAGTCTTTTGTAAAGTTAGCATTTTTAACAGATTCTCTTCGAGAAACTGGGAAAACTCCTGCTTGGTCTTCATATCCATCAACTGCAACCCAAAGTCCTTTTTCTGAAACTGTATTTTGTGCTTTTGCATAATTTAAATCTCTGGAAATAATTTTATCTTTTCCTCTAATGTAATTCTCAGCCCACTCTCGTGAACGTGCGAGCGGATCTTTCCAAGCTGGTAACCCATCAGTTTGATATTTTAGTATTTTATTTGTGAGTGATCCTGCGTCAATTTCTCCAAACAGTTGTAACTCTGAGTGCTCTGTATAATGTGCATCCCCTTCTAGCGCAACACTCAATAGAACATCTGTTTTTGTGTCACTTGCTTGCATACTGAATCGTTCGTCATGCATCTCAGCACAAATACCAACCAAAACAGAGTACGCCTCGCCATTTTTACTCTTTAATCTTATTGGCTTGATGCTATCTTGTGCAGACCACATAGCTTTAGTCATAATTCTTTCCTCTTTTGAAAGTGGGTTAAAGTTGCGATCTGGAATAAATATACCGTCTCGATATTTGTCGTTTTCGTCATGCCAGAAGAAATCGTTGGTATCGTAGTTATCATCAGTAAATCTAATTGAATCGCTACCTGTGAATTTTCTCCTTAGTTGGACAATTTTTCCATCACTATCAATAATAATTGCTGTATTGTGAAATACCTGAACATCCTCGATATCTTCCGCTTCGCAGACTGTACCAACGCATATGCTTGTCCGAGTATCTTTTGCCAATTTTGTAAGCTTATTCATTCCTTCGATTAGATCAGGGTCGCCTGAAACTAGTAGATACTCATTGCCAGAGGATGCAAACTTGAGTGGAGTTTTAACATTCGGATTATTAAAAAAATAATATTCTGGAGCTGCGATTAAATCTATTTCTGGATGAGCGTGTAATATTTCTTCGAACGGTCTAATCAGCTCATCAACCTCATATTCTGCTCTTAACGAGTGTCCCGATCTAATAGCGGCAATAGAAATAGAGCGATCGGGTGCAAGTACCTCTTTTTGTATATTATTTAGTATTGGCGTTTCGTTGTCAGCTATCCTTTTAATGGCATCTCTTATTGCAGTATTTCCGTAATCAATACCACCATTTTCATCATTGAGATGGATTACCTCCATGTCGATGGGATAAGCTGTCCCATCCCTATCCCACGCCCAGTTATGTGTGTGTCTAGCTTCTGCATCAGATAATATTGTAAGAATTGGGTTATAGTTTGGCGTGTTCGGATCATAGTCTGGGACAGCTCTCCGTATCCAGGAAACTACATGGGAGTCAGGATCATACATATTCTGCTCATTAATGCCTGCTTTCAATGCTTGTCGGTTGTCTACCCCATTTTTATCAGCAGAATATTCTTCAATCTCTCGCATTACTCCAAAAACCTGAACTCTCCCGTCATCTGTAGTAGATAGTCCAAATTCTATGCCAGGATGTAAAATTTTACGATCCTTCAGTATCCCGAGTACTTTTAAGGACTTTTCTGCTTGATCTAAATCACTTACTACCCATTCCGATTTAGTATAAAGATAAGCTTTCTTTTCTGGGTTATATGCGGTTCCCTTATGTCCAACTTCAAATCCTTGTTTCTCTTTCCATGCTCGGAATTCATGAGTTGTCAGTGGAATTTGTGAATTCGGTACTAATTCTTGTTCAATGCTAATTGGTAGTGGATTATCAGGACTCATATTTAATCTCCTCTGATAATCATACTATAGAAATTCTATGATGATCTCACAAAACTCTCTCCAGTTTTTGGCGTGGACGGGTGGAGGGGTCTGGGGAGGAAACCCGCCCACGCCAGTACAAATATTCCGCTTGGATACTTGAATGACTCTCGTACCAAGACTATCCATGTGCACAAGAAAAACTCCGTTATCCTGAAACAGGTATTTAATCTGTACAAGCAGGGAGAGAGTCGGCTGGAGGATATCGCCAATTATCTGGCGGAGAATAACATCAAATCAAAAAACGGCAAGCGACTCCATGTGAGCCGAATTACATTTCTCCTGCGTAACCCCTTCTACTACGGCTTTTTCAAATACAACGGCGAGTTGTACGAGGGTTGTCACCAGCCACTTATCTCCAAGCAGTTGTTTGATCAGGTGCAGGAGGTTCTTGATAGAAAGGGGAGACCACACCATAAAACGAAATGGGAGCCGAGAACTTTGTGTGGTCTCTTTCATTGCTCCTGCGGGATGATGATCACTGGCGAGGAGAAGGTCAAACACCAAAAGAATGGGAATGAACACCGATACGTTTACTATCACTGCACCAGGAAATCAAAAGTAATCAGGTGCAGTGAACCACCAATAGCGGAAGGTGAGTTATCTCGCCAGGTATCATACCTGATCAAACAAACTGCTTTACCCTCTGATTGGGCGGACTACATGAAGCAAAGACTAAGTGAAGACAAAAAGGATTCCGCCCAATCGGTAAATGCGTTTGAGCGAGAGACGCAAGGCAAGATTGAGGTGATCAATACTAAGCTCCAGCGACTACTAGACGGCTATCTCGACCAAGCCATTGACCAAGATACCTACAAATCGGAAAAGAATAAGTTGGTCGCAGATAAGGTATCGCTGGAGCAAATGATCACCTCACTCGCACAAACGCAAAGTGGCTGGATCGAACCTATGGAGAAATGGGTCAATCAGGCTACTAGCCTGATTGAAATCGCCGAGTGTGACGACCTTTTGCGGAAAAAGGTCGTATCCAAAGAAATCTTTGGATCGAACCTCCGACTTTCCGCGAGCGAAGCGAGCGGGACAGCACAACACCCCTGGGATTTTATGCTATCTGCAAAAACGGCGGTGAAAAATGATGAAAATTTTCAACAATGTGATTTACTGGAGCGGGGAAGGGGAATCGGACCCCTATCTACTACTTGGGAAGCAGTCGTTCTACCACTGAACTATACCCGCAATAAGTCTCAGTATCTTGAGTGATTGTAACTTTTAATTGTACCACTTGGCTTATCGCCTTTGTAGGCTTGCCTAACTTATGTTGCAAGCAGATAATAACTACGTCGCAATGTTTATTAAATTAGTGGAGGATTGGTCATGAAAATAACCAAAATTAATGCTTATGAGATCTTAGCCTCAGGTGGTTACCCCACAATCGAAGCTTACGTCGAGCTCGAAGATGGCAGTCACGCAACCGCGAGTGTCCCTTACGGCGCTTCGGCTGGATCTCACGAAGCCACAGTCATGATGGATGGCGACACCAAGCGCTGGAACGGCAAGGGTATGCAGAGTGCAATCGATAATATTACCAATGTCTTATCTCCCGCACTTATCGGCCAAGATGCCTATGACCAAAGAGCAATCGACATGCTTATGATCAATATTGATGGTACACCTAACAAAGCAAAACTCGGTGGCAACTCAATCCTCGCGCTCAGTATCGCAGTCGCAAATGCTGCCGCTAGTAGTAAAAAAGTCGAGCTCTATCGTCACATCATGGATACATTTAAGACAGGCGTAGATCTCTCGACTCTCCCTCAGCCTATGGTTGTCGCGATCGAAGGTGGCAAGCACGCCGACGAAACAACCGATTTACAAGAGTTCTGTTTTTCTGCAACGAGAAAGAGCAGTGTCAAAGAGAATGTCCGCATGATCATGGAGTGCTACCACGCGCTCGCTAAAGTTCTAAAGAAAAACAAGCTAAGTACTAACGTGGGTAACGAGGGAGCCTTTGCCCCGAACGGTATCCCCACTAACGAAGCACCCTTTACTTACATGCAAGAAGCAATCGAGCTAGCAGGCTACAAATCAAAAGATGAGGTCGGTTTCTCGATCGATGCTGCCGCAAGCGAGTTCTACAAGGATGGCAACTACGATCTAGCTGTCGAAAAGAGGACCCTCACAGCAGACGAGCTAATAGCCTATTACGAATCCTGGTTCAAAAAATACCCAATCGTAACTATTGAAGATGGTCTCCACGAAGACGACTGGGACAACTGGACCAAGCTAAAGGTAGTGACCGATAAATATGGTATCCCTCTCATTGGTGATGATCTAACAGTAACTAATCCTGTCAGGCTCCAAAAAGCCATCGATCAAAACGCGATCTCCGCTATCCTGATCAAGCTCAACCAGATCGGGACACTAACCGAAACAGTCGACTGCTGTCTATTAGCACGCAAAAATGGTCTTATGACTACTACCTCACACAGGGGTGGAGGCGAGACCAACGATGCAACCATGGTCGACGTCGCCGTGGCTGTCGGTTCTGCATTTATCAAGGTCGGTCCCACTCGTGGTGAGCGTGTGAGCAAATACAATCGACTCATGGCGATTGAACGACAGCTAAGTAGCGAAAGTTAAATTATGACCAAAGCCAAAAAGAAAAAACTAATTACAATAGTACTAGACGGTTGGGGTGTCACTAACCGCTATGGAGGCAATGCAGTCGCAACCGCCAAGACGCCCTACTACAACTATTTAAGGGATACCTATCCGAGTACCGCGATCGAAGCTTCCGGCGAGGCAGTCGGGCTGCCAGACGGTCAAATGGGAACGAGCGAAGTCAATCACATGACGATCGGTGCAGGCAAAGTGTTATATCAAGACCTCGTTCGGATTAGTAACAAAATCAAAGACGGTAGTTTTGATGATAACAAAGCATTTCTCAAGGCCTTTGAGCACGTCAAAAAACACAACTCAACGCTTCACTTAAAGAGTCTAATAGGTACTGGTGGTGTCCATGCTCACCAAGATCACTTAATAGCGCTTGTCAAAGCCGCCAAAAAACACGGAGTAACCAAACTATATATTCACGCTTTTATGGATGGTCGTGACACTAGACCAACTAGCGCCGAAAAGTATCTGGACCATCTCGAAGCCGAGTTAAAAGAGATAGGGCTCGGCCAGATCGCCAGTATCAGTGGTCGCTACTACGCAATGGACAGAGATCACAACTGGGATAGGACAGACAAAACCTTTGATGTGCTCGTTAAACGTGTAGGTAAAAAGTACAAAACAGCCAAAGAAGCACTCCTCGAGTCTTATAAAAATGGTGTAACCGACGAATATGTCGAGCCGGTAGTGGTTGAGGTTGGTCCAGGCGAAGAAGGGGCAATAAGCTCTGCGGACGCCGTAATCTTTGTAAATTTCCGCAATGACAGGACACGTCAGCTCACCGAGCGGTTCCTCGAAAAAGGACCAGATAATCTGCTCTACGTCACGATGACCGAATATAAACCTGAGTATCAGGTCGAAGTGGCCTATCCCCTCGAAGATGCCGGGAGTACCGTTGGCCAGGTCATAAGTGAGGCTGGTCTTAAGCAGCTTAGAGTCACAGAGACCGAAAAGTTCCCCCACATGACTTTCTTTTTAAACTGTAAGAGAGAAGAAGTCTACGAGGGTGAGGATCGCATGATGTTTGATAGTCATAGTGATATCAAGACTCACGACGAAAAACCAGAGATGAGGACTCCAGATATCGCCGCCTATTTAGAAGGTGTCCTAAGCAAAGAGACTCATGACGCGATCTTTATCAACCTCTGTAACGCCGATATGGTCGGCCACACGGGTAACATAAAAGCCGCAATCATTGGTGTCGAAACAATCGACAAAGCCTTAAAGCTAATAGTCGAGACCGCCAAAAAACATGACTATCAGGTCATCATTACTGCCGATCACGGTAATGCCGAGGAAATGTACGACAAAGAGACTAGGGCTGCGCTCTCAGCTCACACCACCAATCTGGTCCCATTCATCTATATTGGCGACAAACCACGTCTCACTCACTATGTTGGGAGTCTAGTCGATGTAGGACCGACCATCCTAACCGCACTGGGTCTACCAGTACCGAGCGATATGACAGGAATAAGTTTTATTTAATTACTAATAACTAAGGACTCATGTATGCATACATATAAACTCACAAAAATAGTCACAACGATTGGTCCTGCCACAGAGACAGCCGAGATGATGGGCAAGCTAATCGATGCAGGCGCCAATGTCTTTCGTTTTAACACCAAGCACAGCACACCCGAATGGCACGACGAACACATCAAAATGGCCCAAAAAGTCGCGGACGAAAAAGGAGCTACACTCGGCATACTGCTAGACCTACAGGGTCCAGAGATCAGACTCGAGACCAAAGATAAAGCCGATATTCCAGTACAAAATGGTCAAGAGCTAAGCATAGGCCTAAGCTTTACCGGTGATGAACAACTGATCATCCCTCACAGTGTCGTCTTTGGATTGCTCAAAAAAGGTGATGCGCTCTTAATAGATGATGGTTTTGTCGAGACCGAGGTCATGGCTGTTACCAAACAGACGATAGTAGTCAAAGTAAAAAATGATAGTGTCATTAAGCACAGAAAAGGCGTTAATCTACCTGGGATCGACGTCGACTTCCCCAGTCTTATCGACAATGACATTGCTCAGATCGAAAAGAATGCTCGCAACAAGGTCGACTACGTAGGTCTCTCCTTTGTTCGCTCCGCCGCTGACATCAAGCTCTTAAGAGCCGAGATGGAAAAGAGAGGGATGAAGAGCAAGATCGTAGCCAAGATCGAGAGCCAGCCCGCGCTAGACCGGATCGACGAGATCATCAAAGCAGCAGATGCAGTCATGGTCGCCCGCGGTGACCTAGGCGTCGAAGTACCGATTGAGCAGCTCGCATTCTGGCAAAAGACCATTATCGAAAAATGTCGTGTCGCCAACAGACCCGTGATCACAGCTACCCAGATGCTCGAGTCTATGATCAAAAATCCTAGACCTACTAGAGCTGAGGCGACCGACGTAGCCCACGCAGTCATGGACGGAACAGATGCAATCATGCTCTCTGCCGAGAGTGCGGGGGGTGCTTATCCGATCCGCAGTGTCGAGACCATGGCGAGGATCGCCAAATGGAACGAAAAACTGCGCCCAGTCGACGCGGCTCGCTACGCAGGTATCGATGCGACAACAATCATTGCCGAAGCTGCCATGCAGATCGTTATCTCTGGACTTAAGCCAAAGATAGATGCCATAGTCGTATTTACCGAGTCAGGCTTTACCGCTCACGCAATCAGTCGCTATCGTCTCCCAGTCCCAATCATCGCAGTGACCGAGCGTCAAGAAACTGCTGAAGCAATGAGTCTCGGCTACGGTATCACCCCAGTGGTCGCTGACCTGCCATCTGGTGACTATGTGGGAGCCGACGAAGTGATCAATTCGCTCCGCGCCTCAGACTACGTGCATGCAGGGGATACTATCCTAGTGATCCACGGTCAGCACTGGAAAAAGTCAGGCACCACCAATGCTCTAGCCATTATGACTGCCTAAATATAGGTACATATGACACTAAAAAAGCTCCCCATATAGGGGAGCTTTTTGTAATTAAAACTAATTGATCCTGTTTAACGGTTTAGTTTGAGAACCTGGCCGACCTCGATGTAGTTAGAGTGAGCTATGTTGTTAGCTTTGGCTATCTCAACCCACTTATAACCATCCCCATAAGCACGAACTGCGATACTCCAGAGATGATCACCTCGGACGACAGTGTATGAGTCACCTTCGATCTTGTTGGGCTGCTCAGTCATGGTTGCAGTAGCAGCTGGTTTAGCTGTACCTACTTCGATAACGGCTACCTTAGGCAACACTAGCTCTTGACCTACTTCTAGTGCACTTGCGTTAGTTAGGTTGTTTGCCTTGGCGATATCTACGTAGTTATAGCCACTACCGTAGTATTTGGTGGCTATTGCCCAGAGATGCTGTCCTTTTTCGACTGTTACTTTTTCGGGGAGCTCGGTCGGGACCTTAGTTCCATCTTCTTTTTTCTCAACCACGACATCGCCTATGCGCTCGGTTACCATCTCTGTTTGCTCAGCTTCAGAAGTTATCTCTGCAGGCTTGTTGGCGCTGTACATCCGCACTATTAATACTCCGATTAGTAGTACAGTAACTACTCCAAACATCATTGAGAGTGTCGACTCATTCAGCTTAATAGTTTTTAAGAGCTGCTTAATTTTCTTGTCCATATAATCTAATCTCCTGGGCAGGAAAATAATATTACTAGACCAACATAGCAAATACCTATGGGGCGTGTCAATGATTAGTTGCGAATACTATTTAGTGTTTAGAATCAGATTAATAGTGTAGGTACGCAATTAGGACAAAACCTATTGCGAGGCTGAGGGGGCTCGAACCCCTGGCCTCGTCCGTGACAGGGACGCGCTCTAACCAACTGAGCTACAGCCCCACACTACTTGATGAGTAACAGCTATTTTACAACAAAATCACCAAAAATAATCACTGGCATAAAATATTTTGGTTTTTTGGTGGTTAAGTGGTGGCTCTATTCTTAAAATTAGCTCCTTCTTTCCGACAAAAGCACTACATGGTAGCCAACAAAGCCTATCAATTTTAGGAACATATACAATCAAAGCATCAACTTCTTCCGCAGAGTAGGTATAAACATGAGTTCTGCCTCTAGTTTCATAAGCAAGTTTGACACCTACGCCACCCACGCTCTGCGAAGGCTTTCTGTTTGCGTACTTTACTTGGACTCTCCAAAGTTTCTTACCATCATCAAGCACTAGATCATATCTATAATCCATAATCGGGATTGAGACTAAATATCCTAGTTCGATAGCTCGTACTTGTGCTTTGGCAGTAGCTAACTGACCTTTCCAGTTACTGTTCATCATAAACCAAATGTATACCGAATAAAATGAGAATGCAAGTCGTGTTATACTGTGCCTGCATAGTCAAGTATAAGAAAGGATTTGGTATGAATCTAAACATATTATTGCTCGTTGTTGCTGGTGGTCTATTACTCTACGTGATCTCCCTCTACAACTTCTTTCAGACCGCACTTACCCGCATCAAAGCCAGTATCCAGGAGATTGGCAATCAGCTAAAACGGCAGGCAGATCTAATCCCCAACCTCGAGGCTAGCGTCAAAGGCTACCTCAAACACGAAAAAGATATCTTAACCATGCTCTCAGATGCTCGAAAAGGCGTTGCAGCTGCTAGTAAAAGCGGCAACATCGACAAACAGGCTGCAGCATCTAGTATGCTCGGCGACATCCTCCCGCGCCTATCAGTAATAGTCGAGAGCAACCCAGAGCTAAAAGGTAACACGGTAGTCCAAAACCTAATGGAAGAGCTCAGAGACACAGCTGACAAGCTAATGTATAGCAGGCGTACTCTAATCGATCTATCAGCCGACTTTAACGTCAAACTAGTAACATTCCCAAGCAACTTAGTTGCCAAGATGTTCGGCTTTGGTGAGCAAGCAGGTCTCAAAGTAGCAGATATGGATGCTGTCACTAGCGTCACCGCTGCCGAGACAAAGTCACCCAAGATTTCGCTATAAAGTATGCAAAATATCTACGAACAGATAGATAGTAACAAGAGGAAGAGCTGGGTGATCATAGCGGGTTTTACTACGTTCATGGTCGCCTTTGGCTACTTCTTTAGCTATCTCTACGACTACGACTATAGCTACCTAGTCCTCGCTCTTGCTATATCTGGTATTGGTAGCTGGATCAGCTACTATAACTCAGATAGTATCGCTCTAGGTCTGGCTGGAGCACATCCAGTAACTCGCAAGACTCACCCACACTATGCCAATATTACTGAGAACCTAAGCAGGGTAGCTGGTATCCCAAATCCACGGATCTATGTTATTGATAGCCCAGCACTAAATGCCTTTGCGACAGGTCGTGATCCAGAGCACGCTGCCATAGCAGTAACACAGGGCCTCTTAGACACCATGACTCGAACCGAAATAGAGGGTGTAATCGCGCACGAGCTATCTCATATCAAAAACTACGACACCCGCCTCATGACCATCGTTGCTATCCTCGTCGGCTCTATCGCTATGATCCTAGACTGGTCCTGGAGGCTCAGCTGGCATAGTAGGGGAGACAACGACAATCGTGGTAGTAATCCCATAGTGCTCGTAATCGGCCTAGTCTTTATCATTCTCGCCCCCATTATCGCGAGCCTCATCCAGATGGCAATCTCGAGAAGACGCGAGTTTTATGCAGATGCGAGCGCCGCACACATTACCCGCCAGCCATCAGGGCTGATCAGCGCCCTTAAGAAGATTGCTTCGCATGAGGATATTAAGCTCGAGAGTGCCAACACCGCTACCGCCCACCTCTACATCGATGATCCTGTAACTACCGAAACACACGGCAACTTCTTGGCTAAACTCTTTTCAACTCATCCCCCCATTGCCGAGCGGATTAAAGCACTTGACGGTATGTGATAATATTGCTTCATGATAAAGCCAGATAAGGTTTCAGAAGAGCTACGAGCTGCGATTACACGAATAGTGACGCTAACGACTGATGACGTTTGGAGTATTAGGGACAATCTTGAACTTAAGTCTAATCAAGACCCGCCATATACTATACCCAATGCTCTCACTATCTTACAATTCTTGGGAACACCTGTTGAAGAAAATGAACTAAGAAAAAGTAAGATACTATCTGAAGGTCAGTTACCCGAACCACATGCAACCTTGTTTTTTGCATTAGCAACACGCCAAGATGGATTGGTAATGAATATGATGAAAGCTATAAGAGATGCCAACGATAGAGATAGGTTTTTAGAAGAGCTTAAACCTTAGCACTCACCTTGACAGACTGCTAAATTGCTTTTATACTTATAGCGTATTACAAATATTAGTAAGACGCTATGAACGACCAAAAATCTGCCATTTCCCTCTACACGACTAATCTAACTGCGCGTGCCAAAGAAGGCAAAATTGACCCAGTTATCGGCCGTGACAACGAAGTCAGGCGGGTCATGCAAGTCCTCTCTCGTCGCACCAAGAACAATCCTGTTTTAGTCGGGGACCCAGGAGTTGGCAAAACTGCCATAGTTGAGGGACTCGCCAGTCGTATTATCTCAGGTGACGTTCCAGACAGTCTCAAAGACAAAGAACTTCTAGTTATCGATATTAGTACTATCCTAGCCGGTGCTAAGTTCCGGGGGGAGTTTGAGGAACGCCTCAAGGCACTGCTCAAAGAAATTGATGATACCGCAGGCAAATATATTCTTTTTATCGATGAGCTACATACTATCGTTGGAGCTGGCGGCGCAGAGGGGGCCGTAGACGCCGGTAACATGCTCAAACCGGCGCTCGCCAGGGGCCAGCTCCATATGATCGGAGCCACAACCCTCAACGAGTATCGCAAATACATCGAAAAAGATGCAGCCTTAGAGCGTCGATTCCAGCCAGTCATGGTGGAAGAACCGAGTCTTGAAGATAGCGTTACAATACTTAGAGGTCTCAAAGAAAAATATGAGATCCATCATGGAATCAGAATTACCGACGACGCTCTCATCTCTGCCGTGACTCTGAGCTCGCGCTATATCGCTGACCGCTTTCTCCCTGACAAAGCCATCGATCTCGTCGATGAGGCGGCTAGTGCTCTCAAGATCGAGACCGAAAGCCTCCCCACGTCTCTTGATATCAAAAAACACTCACTCACCCAAAAAGAGATCGAACTAACTGGCCTCAAAAAAGAAAAATCCGAAAGTAGTAAAGCCAAAGCCACCGAACTGGCCGTCGAGATTAAGAGTCTCAAGACCGAGCTAGATGAGGAACTAAAGACCTGGCAAGAACAAAAAGAACTCTTGAGTTCACTCGTTAAACTCCAAAAAGAAAAAGATGTCTTAAAACTAGAGCTCGAAACTGCAGAAAGAGAGGTCAATCTCCAAAAAGCTGCCGAGATTAAGTATGGTCAATTGCCAGATCTCGGCAAAAAATTAGCCGCAGCCGAAAAATCCTGGAAAAAAATCCCCGAAGAACAACGTCTAATCAAAGAAGAAGTGGGTAGTGACGATATTGCTACAGTAGTCTCTCGTTGGACGGGGATTCCAGTTACCAGGTTGGTTAGTAGTGAAACAGAAAAACTCTTGAGTCTCGAAACGACACTCTCAAATCGAGTTATCGGCCAAACTGAAGCGGTAAAAGCTGTTGCCACAGCCGTTCGGCGTAGTCGCGCCGGTATCAGCGCCAGTACCCGTCCCATCGCCACTTTTCTTTTCCTGGGACCTACCGGTGTTGGTAAAACAGAGACTGCCAGGGCTCTAGCTACCGAACTCTTTGGGACAGATAACTCAATCATCAGACTCGACATGTCCGAATATAGCGAGGAGCATAATATTGCGAGATTAATAGGCGCACCTCCAGGGTATATTGGCTACGAAGAGGGTGGCCAGCTAACCGAGGCAGTTAGGCGCCATCCGTACAGCGTGGTGTTGCTCGATGAGATTGAAAAAGCTCATCCCACGATCTACAACACTTTTCTGCAGATTTTTGACGATGGTCGGTTGACCGATGGCAAAGGTCGAACCATCAACTTTACCAATACAGTTATCATTATGACCAGCAATCTCCCTGAGTCAGAGCTCAAAAATGTTTTTCGGCCAGAACTCTTAAATCGCTTAGATCAAGTCATAGTCTTTAATAGCTTAAAACCCGAGAATATGGGGAAAATCGTGGAAAATGAACTCTATAAAGCATTATTGAATGTCGAGGAAATGGGAGTTAAGATCAAAGTAGATGAACAAGTGAAAACATATTTTGCCAAAAAAGGTTACGACCCCGCTTATGGAGCGAGGCCACTCAAGCGTTTAATCCAGTCCGAATTACTAGATGAGCTAGCGCTCCGTTTACTAGATCCAAAGCGTCCCACTGCTCCCTCTTACCAGGTGTCACTGGACAACAAAAGTGGTAAACTAGTCATCAATGACTCAAGCAATAATCGATAACGCAGGCATCAAAAACCTAAGCACACTAGCCAAACTATCTCCTGATCCCTCACTCACATCTGCTCTTCAGGATGGTGTTAGCTCGACTCTCGAATATGCCAAGATCCTAAGTGGTGTCGATACAGATCAGATAAAAGCCACGAATGATATTACTGGCCTCACCAATGTGTTACGAAAAGACTTAGTCGACGAGTCGCGCATGTTCACTCAAGACGAGGCACTATCCAATGCTCGAGCTAAACATGACGGGTACTTTGTAGCTGAGCAGGCGTTGGAGCAAGATTGATGAAGTACTTAACTAACACGATAGCAAGACTATCATCAATGATTAAATCAAAAGAGCTTGACCCTGTGGATTTGATCAAAGAATGCTACACAAATATTGCCTCACATCAAGATTCGCTAAATGCCCTCATTACGATTAGAGATCAAGAGGAAGTTCTTAAAGAACTGAAAACGCTAGATCCCAATGGACCACTCTATGGTATTCCTTACGTCATGAAAGACGGCTATGTAACCAAAGGAATCAGGACCACTGCCGCAAGCCGTATCCTCGACACATTTATCCCACCTTACTCAGCGACTGTTTATGACAAGCTAAAAAGTGCAGGCGCTATCCTAATTGCAAAAGCCAATATGGATGCCTGGGGACATGGTGCTAGTACGGAGAATACTGATTACGGTGTAGCCAAAAATCCTTGGGATCTCTCTCGAGTTGCAGGTGGTAGCTCGGGTGGATCTGCTACTGCACTAGTTGCTGGTATGGCGCAGTTCTCAATAGGCGAAGATACGGGAGGTAGTATTCGTAATCCTGCAGGCTGGAATAACATAACTGGACTCAAGGTTACCTATGGCAGGGTCAGTCGCTATGGTGCCATCGCCTACGCTAGCTCTTTTGACACTGTCGGTCCGATGGCTCAGTCTGTCGAAGATGTGGCACACCTACTCTCAGTTATGGCCGGGGTAGATCCATATGATGCTACAAGCTCTCCCGAACCAGTGCCAGATTATGTCAATAACTTAACTGACTTTAATACCAAATTAAAAATTGGTCTCCCTATAGAGATGTTCGCCAAAGGACTAGATCCAGAGATAGCTAGTATTGTCAAAAACGCAGCTAAGACCTTTGAGGGCTTGGGATATCAAGTAGTGGATGTCAGTCTGCCGATCGCCGAGATAGGGCTAGCTACCTACTACCTTATCGCCCCCTCCGAGACCAGTAGTAATCTGGCTCGCTACGATGGTATCAGATATGGGGCAGATCGAACTCTGTTTAAACAGGAGAACATGAGACGCATAATGATAGGTACGTACGCTCTGAGCTCTGGCTACTACGACGCTTACTACCGCAAAGCCCAAAAAGTAAGGACTATTATGCGTGATGCCTATACAAAAGCTTTTGCAAATTGTGACGTATTGCTCATGCCAGTATCTCCTACTCCAGCTACGAAAATAGGGGATCTAATTAGTGATCCATCCGCTAACATGCTCTCAGATCTCTACACAACCACAATCAACCAGGTGGGCATAACCTCACTAGCACTCCCTGCTGGCTTTACTAAAGATGGTTTGCCTGTTGGGATGCAGCTGGTCACCGACAAGTTTAAAGAATCTACTATTTTGACTCTAGGTCATCACTACCAGACAGTTACAAACCACCATACTCTGAGGCCTAAACTATGAATTACCAACTAATCTGTGGTGCCGAGATCCACGTAGAGCTAAACACCAAAACCAAGATGTTCTGTGGCTGCGTGAACGATCCCTTTGGAGCTGATAAACCCAATATCTATACATGTCCAGTCTGCTTGGGTATGCCAGGCGCTCTCCCTGTCCCCAACAAAAAAGCTATCGAAGACTGTATCCTGATAGGTCTAGCCCTTGGCTGCAAAATCGCCAAAGTCAGCAAATTTGATCGCAAACATTACTTTTACCCTGATCTCCCAAAGGGTTATCAGATTAGTCAGTATGATGAACCTCTTTGTTATGACGGTCTAGTCGAGACCAGTTACGGTCCTGTCCGTATCACTCGCGTCCACATGGAAGAAGACACGGCCAAGATGCACCACGCAGTAGTCGCTGGCAAAAAAGTATCACTTATCGACTTTAATCGCTCCTCAGTACCTCTCGTCGAGATCGTCACAGAGCCAGATATCAAGAGTCCCGAACAGGCCAAAGAATTCTTAAAAAAAGTTAGAGATATTATCCGAGCACTCGGCGTCTCCTCATGTGATATGGAAAAAGGGAGCATGCGACTAGAGGCCAATATCTCACTCTCACCCGACGGGAATCTCCCAAACTACAAAGTCGAAGTAAAAAATATCAACTCTTTCCGCTTCTTTGCCAACTCACTCGATTTTGAATTTAAAAGGCAGAGTGAGATTTTAGACAAAGGAGAGATCCCAGTTCAGGAGACTCGTGGTTACCGTGATGGTCGTGGGACTGTAAGTCAAAGGAGAAAAGAAGGTGCTGCCGACTACCGCTACTTCCCAGATCCCGATATTCCTCCACTGGTAATTGATGATGCTTGGCTAACTACCATCAAGTCCCGCTTGCCCAAGCTGCCAGATACTGTAGTATCCGAGTTAGTCGCTGCTGGAGTTATCGAGAGTGCCGCCAAAATCATCGTAAACGACAGCACTTACTTCCAGTTCATTACTAAGATCCAAGAGTTAGATCCAGCTCTGACAAAAATCGCAGCCAATGATCTGGTAAATAAAAAAATTGAGAGCACGATCTCTCCCGAAGAATATATCAAAAACAAAAAAGCCAAAGCAGGGGAAAAGATAACAGATGAGAACATCCTCAAACCAATTATTGAAAAAGTTCTCTCAGATAATCCTGCGATGGTAGAAGAATATAAATCAGGCAAAACTGGATTACTAGGGTTCTTTGTCGGTAGTGTTATGAAAGCAACTGGCGGCAAAGCTGATGCAGGTATAGTTACCCGACTTTTCACCACTCTGCTAAACTAGAATTACTGTTTACCCGTCCGAAGTTTTAACGTAGGCGGGCCTCCAGTTTTATAACTTGGGACTAGGTACTTATGACTGTTTTGGACTTTAACCATCTCCACGTTCACACTCAGTACAGTCTCCTTGATGGCTTAAGTAAAGACGAGGATCTAGCAGTAGCCGCCAAGAGCTACGGGATGGACGCAGTTGCGCTCACCGATCACGGCGTCATGTACGGTGCCATCCACTTTTATAATGTGATGCGGAGCAATGGCCTTAAGCCCATTATCGGGATGGAGGCGTACTACACGACCGGTAGTCGCCATGACAAAACCAAAGAACACAAAACTCATCATCAGCTCTTACTCGCCAAAAATCTGACTGGCTATCACAACCTCCTCAAGCTAGCGAGCCTGGCTCATCTCGAAGGATTTTATTACAAACCCAGAGTAGATTGGGAGATCCTAGAAAAATATCACGAAGGCTTGATTGCGACCAGCAGCTGTCCACAGGGTGAGATCCCTTGGCTCTTAGGCAAGGGCGAGCTAGCAAAGGCCGAAGAGCGACTAAAAGAATATCTGCGCATTTTTGGCGACGACTACTACATCGAGCTCCAGAGACACGATGGGTTAGAAAATCTCCTCAAACCCCTTAATGAGCAGTTGCTAGTCCTCTCTCGCAAATATGGGATCCCTCTCATTGCCACCAATGATGTCCACTATGTTCGCAAAGAGGATGCTAGAGCCCAGGATGCACTCCTCGCTATCCAGACTCGCACCACGCTAGATGACAAAAATCGCTTTACAATGATCGACTCCCCAACCTTCTACTTTAAAAGCCAGGATGAGATGAGCGATCTCTTTAGCGATCTCCCCGAGGCACTAACTAATACCAGGAAGATTGTCAACAAAGTTGATCTCATTATCCCAACCGGCAAAATGATCTACCCCAAATATCCAGTCCCAGAGGGTAGTACCCCCGAGCTCTACCTTAGACAGCTAGTCATGGAGAAAGTAGGGGACCGCTACCCAGGAGCCGGGCCTGAGATCCAAGAGCGCATAGACTACGAGCTAGGAGTCATCTGTGACAAAGGATACGCCAGTTACTTTTTGATCGTGCAGGACTTTATCAATTGGGCTAAGAGTAATGGGATCCGGATCGGTCCAGGTCGTGGTAGTGCCGCCGGCGCCATTGTCAGCTATATTTTGCGTATAACCTCGGTCGACCCTATCTATCACGGTCTCCAGTTTGAGCGGTTCTTAAATCCTCAGCGTCCGAGTCCACCTGATATCGACGTAGATATTGCCGACGTAGGTCGTGATCGGGTCATCGAATACGTGACTCAAAAATACGGTGACGACAAAGTGGCACAGGTTATCACCTTTGGGACGATGGAAGCCAAGGCGGCAGTCAGAGATATTGGCCGCGTCCTCGGCATGCCATACAACGAGCCAGATATGATCAGCAAGCTAATCCCGATGGGCAGTAGTCTAGACGAAGCCCTAGCGAGCGTCGCTGAGCTCACCGAGCTCTACAAAAATCCTAAATACAAAGAGTTGATAGATCTAGCCAAAAGGGTTGAGGGCAGTGCCAGGCATAGTAGTGTCCATGCTGCGGCCGTGATCATAGCCGATGCACCTCTCACCAACTACACACCATTACAACGAGATACCAAAGAGGGTAAGGTGACGACCCAGTACGACATGTATGCCCTAGACCTAAACGTCAAACCAGATGCGGTAGGACTGCTCAAAATGGATTTCCTTGGTCTTCGCAACTTAACCATTCTCCAGAACGCAGTCAAGCTAATCCAGGAAACACGGGGTCACAGAGTCGACCTCTCCGGCCTCGCGCTCGATGACAAAAAGGTCTTTGAGCTACTGTCCCGTGGTGAAACAACAGGTATTTTCCAGATGGAATCTGGGGGTATGCGCCGGCTCGCCAAACAGCTAAAGCCTGACGTCTTTGGAGATATCGTCGCTTTGATCGCGCTCTACCGCCCAGGTCCTATGGCTCTGATCCCCGAGTTTGTCAAAGGCAAGCTCGAGCCAGATAGCGTTAAGTACCTCCACCCAGACCTCAAACCGATCCTAGGCGAGACCTATGGTATTGCAGTCTACCAAGAGCAGGTTTTAAAGATTGCTAACGTCATGGCAGGATACAGTCTCGGCGAAGCCGATATCCTAAGGCGCGCTATGGGCAAAAAGAGTGTCGAGACTATGAAAAAGGAACACACCAAGTTCCTCAAAGAGTCAGTTGTTCACGGCTACTCCGAAGATATCGCCGAAAAGGTCTGGTCCTTTATTGAGCGGTTTGCCGGCTACGGCTTTAACAAAGCTCACGCTACCAGCTACGCCATGATCGCCTACCAGACAGCGTACCTCAAGGCCCACTACCCGGTCGAATACATGACAGCTCTTATGTCTGCCGAAGCAGGGAGGGAAGACAAGATGGCGCTCTGTCTCGAAGAGTGTCGCAGTATGGGGATTATTGTTTTGCCTCCCGACATCAACAAGAGTCAGAATGACTTTAGCGTGATCGAAGATGCTAAGTCGCTCGATAAAAAAGCGATCCGCTTTGGTTTTTCTGCCATCAAAAATGTAGGCACAGCAGCAATAGATAATGTTTTGCTTGAGCGCACTGGAGCAGGTGATTTTCAGAGTTTTACAGACTTTATCAAACGAGTAGATACCCAAAAAGTTAACAAAAAGGTCTTAGAAAGTTTGATCAAAGTCGGTGCCTTTGATGCTTTTGGTAAGCGAGCCATCATCTTAGACGAGATCGACCGCATCAGGCTAAAAGTAGGCAAATCTACGTCCGAAAAAAATAGTAACCAGGGAGGTCTCTTTGATAGTCTAATCGAAGAAGAGGTTAGTATCGTCGACAAATGGGAGAGCACCAAAACCGAGTTTAGCAGTCGGGAGCTCATGGAGATGGAGCGGGAACTCCTGGGGATATATCTGCGGGAGCACCCAAGTCAAAAAATCCTCAAAAAAGCCAAAAACGAATGGACTACTAACATAGCCGATATCGACGAAAAGAAAGGTCTCAAAGCAACCATTGCTGCTATCATCAAAACTTCTAGGACAGTAGTAACCAAGACCAAGCAACAAGAGATGGCGTTCCTCCTCCTCACGGATGAGGGTGGTGAGATCGAGGCCGTAGTGTTCCCTAAGACTTATGCAGAGGTCAAGAGCATGCTCATCCCCAATAGCGTGGTCATGGTCAAAGGTAAGGTCGAGGAGAGGGAAGATAGATTATCTCTCATCGTCGACTCTATCTCTCCAGTCACCGAGCAGCCTGACACAGCCGAATCAACTGATGCCAAGCCTGTCGACCCCAACACTATTATTATTCCTCAGGGGACCAGTAAAGCGACACTCTTTGAACTAAACAAACTCCTGCAGGAAAATCGAGGCGATAACCAGATAACTCTTATCTTTCAAAATGGTCACAGTAACCGTGAGCTAAAACTGCCATTTGGAATTAATCTGACAGATCAACTAAAAATCAAAGTTTCTAACTTGCTATCTGTAAAAAATCTCGATTAAAAAAATTAGAAAGAATCATTGTAGTTTTGGCTAATTTTAAATTGCCACCTGCTCGTATCAAATCAAGATGTTCTTCAATAGCACTATTTTCAAATTTATTTCTTCCAATAGATTCAACAGTGTTTAATACAAACATTACAGCTAATAGTCCTGAAGACACTAATTCAGCAGTTTCTTTATCTCCTCGAATTCCTAAATTTCTATCCCAAGGACTAGGCTTTCCTTCAATACTAGTATCCACTATCAAAGTTAAGGCTTCCTCACCGGTTTTCTTATTTTTTGCTGTTAAAATTGCCCCATCTTTTTCATAAGCTTTCATTACTATTTGTAATTCTTGACTAAGATCAACTTCAGGAAGATCGATAGTTATTTGTTCTTGGGCAACAGCTATGTTCCACATATCTATACGTCCAAGTAGTAGAGCAATTGCTTGTTTCCTGACAAGCTCTAGTCCAGGTAAGAATTCACTATCTGGGTTTTTTCTTCGATATTCTTCAACGGGATCTTTCAATGCTTTCTGAAGAGATTGCCCATCCGGATACATTTCTTTTAACTGTTCTAAAGTTTTTATCATATGAACAAGAAATATAGCCTATAACAATATATTTGTCAACAGTTGATTTCGTCTAATATTCGGTTTATAAATAAAGAATGATCCAAAGAATATCCGAACCCGTCTCTGTGATAGCTGCCTTTGACGCAAAGGAGCGTAAAGTTCGCCCTATCGAGCTCACTTGGTCCAGGCGCACCTATCCAGTCAGTCAGGTTGGTCTGCGCCATACATATAAGGATGGTAATACTCGCCACCACATCTTCTCAGTTGTTGCCGACGATCTCTTCTTCCGCCTCAATCTAAATGCCGATACGCTCCACTGGACACTAGAGGAGGTCTCCGATGGTCTCCCCGACTAGCCTGCCTACACAGGCGGGTTTTAACCCAGCCACTCCCCATGTCATGCACATCGACCTCAACTCTTGTTTTGCTAGTGTCGAGCAGCAGGCCAACTCACTGTTGCGCTACAAGCCAGTGGCCGTCGTCCACACCGATGCTCCTTACGGCTGTATCCTAGCCCCTAGTGTCGAGGCCAAGCTCTGGGGGGTCAAGACTGGCATGACTCTATCCGAGGGTAGGGAGCGCTGCCCCATCCTGCTCTCCCGCCAGGCCGATCCACCAAAATATAGGGAGGTCCATCGTCGCTTTGCCACTCTGCTCTCAGATTATGCTCCTCATCCCTTAGCCAAATCGATTGACGAATTTGTCCTCACCTTGCCCACAAACTCGGATCAGACAGAGGTTGTCAGAGAGATCAAATCTCGCATAAAAAGGGAGATAGGTGACTATTTGCGGGTTTCGGTTGGTATCAGTACCAACCAAAATCTAGCCAAGCTGGCCTCAGGTCTACACAAACCAGATGGGTTTGACGTGATCGACCATACCAACTTTATTGATATCTATAACAAAATTGAGTTAATGGATTTTTGTGGTATCAATACTCGTAATGAAGCACGTTTGCACAAAGTAGGGGTTTTTACACCTCTCCAGTTTTATCAAGCTAGTCGCCAGACCTTAAGATCTGCTTTTGAATCAGTTCTGGGGGACTACTGGCACGCACGCCTAAGGGGATACGAGGTAGACGACGTCGAGTTTCAGACTCGTAGCTATGGCCAGTCCTATGTTCTACCACACCCAATGAGTAGGGATGAATGGTACCCCATCATGGCCAAGCTAGTGAGCAAGGCTGGCAGGCGATTGCGCCGGGATGGCTATAGTGCCAGTGCGACCCATATCAGTCTCCGCTATTCTGACCATACTTCGTATAAGCTCGGTCACAAACTCAAAACGTCACTTCAGTCAGACCATGATCTGATTTCCGCAGTTAGCGCGCTAATACCAAAAGCAAAAAGTTACCGTGTCACCTCGGAGCTCGCAGAGCGAAGAGTGAAGAAGGTAGCTATTACACTCTTTGGCATCGGTCGCGATGACAACCAGGAGAGCTTGTTTATCGACAAAGTCAAAGAGAATAGGCTGGTAACCGCCCTAGATGGTCTCAATACTCGCTACGGCGACTACACCATCTCCTACGCTTCACTCATGGGCTCTGCCGGTCATGTCCGTGATGCTATTGCGTTCGGGAAGATATAAAAAGAGTATGGGTCATATCATGAATTGCGACAGGCTTTTTTGTCCTGCGGTCGTTAGCGCGCATATGATAATAATCTTTATCTGCGAAATGTCCAAAACTGACATCTCGCTCTGGGTCAGGGTCACCGTTGTGAAATTTATGCATCTCAAGAGCTTCTAAGGCTGCTCTCTGCTTTTCAATATCTATTGGCATATGCCCCATAGTATAACACGATATATACTAGTTGTCATGCCACATAAATATATCCTCATCCGTTCACTCAAGAGTACGGTCAGTCTCCAGGTAAAAAGGGGAGGCGAGGTGGTGGTGCGTGCCCCACATCTATATCCCAAATATCTCATTGATAAATTTGTAGAGAGTAAGAGCAAATGGCTAGCTAAAAGGCTAAATGAGCAGGCAAAAACAAGAGTAAAACCAACACCATTCTGCACAGAAGAAGAGTTAAAAGAGTTAATCAAAAAGCTAGTCACGAGCTACTCATCAGTCATGTCCTTAACTCCTCGCTCTCTCCGCTTTACCCATGTCCGTACCTACTGGGGCAGCTGTGGTCAGACAGGAGTGATCTCATTTAACCTCAAGTTGGTCGAGACCAGTCCCGCGGCAGTAGAATACGTGGTAGTGCACGAGCTAGCTCACCTCAGATGGCGTGGACATGGTGTCAGGTTTTGGGATCTAGTTAACAAGCACTACCCACAAGCGAATGAAATCAGGCGTACTTTGCGACAACACCCTCGTGATTAAACCTGAGCTACCATCTAACGAAAAAATAATGTTCTATGCGATAGAAGCAATAATATTTGCAACATCTTTAGGCCTAGGATGGGCAGCGTGTCAAAGTCTATTCGAAAGAATTTCATCTAACTAATACTATTGCCGTCGGTAGTGACCTCCCAGGCCCTACTTTATAGCTCCCATCAATCCATAGTGCAGAAGATCCACCTCCATCTAGGTTAAGGGCGTTCTGTAGACCTAGTGTCTTTAATACTTCGGCGGTATCTAGGAGACTCGCCGCAAAAACATGCCCAATCACTATCGCACCATCTTTGGTGCCGACAAATCCTCTAGTGCCTTTGCTCCCTTCATCTCCAGTTGCTACGTTGCCATCACGTAGTAGTCGGGGGAAGTTGGCGATAGCCCCATTACTCCCAGTATCGACTCCCCATTGTACTGTCTGGTCATAAAAACTAAGAGATGCTCCGTACATCGCAACTAGAGGGACAGTAGAGTAGACATTATTCGCTCGGTTATGTACCGACTTGGTCCTACCATTAACCGCGAGAGTATCAAAACTATTTACTTTACCCTGACATCTCGGGTAATCAGGTGGGCAAAAGTAGGCGCCATTTATGCCAGCAAATCCACCTGACGCAGCGATATGTTCTGCGAGGCTCTTGGTCGGGCAGTTGTCCACACAGTCCAAGTCACCAGCAGTCTCAACCATGGCTCTGGCACCTGGTGCAACAATCAGTGATATTACAAACTCACCACGACCAGTACTTACTTTTTGTCGACTATATCCGCTCCCAGGAGCAGTATTACTACTTGTTGCACTAGGTGCAGTCACTTTTGGGATCGATAAAGCGATAACTTTATCTATCTCTGCTCGCACTTTTGCTCTCTGCTCCTCTGCTTCACTCCATTTCTTCTGACCTAGTAAGCCCAAAAATTTAGCTAGAGCGAGATCGACATTACTAGTCTTACCACCTGCAATAACCAGATCTGATCGGTCTTCAAATAACTGCTGGCCTGCCAAATAGGTTTTTTCGATACTTACGATTTCAGCCGAGAGACTCGCATTTTTAACTACCTGATCATCATTTTTTAACTCTGTGAGCTCCGTGAGCTTATCATCGAGCTGCGTATCTAATGTTCGGACTATGGCTTCTCTCGATCCTATCTCCGCGACCAATCCCTTTTGTGTCTGAGTTACTTCCCACCAGGAGAGACCTAAACCACCGATAATAGCAATTAGATATGATGCAATTAGTATCCGAAAAGCAAGACTATTTACAAAACTAAACCAAACTAATTTTAAGTTTTTCATCTGGCTATATACTATATACTATTTGCGATATACTACACATATGCCAGACAAATTTAGTGCAGTATGGCTCTCACATAGTAGTATCAGTAACTTCAAAAACTGTCCTCGTGCCTACTACCTAAGTAGTATCTACAGAGATCCTCGTACAGGCCACAAAATCACCCTAGTTACTCCTAGTATGTCGCTAGGCTCTGCAGTCCACGAAGTCCTAGAGTCCCTCTCTGTTCTCCCAACAGCAAAAAGATTTGAAATCTCTCTGATTGAGCGTTTTCAAATTGCTTGGAAAAAAGTCTCCGGCCAACTCGGTGGTTTTGTTGACCAAGAAACAGAGGACAAATACAAGAGTCGCGGGGAGGAGATGCTTAGACGCATCATGGCTCACCCAGGTCCTCTAAAAGAAAAAGCAGTCAAAATCAAAATGGATCTCCCACAGTATTGGCTATCCGAAGAAGATAATCTTATGCTCTGCGGCAAGCTAGATTGGCTCGAATACAATGAGGCGGATGACTCAGTTAGTATCCTCGATTTCAAAACAGGATTAGGGGAGGAGAGTGTAGACTCACTCCAGCTCCCGATCTACTACCTCCTCGCCCACAACTGCCAAACTAGAGATGTCAAAAAAGCTAGTTACTGGTACATCGCTCGTGACGACATGCCAGTTGAGAAAAAACTTCCAGATCTAGATCATTCATATAATCTCGTACTCAAAGTTGGCAAAGAGATCAAGCTAGC
>DALYFH010000010.1:0-33718 GCA_031972135.1 Candidatus Woesebacteria bacterium
ACGGGATTAAGTCGATAAATCTTGTGTACCACATCACTCTCGATAGCTCCGACTAACCTCTCAAACATGGAGTATGCTTCTTTTTGGTATTCGACCAGTGGGTCACGCTGAGCGTAGCCTCTTAGCCCTATACCATCACGGAGTGATTCCATAGCATCTAGGTGGTCCATCCATTTTTCATCTAGTGTAGTTAAGTACACATACTTTTCGATCTCACGACTCACACTCTCTCCAATATTTTTGACACGAGCGTCGTAGGTAGAGATCGCTATATCCTGCAGTGATTTGATGATTACGCTACCATCTTTGGTTTTGCTCAGCTCTTTGAGTAGCTGCTTTTGAGAGTTGTCGTCAAAAGGGATAATGCTCACAAATTCTTTGACTATCATGTCGATTTCTTTGACTGATAGCCCCTCAACAATACGCGAGTTAACTATTAGCTCTAGCTCACTCATGATCAAATCTTTGATCCTAGTCGATAGCTCTGATTCTGTATTAGCCTCGGAGAGTATCCGGTCGCGGAGCTGGTAGATGACGCTCCTGTGTTTATTCATCACGTCGTCATACTCAACCACTCTCTTGCGCATGTCAAAATAGAATCCTTCTACTTTTACCTGCGCACCCTCTAGTGCCTTACTCACCATCTGATGTTCGATCGCCTCTTCATCCGGGATCTTGAGCATAGTCATGATACTGGCTATTTTTTCGCCACCAAAGATACGCATTAGATCGTCTTCGAGACTCACATAAAAGCGAGAACTACCTGGGTCACCTTGGCGACCTGAGCGACCCCTTAGCTGATTGTCGATACGGCGAGAGTCGTGCCTCTCGGTACCGATGACGTGCAGCCCACCTGCAGCCACGACTTTTTCGTGAGCTTTTTTCCATTCTGCTTTTTCAAACTGCGCTTTGTCACCACCTAGGACGATATCGACACCACGACCGGCGATGTTGGTAGCAACTGTAATGGCGCCGTAGGCTCCGGCGTTACTAATAATCTTGGCTTCTTCGGCATGATTTTTGGCGTTTAGGACAAAATGAGGGAGGTTTTTCTTTTTTAAGTATTTACTAATAATCTGGTTGTGGTCGATACTCTTGGTACCGATCAAAACTGGGGTACCTTTTTTGTGCATCTCTTCGACATCTCTTACTATGGCACTGTATTTGGAGCGGGCAGTCTTATAGATCAGGTCTGTGTGATCCACGCGGGCGACTGGCCGATGAGTAGGGATGACCATGACATCTAGGTTGTAGATCTTTTTAAACTCTTCGCCCTCGGTACTAGCTGTACCTGTCATACCAGCGAGGTGGGTGTACATACGGAAGTAGTTTTGGAGTGAGATAGTAGCTAGTGTCCTACTCTCGGCAGCGATGTTGACACCTTCTTTGGCTTCGATGGCCTGATGTAGCCCATCGCTATAGCGTCGGCCGTACATGAGACGCCCAGTGTGTTCATCGACGATAATAACTTGAGCATCTTTGACGACATAGTCTTTATCTTTGGTAAAGAGCGTCTCGGCTTTGAGGGCTGCCTCTATATGGTGAACAGTGTTGTAGCTCTCTTCGTAGAGATTTTTGACTTTGAGCCTCTGCTCAAGACGCCTAATACCATAATCGGTTAGGGTCGCGGATTTTAGTTTTTCATCAACATCATAATCTGTATCTTTGATCAGGGTTTTGACTAATCCTGCGTACTCTTTGTATTTGTTGGTTGGCTCGGCATCTGGGGCGCTAATAATGAGTGGGGTACGAGCCTCGTCGATTAGGATACTATCGACTTCGTCCACGATCGCAAAGTAATGGCCCCGCTGGACTTTGTCCTCGAGCTTCATCGCCATGTTGTCTCTTAGATAGTCAAAGCCAAATTCGTTGTTGGTACCGTAGGTAATGTCGGCTGAGTAGGCTTCACGTCTTGGGACACGGCGGAAGTGCTTTAGCCTCTCTTCTTCCTCTGACTCATTAGTATATTCAAGATCCAAGAGTTCTCCTGGCTGATCACCCATCCCAGAATAAATTACTCCGACTGAGAGGCCGAGTAGGAGGTGGGCGCGCCCGTACCACCCGGCGTCACGCCGAGCTAGGTAATCGTTGACTGTCACTACGTGTACGCCCTGACCCATGAGCGCTCGGACATAAGAAGCTAGGGTTGCTGAGAGGGTCTTACCCTCACCTGTCTTTTGCTCGCTGATCCGTCCGTTGTAGAGGGAGAGGGCAGAGATTAACTGAACGTCATAGGCCCGCTCACCAGTGACACGGCGGATAGCCTCCCGGATAGTAGCTAGTGCCTCTGGGAGAATATCATCCAAACTCTCGCCATTTTTTAATCTAGTTTTTAGTTCGGCAGTTTTGCCTGGCAATTCTTTGTCTTTGAGAGATTTGATACTTTCCTCGAGAGCATTGACCTGGTCTACGATGGGTTTTAGCCTGCTTAGCTCGCGAGCGTTGCCGTCAAAAAGGTTAGTTAAGAAATTGAACATGGCTCCAAGTATAGCATGTGGCCTACAGATTTTGGCTGATAAATTTGGCTAGATCCTTGTTCGATTGCTCGTAGTTGGAGGAGCTATAGAGATAGGTCTGCCAACCGAGCTTGGCTGGCTCGACTAAGTGTTTGGCTGTATTGTCTATAAAGAGGATTTCGGAACTCGGAACCTTGGCTAGTTGCTCTGCGTACTCATAGATTTCTTTGTCTGGCTTCTGGAGGTGGACCACTGTACTATCAACAACAGTTGCCCAGTCATACTCTGGCAGGAGCTTTGAGTATTTAATTTTGTCTAACATGCCAGGCCACATGTTGGTGAGCAACCCGACTTTGACCTTATCACTCACCTGTCCAACGATCTCATTAATCCCAGGATTTGGTTCAAATCGTGCCACAAACTCATCTAACCACGAATGCTCCCAAGGAATCGACAGTTTGAATTCTTTTTCTAGAATTGGGATCAAATTATCTATTGGGAGATCCAGGTTAATTCTCTGAGCATGTTCATCATAGATAAAGTCAAATTTTGGATAGTCAGACTCTTTGACACCCATATCACTCATCATCTGCTGCCATTTGGTGGAAGCAGAGAAGTCTTTGATCAGAACGCCCCCAACATCAAAATAAACGAAGGATATTTTATTCATATTATTTTTGTAGTGGGATAACAGTCACACCCACAAATGGCTGAAGTACCTTTGGCACATTAATACTTCCGTCTTCGTTTTGATAGTTTTCGTAGATTGCGACCATAGCCCTACCTAGCGCAAAGGCTGTGCCATTGAGTGTGTGGAGATATTCGGTTGCACCGTTGCGGCGGACTTTAATGCCGAGTCTTCGTGCCTGAAAATCGGTCGTATTACTGGTACTAGTCACCTCACGATACTTATTTTGTGAGGGCATCCACGCCTCGATATCGTATTTGCGAGTGGCCGCATTACCTAGGTCGCCAGTTGCCATTTTGATCAACTGATATGGCACCTCTAACTCGGTCCAGATCTCTTCTTCGATCTCTCTTAGTTTTTCGTGGATTGCATCACTTTCTTCGGGCAAACAAAATACAACCATCTCGATCTTTCGAAATTCGTGGACTCTAATGATGCCGCGGACATCACGACCGTAGCTCCCTTTTTCGTAACGATAACAATATGAGTAGCCAGCATATTTTAGTGGTAGGTCGGATGCATTAAATGTCTCGTCCTGGTGCTGTCCTACTAGTGTAATCTCGGCAGTACCGATCATATCTAGATCTTCACCTTCTAGGTGATAAATCTGGCGCTCTTTGTCGCTACGTGCCTGAAATCCACAGCCAACGACACTATGTTCGTTCGCTACATTGGGGGTGATGACGGGGGTAAAGCCGTGCTTAGCTAATTTGCTAAGGGCAAACTGAGCTAGTGCAAACTCGAGCATGGCACCTAGTCCCTTTACGTAGTAAAAGCCTGACTGAGCTACTTTGGTACCTGCTGAGAGATCAAGAGTCTTTGTGAGAGTCCCGAGCTCTAAGTGATCGCGCACAGGAAAGTCAAATTTTTTGATAGTCCCTACCTGCCTTACGACCTGATTGTCTTCTTCTTTGCCAACCAGAACATCCGAGGCAGATGGGTTGGGGATTTTTAGCGCCAACTCTTTGACTTGCTGGGCGAGAGCATCTAATTCTGGTTCTTTTTTATCTAGCTCGGCTTTGAGTGCGCGCGACTGATTAATTAATTCGTCGGTACGGTTTTTTTTGAGTTGATCATTTAGATTATTGCGATCATGTCTGATTTTCTCTACTTCGCCAATCAATATGCGATGTTTTGCATCGACTGCCAGGAGTTCGTCGATTACGCTCGCATCAAATCCTTTATCGAGGGTAGCTTGTTTAACTAACGCTGCATTATCTCTAACATACTGCATGTCTAACATATTTTTACTCCATTTATTGTGATCGGGGTATAAAAAAAACCGCCCACGACCACTACTATATATAATAGTAAGGGTCCTCTCGGACGGTGCCACCTGACTTTTAACTCATTTACTGCTGTAACGGGCTTACCCGGAAAGGTTTTTATTCTTCCAGCTTAGTTAGTGGAAAGCTAACTTATGACGCTGTTATATTGATGTTTTTATTTTATCACAATGCTTTTTCAAGTATAAAAATCAGATGTCTGAAAAATATCTGGCTCTACTGGCCAGAGAACTACAGAATGATCTGATTCAGAAAACCCAACTATGGCCATGTTCTTTATGCCAGCCAGAAGATTTAGGAGTTCGTCGCCAGATGCTTGGTTTAGTCTAGAAGGTTCTGTCATACCCTTATAGTAAGCCATTTTTCTGGCGACCCAAGTTGAAGGTTCTAAAACTTGGTCGGCGCCGATGATCGGGAAGAGTTGTTCTTCATCTGCCATTACTCTTAGAACTACTCTCTCTAAACCAAAACATGCTTCTATGTCAGCTGCTGTGAGCACTATCTCCATCCCATGCATTGGTTCCCAAAATATAGGGAACCTACCTTCATTTTTACTCATGACGATATTGTCTCATAGCTGTCCAGAGATTACTTCAAATGCTGAGTCTACTAGTTCCTTGGTTTTCGGCAAAAAATCTAACTTCATAATCTCATCACGTGTAAACCATCCCCAGTCATTAGTCTCTTGATCGCTATCGTGACTAAGATCTGGCACATGATCCCCAATATCGACTAAATAGGCGATGAGTACTACCTGAAAATCTACCCCCTCGTCCCCTTCCTCTTTGGACCAATAGTTAGTACTGACAATCGGATTTGGATGAAGGATAGTCGCTTTGACATGCAGCTCTTCCCAGAGCTCCCTGATCACTCCATCTTCGACAGATTCATTGATCTCTAACCCTCCGCCCGCGATCTGCCATTTGTTATGCCAAGCGGGATAGTTTGGGGCATTGCGGCGCGTTAAGAGTACTTTTTTGTGATCAGCAGAAACTGGGAGGCCGAGACAGGCGACGATTTGCTTAGCCTTGCTCATAAACCTAAGTCTTCTGCTATCTCTTGCATGGCGTTTAAAACCAATGGGACATGTTCACTCCAGAGATCTACTCCGAGATCTCTCGCCCCTTCTTCTACTTCGCTGCGATTAACGCCTGCAGCGAAACCTTTGTCTTTCCATTTCTTTTTGATGCTAGAAACTTCGACATCGGCGATCTTTTTGCTAGGCCTAACTAAGGCAGTAGTTGTGATAAGACCGGTTAGTTCATCGACTGCAAAAATGGCTTTTTCGAGATTACTATCCCGACTGGTACCTGTATGGGGAGCGTGGGCCAAGATAGCGCGGATTATCTCATCGGAGACTCCTGCCTCCTTTAATATCTCACTACCTTTTTGTGGATGCTCCTCTAAGCTCGGGTGGATCTCCCAATCAAAGTCGTGGAGTAGTCCGACGACGCGATACATTTCTTCATCTTCACCGAATTTTTTGGCATAGGCAGCCATTGCTGCTTCGACTGCCAGCATATGGCGGACCAGGTTTTCGTTTTTGACATACTTTCTAACTATTGCTAGTGCTTGATCACGATTCATAATTTGTTTATTCTATCAAACCTGTGTTAGCTAACGCTATCGCCACCTTAGCGAGAACGTCGCTCATATTATCACTTTCGATAACAGTTATCTTGTCATTGTATGGCATATGCGCGTCTATGAGGTGACCCAGGTGAATTAGAGAGCTTGAAGAAAAAGTCACACGACCTAGTATTCTACTGTAACCTTGAATGTATATATGATTCATAGGCGGCATTCTTTGACTACTATCTATAACTTTTTCAACTTCAAACAAATAATCATGTTGTGGATGGAAAAAAATATTTTGAATCGAAAATGGGACATCGTTTTGTTCTTGGGCAGCCATAGCCGAGGCAACAACTATATCCCAAACACTTGGAGCAATTATTCCCCTGAGATTATATTCAGTAAAATCGAAGCGACCAGGACCATGTTTTAGTACTAAATCATTACTTATCCTTGGATCTTCATGTTTAAACCACATGTGGAGATTCTATCACTATATTATGGGATTACAATGGATTAGGGATATCAATAAATTCAACTTCAAGTTTGTCACCGAAAGAGGACTTTAGTCTTTTCCCTAACTCTTGGACGCCAAATACTTCGGTCGCGTAGTGACCAGCTGCATAGTAATTGTATCCGACCCCCTCTGCTTGTGATATCCCTGGTTCAATAATCTCACCAGAGATATGAGCATCTATCTTTTTGTCGATTATTTCAAAGAGTGATCGATCATATGGTTTTGCACCGCCAGTACAGACTCCTATTCGCTTAACATTCTTAGGACCACCATAAACAGTAAACACATCATGAGCAGTTATCTCTGCTAGACGGGTAGCCAAAACTGTTGCGCTGACAGGCTGATCAAACTCTCCTATGATCCCCCAGTCATCATAGTAGGGCTCAGTAGTTATCGTCGCACCCAACTCCTTAATAATAGTTGCATTGTTGCCAAACTCTATTTGCGTGTCGAGACTGTAGTGATAACCACCGACGGTCAAGTTGTTTGCAAAAATGTATTTAAGATCTCTCTGCAGTCCATTATGCATTCGTGAAGTAACAATGTTGTGTTGGGTTAGATCTAGCCCATGATGAGCTAGACAAAACTGAGCGCCAGCGGCCACAGCTTCGTTTAGAAAATCGTGAGTTATCGAGACGCCTAGTGCGATCTTTTTGACATCACTACTACCATGGATCTGAACGCCGTTACTGTAGATATCCTTTAATCTCGCTCGAGCAATGAGATCGACTCCGATTAAATCCTCTATCTTGTCTATTAGCTCGTCTCTTTTGACCATGTTACTTCAATCCGTATATTTCCTGACTCAAAGGATCAATATATCGCTTCATCTGAGGAAAAAGAGTGCCCTCGCGAGCAGTCACATTCTCTAGGAACCAAAAAACTCGCTCGCTCATACCAAATCCACTAGTTGGTGGCATGCCAAATTCGAGCATTTCAACAAAGTCTATATCAAGCATCTGAGCTTCTGCGTCACCTGCATCTCTAGCATTTTGCTGTTCAAGAAAACGATCTAGCTGATCTAGTGGATCGTTTAGCTCGCTATAGCCATTCCCTAACTCACTCCCAGCTAATATTATTTGAAACCTCTCGGTCTTCTCTGAATTATCCTCATATGACTTGGCAAGTGGAGAGATAAACTTAGGAGTGTTGATAAGGAAAGCAGGTCCTGCAATCTTTTTGCGAATTATTTTCCAGAGATTATCAACGAGTCGCGCACGGTTAACGCCGCCATCAAGCTTAACCCCTTGTTTGAGTAGGGTCTGTGCGAGCTCGTTTTCTGAAGCAGCAAAAATATCAACTCCTAGTTTTTCGAGAATAATTGCTGCGTAGTCTATCTCGACCCAGTCGTTAGCCAGGTCAAACGTATGTTCACCACGAGTAAACTCTGTGCGACCATAAACAGCTTTGGCTATTTCGCGATATAGATCCCGAGTTAGGGTCATGTTGTTGCGGAAATCGGCATAAGCCCAGTACCACTCTAGCTGGTAATACTCCTGTAGATGTTCGTCATCAATCCCCTCGTTGCGAAAATTGGGGGCCAAGGTATAGATCTTCTCAAAACCACCACCTATCAGCCTTTTTTGATATAGCTCTGTGCTAATACGTAGATAAAAATCTTCGTCCAATGCATTGTGATGTGTTACAAATGGTGCCGCATCAGCACCACCCGTCACATGCTCTAGTACTGGTGTCTCAACTTCGATAAATCCCTGAGAATTTAAGTAAGACCGAGCAGTAGACCAAAACTTAGATTTGCGCTCAAACATAGCTCTTCGCTCCACATTAAGCGTCAAGTCAAGGTAGCGGCGGCGAAATGTAAGCTCTGGATCTTGGAGACCACCCTGCATGTCTGGCAAGGGCCTAAGTGATTTGGTTAGAATCTTTAGTTCAGTCACATCTAGTGAGATAGCGCCTGTCTTTGACTTAATTACCAGTCCTTTAGCTTCGGCAAAATCTCCAACATCAAGGAGCGATAGGTTGTCAAAACCCAAGAGCCCTGTCTTGCTATCGGTTGGTGCGACGCTACTAGCACGGAGTAATAACTGGATCTTTCCAGTTTGATCTGCTAGATCTGCAAAAGCGAGCTTGCCGTGTTCACGCTTACTCATGATACGGCCAGTTAGGGATACGACCTTGTTCTCATAATCTTGAAAACTGTTTACTACTTCGCCATTTGATACATCTTTGTCAGATTGTGCTGGATAAGGGTTGAGGCCAAGTTCGCGTAGTTTTTTGAGCTTAGCTAAGCGTTCGTTTCTAACTTCTTGTAGTCGACTTGCCATACTTTATTCTCCTTATTTGTGTAGTATACCAACCTGCCTTCTCCTTTGGCTATGGAGAGGCAAGCAAAAACTCCCGCCTTGGCGGGATATTTTCTATATTCCCACCAATTCGTTTAGTGAATTTTTTTGATTTTGTAAATAACTTTGCCTGCTGGAGCCTGAAACTCGACAGTCTCGCCCTTTTTCTTGCCTACTAGCGCAGTGCCAAGAGGACTGGTGTGACTGATCTTTTTCTTCATTGGGTCGGCTTCCCATTCACCGACTATTTCGTAGGTGTGTTCTTTGCCACCTAGCTCGACTGTGACGCGGCAGCCAATATTGATAGAGTCGCTGGCCTTCGTCTCTACTACGTAGGCGCGAGCCACTATATCTTCGAGCTCTTCGACACGACCTTCTAGGAATGAGAGTTCTTCGCGGGCGGCATGGTATTCGGCATTTTCGGAGAGATCGCCAAAGTCGCGAGCACGAGCAACACGCTCAATCGCTGCAGGGAGCTTGACGTTTTTTAACTCTGATAGCTCTAGCTTGACTTCGGCTAGACCATCTTTGGTGAACTGGATTTTGATTAGATCTGTCATTGGGGCATGATAGCAAATCCCAATTCAGAGTCAATACACCCATAGTACACATGGTTGTAGTTGGGACGAGTGTCGCTAAGATGTACACCCTTTATTCACCACCTAATCATCCAGCTAACACGGTCCATCCAACCAAAACAGATGCGATGAGCGCAGAGTAACTAGATGCAGTTACTAATCGGTACGTACTAGACAGGTATTAACTGAGATTGGTATAGTGCTAGTTATATGAAGAAAATAATCCTTGGTGTGCTGTTAGTAGTTATTGCTGTTGGAGCATTTACTTTTATAAGTAAAAAGGCACCTACTACCCCTTATACGCTAGAAGAAATTGCAAAACATAGTAGTCGCGAAGATTGCTGGATGGCAGTCGAAGGTAAGGTGTATGACGTAACCAAGTACATTGCGAGTGGCATGCACAAAGGCAAAGATGCAATACTGATGGGATGTGGCAAAGATGCAACAGCGATCTATAATAATCGCCCTAACGGCAGTGGTGCACATTCCAAACTAGCTAGAGAAGTAATGTCTAAGTTTGCGATTGGTGTCGTCAAATAGTAATCACCATTTAATCTCTTCTTTACCAACTAGACTCAGATAGTCGTTACATTTGCTAAATGGTCGTGATCCAAAGAAGCCTGTGCGTGCTGAGAATGGCGACGGATGAGGAGAGTTGATGACTAGGTGGCGAGTCGAGTCTATAACCTGCCCCTTTTTCTGCGCGTAGGCACCCCAGAGGATAAATACTAGGTTTTCTTTTTGATCAGAAAGTGTTTTGACTACGGCATCAGTAAACTGCTCCCACCCCTTCTTTTGATGAGACCCGGGAGTTTTGGCTCGGACGGTAAGCGTAGCATTGAGTAGTAGCACCCCCTGACGTGCCCACTCCTCTAGGTCTCCACTCTGGTACTGACTGGGTTTGCCCAGGTCACTCTTTATCTCTTTGTAGATATTTTGGACAGATGGAGGAAGCCTGACCCCAGAGTTAACAGCAAAACAAAGACCATTCGCCTGACCTTCTCCGTGATAGGGATCTTGGCCGAGGATGACTACCTTAACCTTGTCAAAAGGAGTTAGCTCAAAGGCACGAAAAACAAATTTTGGTGGGGGATAAACAGTATTAGTCGTATATTCAGTTCTGACAAAATCACTTAACTCTTTAAAATAAGCTTGGTCAAACTCCGTGCTCAGTACTTTTTTCCAGCTTGGTTCTATTTTTACATCCATAGCTGATATAATATCATCTCGACACGGCCCCATCGTCTAGCCCGGTCTAGGACGGCAGGTTCTCATCCTGTTAACATCGGTTCAAATCCGATTGGGGTCACAGTGTTATTCTTATAAATGAATTTGGTAATTTTGTTATAATTCCGGTCATGACTTATACAATAAACGGAATTGAGACAGGACAAGTTCTCAGAATTGGTGAGCTTACACGGGAATCATTCTTTCAAAAGCCTCCTTCAAGCGATTTTTTAGCTTTAGAAGCAATTGATGCAATGAATCTTATCGCTTCAGTATATGCATTGGACGCTCTCAATGTACATGTAAATCACTTACCACGAGGTGTATTTTTACATGAAAAAGCAGAGGCAATTGCAGCACAGATATCTGAAACAGGCAGGTTGCCATCTCCTAAATACTCATTCGAAAGGGAATTTACCAATGAAAGTCTGTTCGATGATGAGGTATTATTAATGGCTACATTTGCTGCTATCTCCATGAGAGGTATAGAAGTAAATATGATTAAAGCTAAAATCACCAAACGTATGAATCAGTATAGGAGTCTTCAAAATTTTGCCATAGTTAGCTGGACTGATATTTTAGAAATCGAAGCAAGTAATGAGAGCATGATTTATTTAGTTGATAGAATTATTACTGAGGAAAAATTATCTGGCGATAGCACTCATATACACCCTGTTTTGAAAGAATCCAGAATTGCATATAGAAGGGGCGATCAATTATCCTTAGCAATCCCTAAAATTGAGGATTTTTTAGTCGAGAAATGGAAAACGGGTAATCTAGTTGTAGGAAGTTTGCCATCAGAAGATAATAGAGATATGGTATTTGCCGTTGTATTACCAGAATAACCCAACCCTACTTACATCGATCTGTATGTGCAAAGGTCCACATATTATTACCATTTAGATTGAGAGTGGTACACTTCTAACATTAGTATCTATGGGACGAAACGGTTCCAGACCTGCATGGCTCACCAGTTGAATGATTTTATCTAAGCTATAATTAATGCATGCTTTGGTTATTCTTGATAAGTGTTCATCTTGTGGGTATTGTTGGATATACCTTGTTGCTCCGAAAAAGCGTGTTGGGTAATTTAAACAAAACTCTGATGGCTGCACTTATGCAGACTGCAATATTCTTGCCGTCAATCTTATTTCTGATTTTTGGTGAAGTATCATTTAGCCACTCATTTACTGAATGGTTTTTTCTAATTTTGGGTGGCTTCATGTTAGCTGGTTTAATGATTACCAATGTCTGGGCTCTGTCACATCTAGAAGCCTCATTGTTTACTATTCTATACAACCTCCGTTTATTGATGACCACGATTCTTGGTTTTATTATTCTAGGTGAATTGCCTACACCACTTCAGATGCTTGGCGGTTTGATTATTTTGATCAGTATTTTTATGCTGAATTTACATCAGAACAAAAGATGGCGAAGTAAATCTATCCTGATCGGATTATTCGCTATGATGTGGTTTAGCTTCCACGCAGTATTAGAAAAGTATAACTTACAGCATTTAGATTTCCAGAGCTACTTCTTTACTTTTGCGCTTATTGGCACTGTTCTTATGTGGCTATTAGTTTTATATAAACGTATTAATGTTATTGAGCAAATTGAACATATAAATGATAAAAAAATCTACGCATTGCTAGTTACTAGAGCGCTCAGTGCGTATGGATATACTTATGCACTCTTGTATGGTTCGTTGGCAGTCACAAATTATGTCAGCGGAATGAGCGTTGCGTTAATAGTGCTATTTGGTATTTATGTTTTAGGTGAAAAAACTGAGGTGAAGCAGAAACTCGTAGCAGTAGGTGTAGCATGTATCGGTTTGACACTAATTTTATTGGGAAAAATTTTGAGGTAATATTCCCTAACCTAGTCTATCTATCTGTTAATTAGAACTCCTTTAATGGAGATCAAATATTGAATCAACTATAAGCCCTAAGTACTGTCTCATCTATCCTGAGGGCGGTACATTTCAAACATTAGCAGCTATGTTACACATCAGCTGGTATTTGAGCGAGGTTGGGTAGTCTATAATTACCCTCTATGACTTGGATCGTCGCTAGTTTACTCATGCTCTTTAGCTCTGTTGGATTGTATTTGTTCGTGAGAAAAAGTAACGAACTAAAAACTCCACAGCAGTTCAATAATCTCGCCATGTTTTTGGTACCGGTCGTCGTCTATCTGATAATGACTGTTCGGACACCCACAGATTTTGCACTACAACCTATTGAATATTTACTCATAATTATTCAAGCTATTTTCTTTAGTTATCTAGGGAATGTCTTTTCCCTAAAAGGCATCGAATATGCTCCTAACCCAGGATATAGCTTAATTATTTCAAGAAGTTACGTTGTATTTACTGCTGTCGCATCTATCTACCTATTTAATGCTCCACTGAGTACTAAGTCTGTCATCGCAATTATTTGTATTATCTTATTTGCGTCTTTGATAGCAATTGATAAAAACAGAGATAAATCACGATCTAATGCAGCATGGCTACCCTATACTATTGGAGCGTTCTTTTGCGCTGGATTCTCGGCACTATCTTCTAAGTATCTCCTTAACTTAGGTGTGCCGATACTCACCAGACTCATCTACTCTATGCTATTAGTCACAATCTTGATCGTTGGCGAAATAGTAGTTAAGAATGTTAATTTAAAGAATACTTCTAAACCTCAACAGTTAACTCTACTTATGATAGGTATCTTTGGCGCGAGTTTTAACTACTTTATGCAGGTAGCGTTTAACCTAGCACCTAATGTGGGATATGTTAACGCTACTAATGCTGCGTCAATATCACTCCTGACTATCATGTCATATGTAATTTTTAGAGATGAGTTGTCAATCAAGAAAATGATTGGGATTGTCGGAGTGACCGCTGGGCTGATACTACTTTTTGTATAGCCTTTGTTGGATATCATATATAAATCGAGAGATTAAGTAGTGATCATCACTCACTAGAGTACAATAGGTACATGAAGATTTTGTTTGTCACGGCTGAGGTGGGACCATTCGTATCTGTTGGCGGGTTATCACAAGTATCATACTTCCTGCCCAACTCGCTACTAAAACTCGGGGATGATGTACGAATCTTTACCCCAAAATTTGGCGCTATGGATCCACCAAAATCAGAGAATGAAGCTGAGGATAGCACACTAAGTAAAACGAGATGGCCATTAAAGATGGAGCTGGAGGGACTGCACGTGCCCCTGCGAGTAAACAATGATAGCGATGACCTAATCTGCAATGTTAAGTCGCATCATACAAGAGGTCGGGTAAAGACTTACTTTCTCGAAAATAGAGAGTACTACGAACTAAGAGCTAATGTCTTTGGGTACCGCGATGACCATATACGATTTTTGCTCATGAGCAAAGGGTGTTTGGAATGGCTATTAAAAGAGCGAGAAAATGGTAGTGGATGGTGGCCTGATGTTATTCACTGTAATGATTGGCACAGTGCTTATTTGATAGAGCTAGCCAAAAGATCTCCACGATATGAAAGTATATTTAGCGATGTCAAAATTGTTTTGACTGTACATAATTTTGTGTATCAAGGTAACTTTGATTATAAGTACTGCAATATCGAAGACCGAGATGATGGCAAGCGAGCCCTCCTGCCTCTGCTTGACGCGCGCATGCATACACAAAATCCCCTCCTCCGTGGGATTCTTCATGCTGATGCAGTGAGCACTGTCTCCTCTACCCACGCCAAAGAAGTACTAACCGAAGAGTATGGAGAAGGTCTACACCTAGTCTTGCAAAAAAGAAAATCTAGACTGGTTGGGATACTAAACGGTTTGGACACTAACACTTTTGACCCAAAAAAAGATACATCAATCAAAGCGAGGTTTGACCTGAGTAACTATGAGCATGCACGCACCGTTAACAAAAAGGCGCTGCAAAAAATATTTATGTTACCCAACAAACCCAATGCATTCCTAATAGGATATGTCGGCCGCCTAGCTCAGCAAAAAGGAATCAACTTAATAACCTCGATGCTACCACACCTACTTACCGAGTACCCCAATATCCAACTAGTAGTGCTCGGTGGGGGTGACGAAGCAGATCGCACAAAACTAATGCATCTACAGAAAAAGTTCCCAGAGCAGATTGGACTACACCTGATGCCAGACTTCCTCATGCCTCGCAAAGTCTTTGCAGGAGCTGACGCACTACTTTTACCAAGTATGTTTGAGCCAGGTGGGATCGTGGCACTAGAGTCCCTACGGTACGGTGCAGTACCGATAGTGCGGCGAACCGGCGGCTTAAATGACATTATCGCTGACTTTGAGCCAACAAGTCTTACTGGCAACGGTTTCTCTTTTTCTAGCAAAACTGATTGGGCACTGTACGGTGCCATAGTCCGTGCACAAACCACATTTGAGAACAAAAAAATATGGAGCCGATTAGTAGAAAACTGTCTGAAAGCCGACTTTTCGTGGGAACATGTAGCCTCAGAGTACCAAAAATGGTACCGACAAGTTAGGATAGAGGAATGAATAGACCAATCGCCTATTTTTGTGCAGAGTACGCGCTTAGTGATGAACTACAGATTTATGCCGGTGGACTAGGAGTACTAGCTGGTGACTACGTAAGAGAAGCCGGGGATTCTGGACTGCCATTTGTAGCAGTAGGACTGTATTATGCTGGTGGGTTTGTCCATAAAGAATTATCTAATGAAGGGCGAGTCGTAGATTTACATAATGGCAAGAGACCAGAAGATGCAGGACTTACCTTAGTCAAAGATGAGACAGGTTCGGTAGTTAAAGTCAAAATCCCGATAGCGCAGAGTATAGTGACTGCCCAGGTTTGGCTATACGAATACAAGTCAGCCAAAGTATATCTACTCGATACCAAGGTTAGCGAAAATAGCGAGGCAGACCAGCGTATTACTGAAACCCTATATATTACTGACAAAGAAGTAAGACTAAAACAAGAGATAGTACTCGGGATCGGAGGCCTCCGAGCCCTGCTCTCGATGGATATCCACCCTTCTTTTTACCACCTAAACGAAGGTCACTCTGCACTACTAATATATGAGCTAATCCACCACGAGATGAAAGAACACAATCTAGACTTTGAAGGCGCCCGGGCACGGGTGCGTGAGCGAGTCTTGTTTACTAACCATACACTAGTTACTGCAGGTAATGATGTCTTTAGTAATGATCTGGTGTCTCTACTCTTAACTAAATACGCGCAAGAGATCGAGATCCCCGTTAAGCAGCTAGTTGACCTAGGATTAGTCCAACAGTCTTCTACTTTTTCGATGACAATCCTTGCTATGAGAGCTGCTGACCGAGTCAATGCAGTGTCTAAACTACACGCAAAAAAAGCTAAAGAAATATGGAGTGATCACCCAATGACGCCGATTACCAATGGGATTCATCTGCCGACCTGGGACAGAGTTGGAGAGAATGAGATGTGGAGTCAGCACCAACGTAACAAACAAAAACTCTTGCAGGTGATCAAAGAGCAGACCGGTATACAGTGGGGTGAGAGTGATCTACTGCTAGGTTGGGGGCGAAGGATGGCGAGGTACAAGAGACCACTGGCGTTGGTTGAGCGGCTCAAGCAGTTTGGGGAGATGGCGAGGGATACTAAAAGACCAATTAGAGTTGTGTTTGCTGGGATTGCCCACCCAGCTGATACTGATGGAAAAGAACTACTAGAGGAGCTGCAGTATCGCCTATCATCTGACCTGAGTGGAGTCGCTGTATATCTGCCTCACTATAACCTAGAGTTAGCGAGCCTCATGACTAGTGGCTGTGATGTCTGGATCAATACTCCGGTTGTTGGATTTGAAGCATGTGGGACTAGTGGGATGAAGGCAGCCTTAAATGGTGTACTGCCACTATCTACCCGGGACGGGTGGATGGATGAGGTAGAAATGTACGGAGTAGGCTGGGCCTTATCTGACACTGATCTCACACAAAACATGCTAGACACACTCAGTGATCAGATACTGCCACTGTATTACGAGAAGAATCAGTCAGGAATACCTGAACAATGGGTCACTATGATGAAGAATGCGCGCGAGCTAATTAAAAATGAGTTCTCGATGAGTCGGGCGATGAAGCAGTATCTAGAATTGATCAACTACACTAGCTCCTAAAACTCATACTAATTCTGCTAAGATATCATCAATGAGCACAATAAAGACTTTGGTTAATGACACACCTGTGACTGAATATGTAGCAAGTCTGAGTAATGAACTCAGAAGGAATGAAGCAAAAGAACTCCTCAAGATTTTTAAACTCGCGACTGGAATGGATCCCAAGATGTGGGGGACGAGCATTGTCGGATATGGATCATATCACTACAAATCTGAGCGGAGCAGGCAGGAGGGGGACTGGCCACTGACCGCTTTTTCGATGCGTAAGAGTGCAATCTCGATCTACATCATGCCAGGGTTTGATAAGTATATAGAGCTGCTAGAGAGGCTAGGTAAACACAAAACTGGAGTTGGATGTCTATATATCAAAAAACTAAGTGATGTAGATAGTACTATACTATCTACTATTATCAAGAGCTCATTTAATGAGATGAAAGAAAAATATGAATAAGTCAGTTGCTATAACTCTCGGGATCCTAGTGATCATTGGTATTGGCATATCTGCATACTCACCAAAGCAAACAGAGATTAAAGAAGAGCTAGCGAATAATAAAGAGGTCGTGACTGAGACCGAGACAAGCACTGTGTCAAAAAATGTTATGGATGCGGCGATTGGAAGCTACGAAAGCTATGTTCCAGAAAAACTATCCAAAGCTGAGACGGGTCGAGTAGTCTTATTCTTTCATGCCTCTTGGTGCCCGACATGTCGTGCACTAAACTCCAATATTGAGGAGAGTAAGTCTATAATCCCAGCAGATGTCACTATCTTAAAAACTGATTACGATACCGAAACAGAACTTAAGAAAAAGTATGGTGTAACTACACAACACACCTTGGTTCAGGTAGACAAAGATGGGAATATGATAACCAAATGGAGCGGTGGATCGACGATCGAGAGCATAGTCTCAAAACTAAAATAATATGATATTTTTTATAATCTCTATCCTAGCCGGAGTGCTCACTGTACTAGCTCCGTGCATACTCCCACTACTTCCGATCGTAGTCGGATCGTCGACCGGAGGGGACCGCCAACTATCTAAAAGGTCAATCATAGTGATCTCCTCACTCTCTGTATCAGTGATTATCTTTACGCTACTACTTAAGGCATCTACCCTACTAATTGCTGTACCACAGAGTTTTTGGAATACTCTATCTGGCTCTATATTGATCCTAGTAGGGTTGGCAATTGCCCTACCCAACCTGTGGTCTAGGATTACATTCCTACAAAATATTACCAACTTGGCTAATGGTGTAATGGGAGTTGGGAGACAGAAGAATAGTTATGTAGGGGACATGATGACGGGAACTGTGCTTGGTCCAGTTTTTACGACCTGCTCGCCTACCTACCTATATATAATTGCTACCGTCATACCGATAGGGATTGTCGAGGGTACGATATATCTCCTTGGCTTTACGGCTGGGCTCGCGTTCTCACTCGTTTTGATCGCTATTTACGGCGGTGTGCTAGTCAAAAAAATCACTAATCATATGACTGCAACAGTTAATATAAAGCGTGGTTTTGGAGTTCTCATTATCCTAGTTGGTCTAGCGATCATGAGTGGGTATGACAAAAGGATCGAGACAGCGATCTTAGATGCAGGCTACGGCGCGACAATTAAAATAGAAGAGAGCTTAATTGAGCGCTTTGCACCCACTAGCATTAAAGAAGATAAGATATTAAAGAATAAGGAGACTATGACAAACAGTAACTACAAAACTATCACACTAGCGGGCGGGTGCTTTTGGTGTACCGAAGCCAATTTCCAGGAGCAGCCAGGAGTAGTTGATGCTGTATCGGGCTACACCGGAGGGTCTGAGGAAGATGCAAATTACCTGACTGTTGCAAAAGGCAATACTCGACACCGCGAGTCAGTACAGGTGACGTATGACCCAACGCTTATTACTATAGAAGAGATATTAGATGTTTACTGGTCACACATGGATCCAACAGATGCTCTTGGACAGTTTGCCGATCGTGGATACCAATATACAACAGCTATCTATTACCATGACAATGAGCAGCAGAAAGCTGCTATCGACTCAAAAAATAGGCTAGCCGAGAGCGATCTTTTTGACAAGCCGATAGTTACGGAGATCCTGCCACACACAGAGTTCTACCCAGCCGAAGAGTATCACCAAGATTACTATAAAAAAGCCCGTGAACACTACGAACGTTATAAAAAAGGATCAGGTAGGACTGGCTTCATCGAAGAAACCTGGGCAAAGGATGCAGCAATCAAGTTTTTGGAATCTGAGAAATAGTCTATCGGATGGTTGCACCGACAAAGTCTATTAGTGGAAAGAGGGTACGCACCTCACCCCAGAATTTTTCTGAGAGTCTAGCTGAGTAGGTAGCGTTATTCCCTTTCTCCATAGTATTACATAGTCTCCGATCCCAGTCTTCGATGATACGCCGGACTGCCATACCTTGCTCATTAAAGATAACCTGATTGGCTTTTTTGTTTTCTTTGTAGAGATTGTGAATAAATAAGAAGTCATCAAACACCTTCTTATTTTCATCACACATCTTTTTGAAGTATTCTTTGTATTTGACCATATTAGGCTTGCCCTATCTCGATAACTACAAAGATAACATAGATTAGGAGTAAGACCAAGGCCTCTGCTTTGGTAAGCTTCTTTTGCGAGCGAATAAATATGTAGAACAGTAGGAGTGATGTAGCCAAGATTACGATACGAATGAGCGCGTGATTGGGCAAGGTAATGCTACCCTGGTTAAAGATGGTAAATAGCCCAATTAGCAATGTGTTGGTCGCAGCTGACCCTATATAGTCAGCTAGCGCTACCTCGGACTTGCCAGACAAGCTAGCTCTAAGCACTAGTGATAGCTCTGGGATATTGGTACCCAAAGAGACAATTATTAGCCCGACTACAAAAGGTGACCAATCAAAAGTGGTGGCAAAGTATTCGGCTGTATTAACCATAAACTGAGATGCAACCAAGATTATGACGACACCAGCAACCACTTTGATAAAACGATGCTCACTCTTGTGCGTTAGTCTAGTGAGCCTAGACACTATCTTGTCGTAGAGACTCTCTTTGCGTGATAAAACAACAAACAGAACCAAGTATAGGATAACTAATAAGACTCCTTCCCAAATATGGAGAGTCCTGTCAGCAATTAAGAGTGCTGGAGCTAATATGGTGACGAGCGATAGGATTAACTGTTTGCGGTGCATGACCTTGGGTAAGTTGACGGAGCTACCAAAGAGCCCGAGGAGCGGAATAACTAAGAGAAACACCACGAGAGTCCCACCAATCAAGTTGCCGACCATAAACGAGGCTTCATCTCTATAGAGTGCAGTGATCCCGATTGTGGTCTCTGGGAGCGAAGTCATGATGCCGAGGATAAAAAAGGAGAGAGTAAAGGCTGAGATGTGTAGTGTTCTAGCAAGACTCGTGATCGCACCCACTACCAACCCGGTGCCCCACCAGAGTGCGAGTGCTGAGACTAAAAAGATACCGAGCTGTGTCAGGAGGTCGAACATCGATCCCCTTTTTACTTGATCTTAACTTTGCCGAGCTGCATCATAGTCATGCCCTGAACTACATCCATAAAGAGTGCCAAAGCGATGATTACCACCCAACTACTGACGCCGAGGCCGTAGATCTCAGCAAATCTAGTCACAGAATATAAGCTAACTGCGTTAACTACAAAGTAGAGCTTCATCCAGTCGGAGGGTTTGAGATCTTTTTTAGTTTTCCATTCTTTATATGGCACTAGCAACATGACGAGAAGTGAGATCATGGTTAACTTGCCACCTGCGAGCATGAGCGCCCAAAATGGAGTTAGTGCAAAAGTGCCGAGCACCACGTTGTTTGGGAACATTAGGTTAGCAAGATAGAGCACTAAAGTATTGCAAAGAAAAAGCACAAGGAATGATAAAACGATCATCACACCTTGCTTGCCCTGTAATTCGCGTTCGTTCAAAATTAATTTGACCATATAAAACTCCATAGAGTTGTGTAGTAATGATACTAGTGTAGCAGGTTCTGTTAAACGAATGCTAGAGCGAGGACTTCGTCGATTGTTTTGACACCATGAAAAGTTAAATCGTCCCGAACTTCTTTTGGTATTTTTTCGAGATCTTTGGTATTGCTATCTGGATGAATAATCTCTTTGAGACCAGCGGCGTGAGCGGCGATGACTTTTTCTTTGAGTCCACCAATCTCGAGCACCCTACCACGCAGTGTGATCTCACCAGTCATGGCAACTGTCTTTTTGACTTTTTTGCCAGTTAGAGCAGAGACTAGAGCGGTTGCCATAGTAACACCTGCAGATGGACCATCTTTTGGTACTGCACCCTCGGGTACATGGATGTGGATGTCCTGGGTTTTGTAAAAATCACTCTTGAGACCAAAATCTTTGTAGTGAGTACGGACGTAGCTATAGGCAGCACTCGCACTCTCTTTCATCACCTCGCCGAGTTGACCTGTGATCTGGATCTTGCCTGAGCCAGGCATTAAGGAGACTTCGATAAACAGGATCTCGCCACCAACACTAGTCCAAGCGAGTCCGGTTACTGTTCCGACAGTGTGCTTTTTCTCGGCTTGGTTATCGCTATAGCGAGCAGGACCTAAGAACTTGGCGATGTTACTGGTAGTAATAGTTGGAGTAGTCTTGCCACTAGCGATACTCCTAGCTACTTTGCGGGCTAGACGGGCGAGCTCACGCTCGAGCGCGCGAACGCCGGCTTCGCGGGTATAGAGCCTGATGATGCTCTTGATTAAGGTATCACTAAGCTTTAGCTCCTTAGCTTTTAGTCCGTTCTTTTCGGCGATCTTACTAACTAAATAGTTTTTGGCAATATGAAATTTTTCGAGCGAGGTATAGCTACTAAAGCGAATAATCTCTAGGCGGTCGCGGAGCGCTGAGGGGATAGTGTCTAGCATGTTAGCGGTTGCGATAAACATAACCTGTGAGAGGTCTAGGGGGATCTCTAGATAGTGATCACTAAACTCGTAATTTTGTTCTGGGTCTAGGGCTTCTAGGAGAGCGGCGCTCGGGTCACCCCGAAAATCATTGCCGATCTTATCTATCTCGTCGAGCATAAAGACTGGGTTCATGGATTTGGCACTTTTGATACCCTCTACAATACGACCTGGCATGGCGCCAACATAAGTTTTTCTGTGTCCCCTAATCTCAGCTTCGTCCCGAATACCACCAAGACTGACTTTGACAAAACGGCGCTTGAGCGAGCGAGCTATCGACTTGCCCAGACTAGTTTTGCCGACACCGGGTGGGCCTACAAAGCAGAGAATAGTGGGGAGTGAGACTCCATTGTTGTTTTTGGATTTGGATTTTTTTAGCTTCATTACGGCTAAATATTCGAGAATGCGTTCTTTGACTTCTTCGAGACCATAATGATCGACGTTCAGGATGCGCTCGGCAGACTTTAGCGAGACGTGATCTGGAGTGACTGTACCCCAGGGCATCTCGAGAGCATTTTCGAGATAGGTGCGCAGATAACCTGCCTCGGGGTTGTGCGAAGACATGCGTTCGAGACGTGTAAACTCTTTTTGTAACTTTTCTTTGTGTTTCTTAGGAAGTTTGAGCTTGTCGATAGCTTCCTGGAGCTCATCCAACTCTTGCTCCTCGGGATCGTTGTCCTCGCCGAGCTCAGCTTTGATGGTTGCTAGACGTTCCCTAAGGACCGACTCTTTCATGCTTTTACTAAACTTAGCCTGAGTTTTGCTCGCGATACTTTTTTCTATTTCTAGGACTTTGATCTCTTTCGTTAGTAGGTCGTTGATTGCATACAACCTAACTTTGAGATCTAGTGTCTCAAGTAGTTTTTGACGTGTGGTTGTATTTACGTTTAGGACAGCAGCGATTTGGTCTGAGAGCTCGCTAGCTGAGACCCCACCCATCAGACGCATAAAGTTGGTAAACTCCACGCTTTTACCCATACCAACCGCATCTTTGAATAGTGCGCTTACCCGACGTCCAAGCGCCTCTAGTTCTTCATCAAATACTTTGGACTCTTTGATCTCTTCGACTTCGGCGAGCTGGACACTACCCTCAGTATTAATGTTGTTTAGTTTGACCCGCTTAATTCCTTTGACAAGTACGTTTAGCTCATCGTCGTTTTTGAGTGTTCGCTCTACACTCGCGAGGGTCCCGATAGTATAGAGATCCTTGGCGGTAGGTGAGTCGACCTCACTGTTTATCTGGGTAAAGATAGCGATATGCTTGGGATTAGTCGCCAAGGCCTGATTGATCGCGCTAATTGATTCTTTGCGGGCAAAAGTGAGGACGATCTCGTTAGTCGGGAAGATCACCACATCACGAACAGGGACGATAGGGACATTATGGATCGTAGGCTGAGTGGAGGGTAAGTCTTTTGAATAGATTGTATCTGTCATAATCTAGCAGTGTAGCTCATAGAGTGCTAAGAGTCAATGTTAATCTGTCGCGCTTCACCCGACTTGAGGTTACCGAGCTCCCAGTCTCCTAACTTGGTACGGATCAGTTGCAGAACAGGGTATGACACTGCCTCGCACATTTTGCGGATCTGACGATTACGACCTTCGTGAATCGTAATATCAATCCATGTGTTACTCGGTTGTTTTTCGACTATTTCGACTTTGGCAGGAGCGGTTTTTTTGCCTTCGATGGTTACACCAGTTTCCAAGTATCTGATAGCTTTTTCGGTTATGTTTCCTTTGACTAACACTCGATAAGTTTTGTTGGTTTCGTATTTTGGGTGAGTCAGTTTTTGGGCTAGTTCGCCGTCGTCAGTTAGGAGCATTAACCCTTCAGAATCATAGTCTAATCGACCAACCGGATAAAGACGTTTTTTTGATTTGACTAGACTAGTCACGGTACGGCGACCATCTGGATCACTAGTAGTTGAGACCACCTGTCTAGGTTTGTTTACCAGGTAATAGACGTGGCCCTCTGGTGCGCGGAGCTTTTGACCTCGGACTACGACCTGATCGATTGAGGAGTCAATAATTTGACCGATAACGGCAATTTTCCCATTCACCTTAACAACTCCTTCTTGGATCAAAGCCTCGCTCTTGCGCCTAGAGGCAATACCACAGTTAGCCATGAACTTGTGTAATCGCATTTTCATAAGCTTATTATACACTATGAGATAGTTTGATATATACGAAGACTGGTACAATACTTTTAACTAACTATGAAGTATTTGACGACCATCATCGCTATCCTACTACTGCCACTAGTATTCTTTGCTAGCCGTATCATCCCGATGCCGGATACTGTCGGGCGAGTAAGCAATATAACTGATCCGATCCCTGAACCACTGCCACACCGTGAAGTTACTTTGATCACTAATGCCGGCAGTGTCCAAGCACTGTCGTATGACGGAACCAACAATACTCAGGTAGGCGATCTCGTGAGCTACAAAGATGAGGGTGGAATTTTTATCATAGGCGAGAAATATCGACTACCGAGCCTAGTTTCTTTGACACTACTATTTGTGATCGTAGTACTACTGGTGTCGGGTATGCACGGAGTTAGGTCACTGCTAGGACTCGTATTTTCTTTTGTTGTAATCTTTAAGTTTGTACTACCACAGATAGTCGCTGGGAGTAATCCAATAATAATCGCACTACTAGCAAGTGTGGTGATACTAATGGTCTCCTATTTCCTTTCGCACGGAGTTAACTCAAAATCCGTAATCGCGATCATGGGGACACTCGGTGCACTTATTGTCACAGGACTACTCGCTTTGATCTATGGAAACCTAGCAGGACTGACAGGTCTCGGGAGTGAGGAAGCAGGATTTTTGTTAGATACTCTCCCGCGAGAGAGTTTTTACAAACTACTTCTTGCCGGGATGATCATTGGGTCGCTCGGAGTACTGGATGATATTACGATCTCGCAAGCGTCAATCGTCGAAGAGCTAAAGAGCGCCAATCATCGCCTCGGGATGGGTGAGCTATTTTTGCGAGCTATGAGGATAGGTCACGACCACATAGCCTCACTCGTTAATACACTCGTATTAGTTTATGCAGGCAGTGCACTACCGCTACTACTACTGTTTGTTGTTTCACAAATTGGATACATAGACCTACTTAACTACGAAGCTCTGGCCGAAGAGATAGTCCGGACACTCGTTGCATCTATTGGTCTCGTTGCTGCCGTCCCACTCACTACACTGATTGCTAGTTACTGGTATGGTAGTCGAAGATAACTTTTATTCGTGGTGAGAGATTAGGGACATTAGAACAATACCTAAGATAAACATAAGGATAGTGGCTAAAGTTTTTTTGCTGGTTTTACCCTCTTTTAATTCGGGGATGAGGTCAGCGCCGGCGATATACAAGAATCCGCCTGCGGCGATAGGGACTAAATATGAGGCAAAAATCTCTGTTTGGTGAGAGAGGAAATATCCGAGCACACCACCAAAGACTGCGGTGAGTGAGACCAAGATATTGGCAACTAGAGCGCGGGTGCGGGTAAAACCGGAGTGTAGTAGTACCCCAAAATCTCCAATCTCCTGAGGTATCTCGTGTAGTGCAATGGCGAGTACTGCTACCAAACCTAGTGTGTCACCAGCGGCAAAGGATGCAGCGATGAGCAAGCCATCGATAAAATTATGAATACCATCGCCGATTAAGTTCATATAACCAATGGTGTGTCGTGTCAGATGAGCTTCGTCGTGGCAGTGTCGCCAATGGAGAAAGCGCTCTAGCAAGAAAAAGGAAATAAAGGAGAATAGCGCTAACTGAAATGCTAAATGTGGATCCATAGTCTCGACGCTCTCTGGCAAGAGATGGAGGAATGCGGCCCCGAGCATTGTCCCAGCGGAGAGAGAGACTAGAGGGAGTAGGATCTTGTTTAAGATGACTGGTTTGATGGAGATAGCTAGGACACCAACTAGAGACCCAGAACTAATTAGGAGAGTGGCTCCAATAATAGAGAGTAGTTCGATAGACATAACTTAACCTTTCTTTTGACAGCTCCTGCAGAGCCCAAATAATTCGAGAGCATGGCGGGTAATGCTAAAGCCGCTACCTACGTTTACGTTTTCCATAACATTCTCTAGTCTTTTATCCTGGACTTCGGCTACTTTGCCACAGCTCTCACAGACGGCGTGATGATGGTGATCATGTACATACTCGTAGCGAAACTTGCCTTCCTGAAAGTCGACTCTCGTTAAAAGATTGGCTGTCGCCAACTTTTCGAGAGTCCGATAAATGGTTGCGAGATGGGCGGTACTACCAACTTTTTTTGCAACATCTGCCACAGAGAGTGGAGAAGACGCATTGAGACAGATATCGAGGACACGTGTTCTGGCTGCAGTGACCTCTATCCCAGCTCCGTCTAATAGTTGTTTAGTGCGAATGTTTTGCATTAATGTATTCTACTGCGAGTGGATCGCAGAAGCAAATAACTTTTCAAGTTGTTCTTTGTTTAGATTGGTCCCAATAACTAGGATTGCTGTTTTGTTATCACTCTCTTTACTTACTGATTTTCTAATATCTACACGACTACCTACTTTTTGTAGTAGATAACTATCACTATATCCTTTGACTCTAAGAATGTTGTCAGCCAATTGAGATATCACGCGTGATAATTTGTTGATGTCGTGGGACTCATTACTCAAATAATAATATTGGTCATAAGTAGCGTGAGTGTGATGGTGATCCTCAATCTCTTTTGGGTGGGTAGTAAGGGATGGCTCAAAGATGATACTAGTGTCAAAACTACTGTCCCAGACAAATGTCTTGGTACCGAGACCGATAGATGAGACGCGGTTAACTAGTGCGTTTATCTCCTTTTTTGTGTGCCTAGCTGTTTTTGAGAGTAGCGCGTAGTCTGCCTCGGCGATCTGGGATAGGACTAGAGGATGATCTACAGCTACACTCACAAAGTTATCGGCGTCGGCGACAGCTAACACGGTGTTTAGCGAAATGAGAGACGAGAGCTCAGGACTCGTTAGGGTAGCGCGGACTGGGTCGGGATCAGAGAGACCTGAGGCTTCGATAATTAAATATTCGGTGCTTGGCGCCTGCTCTAGCGTGTAGCGGATGACTCTAGGTAGATCGACGTTTGCGACACAACACAAGCATCCTCCTGACAATTCGGAGACCATGCCCAGACCTTTGACCTCGACAAATTTGGACTCCAGTTTGATATCTCCAAACTCATTAAGGATTAATGAGATCTTTTTGTCTGGATGGTCATGGAGCAGCTGGTTGATAAGGGTAGTCTTGCCGGCACCTAAAAAACCGGTAATAAGTACAACTGGAACAATATTAGTCATTATGTTCTAGACTACCACACTCTTCACATTTACCGTCTTTGTAGTGACCTCCACAACTACAGTGCTCATGTCCAACATGAGAGTCTAATCCCACCGAATCCTGCATACCATAGAATGCAGCTTGATTGTACGATTCGGGGAACATAGCGTGGGACGTCATGGTGGTGTTAGCTATAGTCGAATGCTGCGAACACATACATAATAATTGTTGCGAGATAGCCAGATTTTGAATATCGTATACAACACTCATGTTGTACGATTTCTCAGTATTATCGACTGCTTCTAACCAACTAAGTGTCTCTGCAAAGTAGCCACTAGACTCCGCTTTGGCGTCGGAATCTACTGCGACAGATGGCGCTTCGACTAGTTGGAAAAAATCTCCTATCAGATCATCTGTTTCGGCAGGCGGAATAGTAGCATATTCAACTGTCATATTACCTTAGCGATGTGAATCTACAACACGACTAAATCCATCACCTGCTCGATACTTAACTACTTGGTGATACGCCATAGCTTGAAGTAACTCTAGCGCTCCTTCCTGAGTTGCAGACTGTGGAGTCAGGATAGATCGTTTATCTAGATCATCTTGGTCTACTAAATATCTGGGGAAGACGATTGCCATGTCAGGCTCAGGATCGATCTCTAGCACTGGTCTACGAACTGTCATTGGGATCGGCAACAAAGCTATATCTCCAGGATCACTTTTTGAGATAATACTAACCATAGATCGACTTTTTTCCCAAGCGTCAGCGATATGGACTTGTTGATCAAAGTCACCACTACTTACAAGTCCGGCTGCTCTACTAGCGGAGATGGCGGTAGACATAACGCTACCCAAATGTCTGGGGTCAGCAATGCCAGCAAAACCCGGCCGACTATGATCACCAACTGTTGCTAGCTGAGAGAGCGCCGATGCGGTACTAACTAGTTCATCCATATTTAATTTGTCTGGCTTAGCGGGATTGAGGTGATCCGGAGTCCAAAAACCTTCACTCGTAATCTTGCCAATCTGTGCCAACACTAAACGACCTTCTTTGTAACTAGAATCAGGGTGCACTACTCCGTATGCCAAATAATTCTTGGGGTCTTTGATAACACAGATAGATCCGATTCCGAGCCCTAAGACAAACTGGATCCCGAGCTGATCTAACTTGGTCCCACCTGCATTGCGTTTTTTAATACTAGTAACAATATTGCTTTCTAGACTGAGTAAGCTGGATTTGCTTTCTATCAGTCGGGTAGGTCTAATCACATCGCCGCCCATGAGCGAGAGGCCTTTGCGAGATAGGATTTCTTGTATTTCAGTATTTGTCATATGCGAACCTTTCGCATATTATATTGCGAACTATTCGCATTTGTCAACAAAGAAGGAAAGGGGAGTAGCTTGATAAACTAGTTATCTGGGTACATTAGCAGCCAAATACACCTTCGGTGCATGGGATAATGGGAGTATTGCTAGGATCAGCCTTGCCTGTGGTTATGTAGTCCTTGCCGTCTTCAACACCTGCCCCTGGGTTCCAGAGATCCCAATGGTAACGTAGTTCGCTCCAGCCGACAGTTAGCTCTTTGACATAGATACCATTGTTTGCAAGAGCTTCGCCAACCTGGCGACCGAGGGTACAGTAAGCACTGTAACAGTGGACAATGATCTCTTTATCTTTTGGTAAACGAGCAAAAGCAGCAACAAGCTGTTCTTCGTTCATACTACTAGCTGGGATATTTATGGCAGTGACAAAATGTTCTTTTTCGTACTCTCCCTGACTACGTAAATCTACCAGGATATATTCTGTCTTTTTTTCGTCAATATACTTTTTAACTGTTTGAGGTGATACTACACTCGCCATCTCACCACGATAAAAATTCTTGATGTGACTTTGTGGACGTGACTCGTAGTACTCAAACAGAGATACACCTAGAAAAGCTCCTAGAAAACTAAAAGCTAAGGGTATAACTCCTGTCTTTAGAATAGTCTTGATGGACATAATTGGTATTAGTTTAACATGTAGATGGCGAGATTGAGAAGAGCAGCAAAACTAACCCATGCGATATATGGATACAATAGGCATGATGCTGTCTTGTTAAGCTTTTTTGACTCCTGGATAGTACGTACTATAAAGTACCAAAGTGCACCAATCTCGACGAAGGCAAGGCCTGGCTCTTTGAAGCCAAAAAAAAGAATAGACCATAGTGTGTTGAGGATTAGCTGAGTCCAGTATACTTGCCAAAATAGCTTGGCTTTTTTACCAAACTGATAGCGACGATATATCAGGTAGGCTGAGATACCCATCAAGGTATAGAGAGTCGTCCATACAGGGCCAAAGAGATAGTTGGGTGGAGAGAAAAATGGCTTATCGAGTGTCGCATACCAGGTAGGAATAGCTGAAAAAGTAAATAGGCTACCGAGGAGACCTGCCGACTGTGCGACTACTATAAATAACAAAAGGAACCAGTAGTTATCTTTGGGTTTATTCCATGGCCATACAAACTTCATACTTCGACAATCTCAGTATAAATAATAGATTTAGTATAGCTTATTTATGACTCTACTATACGCGTAAAGCGAGGGACTATTAACCCTTCCCACTCGACAGATTCTAGCCAAGAGTCGAGGTTGCGGACAAAGGGTGGTGCATCGATCCGAGCGATATCTTGGTAAATCACACAGACCTTTTGACTGTCCTCTTGGAGCGCGAGCATTAAGACTTTGTACTTACGCTTAGGATACTTGTAATGACGGTAGGCTGCACCGACTATGACGCTTTTTGAGGCATCAAAGAGGAGTTTGTTTAATGCTTCGTGATCTTGGTGAGAACTATTTTTCTTCATATGGTTAGGATTTATTATTATTTTTTAACCCAAAGTAGAGCATTAATATTAGTATAGCTTTTAGACCATATCCTGAACTGAGGTCTATAGCTAACTTAGTCAGCGGAGTCATATTCCCTGTTAAAAGATGAAAGACTATGCTTAGTGGTAGTACTAAGAGTATCCATTGAAAGTGTGATAACTGCCTTTTGGTAGGTAGTATTATTTTGTTTAGTATGGGGACCAGGAGATAGACGCCGATATATGCGAGTGAGAAATCAAAAATGGCAAATTCACCAATTCTAAACGAACGTAAATACTCGATAGTTATCATGTGAGGACAGTATAACCTAGTTTGCTGATGATCTGGGTAAACTTACCTGGGTTGACCAACTTAGGATCATAGACCACAACTGATTCTTGTTTGGCATAGCTAGTGATACTACTGATAACCCCTTTTAATTCCTCTATTTCCCCATCTATATTTAGACTGCAGCTGCTGCAATGTAGACCAGAGAGCTTTAACTTGATTGTCTCGCCTGCTGGTTTCTTTTTGAAAAAGTTAAACATTAGATAACCTCCATGACACCGCTATACATCCCCATGCTGCAGGAATAAGTATATTTACCCTTTTTCTCGGGAGTAAATTTGTGGACTTTGCTATCAATAGGTTTTAATACGTCGTAGATATCAAAAGCTTTGAAAGTAAAGGCAGTTGCGCAGCTGTAGACCTGACCGTCCGTCTCTAACGTCAATTGTACGGGTACTCCTGACTGGACTCGGAAGTAACGTGGGCTATAGCCTCCATTACTTACAGTCAATGTAACTTTTTGGACTCCGTTCTCTATTGATACTGAGGGATCCGGTGTATTCACTCCGACCGAGTTGTCGTACGGAGGCAAGAGTCTGACTATCTGTGGACCTAGTCTCTGAATGGAGTAGGGACTATCGGTTACCTGCAGAATACCATTTAGGCTACTGGCAGCCATAAATATCAGCAGGTATGAGGCGAGACGCAGAAAATCTCTCTTCCATACTTCGGATAACCTAGAAGTGCCTATCCCGATTAAATAAAAGAGGGGAACTGTACCTAAGACAAATGCTCCCATGGTGAGCGCACCCTGGATCATCGAACTAGTAGATAGCGCGACGACTGCCATCGCCTGGGTGACACCACAAGGAATAAAGACTGTCAAAAATCCAAGAATGCTCGGAGCAAAGAGGTTGGCTTTTTTTTCGTTATTCTTCATCAATCGATATACCCATTTGGGTGGCTGGAATGACAAATATCTAAAAATAGGATGAACGTCTAATAAGTTGAGGGCTGTTGCTAACATAAAGAGGGCGGCAAACCCCTGAAAAAATAGTTTTGCTGTGAGTGAGAGTTCGACTATCCCGCCAAGCGCTCCGAGTAAAGCGCCGAGCATCATATGACTAACTAGCTTGGCACCCAGAAAAGCAGAAACAGGAGCAATATCGTCCGAGCCAAGACCTGGGTGAGAGGAGACTTTCTTTTGGTTGGCGATTACGCTAGCTAGGAGTCCCCCCTGCATAGCAGCACAAGTAACACCACCAGAGGTCAAACCTGTGAGAAAAATTAACCAGAGATTCATAGTGCTCCTATCATATACGAGACGCCTTTAAGCGCAAAGAGTTGGTGACCACCGAGACGCTAGAGAATGCCATGGCAGCGCCAGCAAAAGCGGGATTGAGAAGGATGCCATAGAGAGGATATAAAAGACCTGCAGCAACGGGGATACCAATAATATTGTAAGCAAAAGCCCAGAACAAATTTTGCTTGACCACTCTAAATGTGAGTCTAGAGAGCTTGATGGACTGTGGCAAGCGGGAGAGATTACCACCCAAGAGAGTGATCCCTGCGGACTCGATCGCGACATCGGTGCCTGTACCCATGGCAATGCCAACATCTGCTGATGCTAGAGCGGGCGCATCATTAACACCATCACCAACCATAGCTACTTTGTGTCCTAACTTTTGCAACTCTTTTATTTCGCTAGCTTTGCCGGCTGGTAAGACTCCAGCGATTACTTTATCAATACCTACCTGCCGGGCGATATGGGCAGCAGTCTCTGGGTGATCACCTGTTAACATAACAACTTTGATCCCGAGCTTGTGCAGATCTTTGACTACTTTTATAGATTCATCTTTGAGAGTATCGCTGATGCCTACATAAAGAATTATTTCCTTAGTAGTTGCTAGCATTACGGGAGTCTCACCACGACTAGCCATCTCAGACATTAGCTGAGTGTCTACTTCTAAACCAAGTGAAGAAATGTATTTGAGGTTGCCAGCATAATATGCCTGCTTAGTTACTTTGCCTTGTACCCCCAAGCCTGGGTGTGTAGTAAACTCGCTAACTCTCGCAAATGAATCTAGCTTTGCGTACTCAACGATAGCTTGGGCGAGTGGATGCTCAGAGTTGTTTTCGAGTGAAGCTAGGACATTTACAGCCTGATCTTTGGACATTTTTTTGCTGGCCAAGTTAATGCTCGAAACCTGTGGGGTGCCTTTGGTTAAAGTGCCTGTTTTGTCGAGAACAACATAATCAATGGATCTTAATTTTTCGATCGCTTCGGCATTTTTTATAAGGATCCCGATAGAGGCTGCTTTGCCCACAGCTACTATTATGGCAGTCGGAGTAGCGAGCCCGAGTGCGCAAGGACAGGCAATGACCAGGATTCCAACAAAGCTGAGTAGTCCTAGGAGTGGATTGCCGAGAACTGTCCAGATAATAAATGTAAGGACCGAGAGAACTAAAACGATGGGTACAAATATAGCGGAGATCTGATCAGTTAATCTCTCGATGGGCGCATGACTACCTTGAGCAGCTTCGACCATTTTAATGATTTGGGACAAGACTGATCCATGACCAACTACGCTTACCCTAACTTGGAGATAACCTTGTTTGTTTAGAGTTCCCCCCACGACCTTATAGCCCACCACTTTGTCGACTGGGAGAGGTTCGCCAGTTAACATCGACTCGTCGATACTAGATTCACCTTGTACAATTTCCCCGTCTACTGGGATTTTGGTTCCTGGTTTAACGATGACAATGTCGCCGACACTTAGTTCGCTTATCTGTACTTCGTACTCTCTGCCACTCCTCACTACTAAGGCAGTCTTGGCTTGGAGACCGATCAATTTTTTAATTGCTTCGCTGGTCTTATTTTTGGATTTGGCTTCGAGATATTTGCCTAGTGTAATAAAGCCGATCACCACTATCGTAATATCGTAGTAGACCTGATCAACTGACAAAAACGGCGCGAGCACATTATCGAATGCTGTAATTATGAATGAGTAAATGTAAGCAGTAGTAGTGCCAATGCCAATAAGAGTATCCATATTGGCCACATGATATTTGATAAAGCTCAGTACGGCGCGCAGATAAGGAAGCCCCACGACAAATAGCATGTATGTTGCCATGATAGGAAGCAAATGATGGAAGAAGGTCATGACTGGCTCTGGGTATGTGAAGAACATCTCCCATACCATCATTATGATTGAGATAACAGCCATGGGGAGTGCTATTTTGACTTGAGATGAAAGAAGATCCAGCTTGGAATCGTGATTGACTGAATGATCAGAATGATCGTCTGTCGACACATCAATGTGATAGCCAAGTGCTTGAATATCTTTGTTAAGAAGTGTATCTGAAACTAGACCCTCCGACTCTATCTCGATGGTTTCGCTACCATAGTTAACCCTGGCACTAGTTATTCCAGGAATTTTGTTCACTCTATTGGTAATAATGCTCGCGCAGCTAGCACAGTGCATACCGCTGACTGGATAGGTTTTTATCATAAGAGTTTCTTAGCTTTGGTAAACACTTTGAGACAACCTTTGCCGCAAAAATAGTGTCGCACGCCGCCATATTCGGCAGTA
>DALYFH010000011.1:0-17730 GCA_031972135.1 Candidatus Woesebacteria bacterium
CCGCGCGCCCATTACTCCAGATTCGACCGGCACAATAACGAGTCCTAGTACAAACATGAGGACCAATAGCAGTATCAATAACTTTCTAAATCTCTTACTCCGGGCTAGCTTGCCTGCCACATCTCTTACATGCTGAGTCATAGCTTATTTATACACCACGTTATATTTTTGTGTCTTAACAATTTCTTCTTTTGTAATCCCAACTATCCGCTCAAAGTCATCGCGCTCAAGTGATTCTTTTTCTTTAAGCTCTATAACTACTGCATCCATAATCTTCTTCTGATCCTTAAGGATCTGCATCGTCACCTTTTCGCAGATGTTAACTATTCTTTTCACCTCACCGTCGATCTCTGCACGTTTTGAATCAGAGACGTCTGTAGGTTCTAGGTAGTTACGACCCCACTCTGAGTAACCCTCTTGTGGGCCAAAATCAATTGGTCCTAGTGGACTCATGCCATAATCCACAACCATCGCGCGAGCAATCCGTGTGACACGGTCTATATCCGAGGACGCACCAGCCGTTAGATCGTTATAGATTAATTGCTCTGCTGCTCGTCCACCAAGGAGTGTACAGATCTCTTCGAGCAACTCTGTTCTTGTGCTCTGATATTTATCCTGAGCAGGTGGGATCAAGGTAAATCCGAGCGCCCTTCCACGAGATACTATCGAGATGCGATGTACAGGGTCAGTGTGAGATAAGAAGTGTGTGACTAGAGCGTGTCCTGCCTCATGGTATGCGGTCATATCACGCTCTACCGCATTAAACATTCGCTTCTTCTCTGGTCCCATCTTCACTTTGGTTGCCGCTTCTTCTAGATCTAGATTAGTAATCTCAGACCTATCTTCTCGGGCAATCAAAATCGCCGCTTCATTTAACATATTCTCGAGATCTGCTCCGGTAAACCCAACAGTTCTACGCGCTATTCGTTCCCAATCAATATCTTTTGTAAATGGTTTTCCTGCTGCATGGATTGCAAGGATTGCTTTTCTTCCCTCAATATCCGGCAGATCCAGGGTTACGCGACGGTCAAATCGACCAGGACGAACCAAGGCTGGGTCTAGTACATCTGGCCTATTGGTAGCAGCTAGTACGACCACGCTCTCATTAGCGGTAAAGCCATCCATTTCGACAAGTATCTGATTTAAGGTCTGATCTCGCTCATCATGCCCACCCATGCTACCTGCACCGCGGGTACGCCCTATCGCATCTACTTCGTCTATAAAAATGATTGCTGGGGATGCTTTTTTGGCTGTATCAAATAGGTCACGAACACGGGATGCTCCCACTCCAACCAACATCTCCATAAACTCAGATCCCGCCATCGAGAAGAAGGGTACATTCGCTTCGCCTGCGACAGCTCGAGCTAGTAATGTTTTACCCACACCCGCCGGACCAACCAAAAGAACACCTTTGGGAGCACGCGCCCCCACCTTGGTGTACTTTGCAGGGTTCTTTAAGAAATCAACCACTTCTTCAAGTTCTTTTTTAGCTTCAGTTACCCCTGCTACTCCATCAAACTTGATTGATTGTTTACCCTTTGCAAAGAGTTTTGCTTTTGATTTGCCCATCCCAAACATTCCTCCACCCATCCCACCTGGACCTCCACCCCTCATCTGTCTCATAATCATGACAAAAAATAGTGCCATGAGTACAAATGACAAAACATTTAGGATGCCACCAAGAGAGTCCCAAAAACTTCCATTTGATACTTCAAAATTAACACTAGAAGGATCTATATTGTATTGAGTAAGTAGTTCAGTAAAAGATTGACCCGTCTCTTTAGTCGAGAGCTTGATCTTTTTGTCTACATAGTTAAGGACGATCGAGTCTCCGAGTACTTCTACTTTTTCTACTTTTTTCTCTCTGATCTCATTCATTGCCTCTGTCACTGTAAGTGTCGCGTCACTTACCCCACTATTTAGATAAGTAAAAATAGCTGGTAAAAATAAGAATAGGATTATTATCCAGACAACTGCGCGCTTCATATCAAAACGAAAGCTCCACATCTTAATTGGCTTGCCCTGAGCACCATTAATGGGTTTAGTCTTTAGATCTGGTGGCAACTTTGTATCTACTTTCTTCACTGTTTTTTTCGGCATGGGTGTTATTCTACCAGACTCTTTAGTGAAATTCGCTCCCCAATGGGACTTCCTCACCGATTCTTACAATATATGGTTTCCCGTCCACAGTGTCACACGCAAACAGCATGCCGTTGGATTCGCCAAATGGAGTCTTTTTGGGTGGGATATTGGTTACCCACATAGTTTTGACTCCCACTAGCTCTTCCGGGGTATACCATTCCTTAATCCCGCTAAAAATTGTACGCGTCTCAGAACCTAGGTCGACTGTAAATTGAATCAACTTCGCACTCCCCTCAGGAACTACTGCCGCGATTATCTTCCCGACTCTTACTTCGACTTTTGCGTAATCAGCAAATGCTATTGGGTCTTTCATAATCCTCCAAAACCCATTTTTTCTTTTACTTCTGCCACAGTTGCACTAGCTACCACTCTGGCTCTCTCTGCTCCTTCTTTGATTACCATGTCAATTCGATTGTTATCCGCAGCTAGTTCTTCTCTCTTTTTTTGTATTGGGTTAAGTTCTTTATAAATTGACTCTGCCAACTCACTCTTTAACTCGCCATATCTAATCCCATCCCTCAAATACTTATTTTCGTAGTAAGTTCGTTTGTCTTTACCTTCAAACATTTCTACAAAAGTTAGTAGGTTAGCCACTCCCCCGTTTTCTGGTATCACCCCACCTTTTCCAGTATCAGTTGGAGCAGTCGCCAACTTTTTTTGAATAGTTTTTAGATCATCAGACAAGCTAATAAAGCTGCCTTCAACACTTTTGCTCATCTTACCCTCACCAAGGAGTGATGGGACATAGCGCGTAGTGCCCTGCAAACTCTGCGGTTCGGGAAAATCTAGTCCATATTGTTCATTCATCTTTCGCGCTATCTCACGAGTAATCTCCATATGTGGCTCTTGATCTAGTCCGACAGGGACGAGCGATGCCTTGTAGATCAAAATGTCAGACGCCATGAGGATCGGATAATTAAGGAGTGCCATCGTAGCATGATCAGGATACTGCTTAACTTTGTCTTTAAATGTAGGTAGGTGTTGCATGCGAGCAATTGTCATAACAGAAGAAAAATAGAATGCGAGTTCAGCATGTTCCGGCACCATTGACTGAAAAAACAATGCAGACTTGTTTGGATCTAATCCGACTGACATATAATCTAGTAGGACGTCTCGCCGCTTCTCTCCGAGTTCACCTACACTATATGGAGTCGTAATCGCATGTACATCAGCGACCATATAAAAGGTTTCATAATTAGGATCATTCTGTAGTGCAACCATTCCTTTGGCAGTTCCCAAATAGTTGCCTAAATGTAGTCTCCCAGTTGGTCTCATTCCCTGTAGTACGCGTTTTTTCATAATTCCTCCGATGTATATATTGTACCTGTAATTTCTCGTGCTGCCAGCCCATAAAAACCCAAGCCATCATATGCCCTCTCACCATAAAGAATAGGAACTACACCATTATTAGTCACAAAGTTCAGGTATTCCCCTTTTTCTGTAATCCGATCATAAACCTCGTAAATCCTTGTTTTAACTGGTCTAATACCATATTTCGCGAGTCTCTCCACAATCTGTAAAGTAATTTCAAAAGATTTTGGATTGGCGTGCTGACCCACCTCTACCGACACTCCTCGATGGTGGTCTATCAGCGCATGTCCTCCTTTAATATTGTGCTTCATATACACCACATGCTTCAATCCCAGTGAAGTGGCCAGCGGGATCATGGCAGGATCAACTATGACAACAAATGGCTCAGACTCTATTGAAAATGTATGAAAATCCACTACAACTTTTTTAGGATCTAGTAGTAAGTCCAACTCTCTTGCCCTTTTCGCTTCATAAGTATTACCAACCTTTCCAAACGAACAATTCAGATCAGACTCTGTCAGTCGCACTCCCCGAGCAAGTGCCCGGGGATTCGCGACAATTTGTGACTCACCAATACTGGCAAGTGCAAGCGTTGGCATGATCTCATTGCCATGTACTGCGGTCACAAATTCAATATTTTTCATATTATTTATTCCTTTTCATCATTCTAAACAGTAATACATAAGCGTCACCCACCCTCATGTCGAGTTGATCATATTCTTGTTGGATTTTTATATTTTTTGTTGTAGGCTCCTCACCAGTCAACATTTCTCCATAAAAACCAGGCAACTTCACTCTATTTATCGTGCAGTCATCAATATCACGCGAAATTTTGAGGATTTTCATAGCCTGAATGATAGACTGCTCGACTAACGGATTTTGTGTCCTGGTATAGACAAGGCTCACTCCCCTATCTATTCCTGCGTAGATCCTCTGAAGAAGCATCGCCTGATAGATACCCCGCCCCTGAGCATCTTTGGCTACAGCTCCAGCGGCAAGATAAGTCCCACTTTCTTCTGTAAGTGAGTCAATTCCCAGAACTTCCTTCGGACTCCCATATATAGATGTGCTAAAGCCTACCAACTTTTCTCCCTGGTGAGCAGTGATAAAAAGATCTCCAGATAAATGTTTAAGAGTATCTGATTTATCAAATCCTGGCTGATCAAATGCGCTTTTGACACACTCGTGGATTTGATCTGCTAAATGGCCAAGTTCGGCGTGGGACTTAACCTTCTCTCTCAAAGCAAAAGCAGCGGGCACTCTTACTTCAGAATGATACTCATCTTCACGATATGAAACAGTGTGTGCTTCACATGATTGGCATTGTGAATCCTTAAAAGATTCTAGCTTACCTCCTCCACCTGGATTAAACCCTCCCAGGCTTGGGGTAAAATAGTAGAAACTTCTTTCACTTAATGTAGTGATGTCGAGCAACTTATCACAATCAGCAAAGTGATTAACAGAATTAATCCTGCCAAAGACGCTCCCGCTCAAGTTTTTTTACAACTTGAGACTCGTAGTAGTTTTTGCCCATTTCGTATAATTTATTTAATTCTTTCATATAATTATTCCTTTGTTTAATAAATTAAGTATGCACTGACAAAGGCCACGCCAACGCAAGGTTGATCGACCTAGTATCAAATATTTTTTATCTTTTATTTTCATATTTTCCTTTTTGGCTATCAAAAAAACCCTTGCACACCCACCACAAAAATCTGTGTTAGATGTACAAGGGCCTCCTAGGCGGTACCACCTTGATACTATTTCTTACAAAAAATCCCTCTATCGAGGGACCACGCAAGAAATCTCTTTCTACGCGAGCTCCGTTATTACGACACTCGTTGCTGACTGTTTACGGTTTCGCCTCCGTACTAAACATCTCTTGGGGAGTAGCTTAGTCTGCTAGGGGAATCCCAATCAATTCCCTTTAACGCATTTATTCAATTGTGTGCAATATATCAGGCAGATATACACTTGTCAAATTACCAGATCTAGAGCTGGACATTCTCCCAGTGCTCGACTCGCGCCATCTCCCCTGCTATATCTAGCCACACCCCAACCACATCTATTCGCAGCAGTCCATGGTAGTGATTCTCCATACACCAAAGGTGCCCCATCTGAGTAATCTGTTTCAGCTTATGTTTATTTATCATCTCCCACGGCTCACCATAAATTTCTTCCGTCTTGGTCTTTACTTCTACAAACACTACGTAGCTTTCACCTTTTACTTTGTATATTGATACTATATCTACCTCTCCCCACTTATTTCGATAATTTTGATCTAATATTTCATAACCTTTATCTGCCAAAAAATCAGCTGCAATTTGCTCCCCCTTATTCCCAGTCTTACGATTATTTATCTTCATAAATCAAGCATACAGTTTTTCTAAACATACGTTAAATAATTTTGAGCGAACTCAGTAATTATGCGAGTTCATTCCTGGTTTGGTCCCAAACCAGGATGTTTACGAGCAATGTTTGAGCGATAAATTATAGTAGTGTAAGAAAAACTGTATGGTTGATCCTCTTACCATACATTCTCCCTATACTGTGCCGCCTCCGCCACATGAGAAACCGTAATCATCTCCTCTCCCGCTAGATCCGCTATCGTCCGAGCTACTTTAATCACTTTAAAATATGCTCTAGCCGAGAGATTATATTTAGTAACTGCAGTCTGCAAAAAACTACTTACCTCAGAACTTAGTTCGCAATACTTCTTTACCTCCCTGTTGCCCATCTGCGCGTTTGTATAGATCCCTTTTAGTCCACTAAACCGCTCCTGCTGCCGTGCTCGAGCCTCCTCTACCCTTGCTCTAATATCATTTGAATTTTCTATTAACTTTTCACTCTCTCCTTTTACTTTTTTACTTTCATAAGTGAGTTTACTTACTTCGACAGGATCGACCCAGACATGCAAATCTATTCGGTCTAGTATGGGTCCACTAATGCGCGATCTATACTTCTCTATCTGCCGCTCTCCACAACTACATTCTTTGTATGGGTGATTTAGATAACCACACGGACACGGGTTAGCTGATGCTAGGAGGATAAACTTGGCTGGGTACTCCGCGCGCCCAGCAGCGCGTGTAATACTGACTCGCCCATCCTCCATTGGCTGACGTAGTACTTCGAGCGTAGTTCGAGGAAACTCTGGGATCTCATCTAAAAACAATACTCCTAGATGAGCTAAGCTAATCTCACCCGGCATTGGGTTAGACCCTCCCCCAATGATAGAGATAGTACTCGCCGTATGATGAGGTGACCGGTACGGTCTACGGCGCATCAAAGCTGTTCCGACCGGCAGTACTCCTGCCACTGAGTATATTCTGGTCACTTCTAGCGATTCATCCGGGAGTAGTGGCGGTAAGATCGAAGGAAAAGCTTTGGCAAGCATTGTCTTACCGGCTCCTGGAGGTCCTACTAGCAGTAGGTTGTGTCCACCCGCCGCCGAGATCTCCGCAGCTCTCTTGGCCATCTCCTGTCCTGCTATCTCACACATATCAACAAGCGAGACATTCTCGTCTAACAAGGTGTTAGGCTCTACATGTTTTACACTCTCTAGTATTTTTGTGCCACGTAAATGATCGACTAGTTCACTCAAATTACGGACTGGATAAACATTTATACCACTAACTACCGACCCTTCCATTGCCGTCTCAATCGGGACATATATTTCACTAATATTATTTTCTTTTGCTGCCATTGCAACGAGCAAGGTCCCGCGTACCGCCTTTACTTCACCCGACAGACCCAACTCCCCATAAAAATATCCCTCCATATTACTTGCTTCACCTGGTTCACTTGATTTACTTTCTATCTCTATCTCCCCGGAAGCGAGTAGTATCCCAACAGCGATAGGGAGATCATAATTGCTCCCCTCTTTGTGTAGATCGGCCGGTGCCAAATTAACTGTGATTCGCTTGTCAGGAAAATTAAATCCCGAGTTCTCAATAGCTTTTTTGACTCTCGCTCTCGACTCACCCACTGCTTTATCGGGTAGTCCCACCAAGTCAAATGCTGGGAAGCCCTTGTTAGCTACATCCACCTCCACTACTACTTCTATTGTCTCGAGTCCTATTGTTGCAATTGACTTAACTCTTGCGAGCATAGTTAAACTATACCAAATATTCCGCGCTCTTCAGCTACTACTCCTTTAAGTTCTAGTTTGACTAAAACTGGTAGTATCTCTCCCACCCCTAGACCCATTCCTCTGGCAATTTCATTTACACTGCTGGGGCCAACTAACGTAAGATGTCCCACAATGGTCTGCTCCTCAGGATTTAAGTTATAAGTAGTAGAGTCCAATTTACTAACACTGCTGCTCCCGGCTAATTCATCAACTACTTGCTTAGTAAGTGGTCGCGCGAGCCCACTCTCAATCATAAAGTTTGCACCCTCCGACGTCTTGGCAAACATACTCCCTGGAACAGCATAAACAGGCTTCCCCATTTTCTTTGCCCACTGCACAGTACTCATAGTCCCGGACTTGATCCCAGCCTCAATCACTATGATAATGTCGGATAAGCCTACTACAATCCGATTACGCTGAGGAAACGTCCAGAGCTGTCCTCGCGTATCACCTGGGTACTCTGACAAAACAACGCCACCGTGCACGACGATCTCATCAGAAAGCCTGTCTGACTCAGGGTCATTAGCTCGCTCAATCCCCCACCCTAGCACACCAATTGCCAATCCATTACACTCGAGTGTCTTTCGGTGTGCTAGTTGGTCTACTCCGTACATTAGACCCGAAACAATGGTGTAGCCAGCTCCACACAATCTCGGTACTATTTCCTCAACCACACTCCTACCATATCTACTCATCCGACGTGACCCCACAATCGCTATAGTTTTATCAAAGCGATCAACCTTTAGATCTCCGCGACACCACAACTTCTTAACTACTGGTCTAACGACATCCAAGCGCCCACCAAAAACTAGGTCAGTTCCAAGTAATTCTATTACTTCCACACCCTCAGTATCTCACACATCATAATGTTGTCGAGACATGCCTTGGATATAGCCTTTTATTTTTCTGAGCATGTCTGTGCTTTTTCTAACTCTGATACGTAACACTCCATAGTAATCATTAGGGTTTTCATATATCTTTTTCCACATAGCTTTTTGATAAAATGGTTTCTGAAATATATCCTCAGTGAACTGAAACACATTAGCCCAATACGAAACTATCTCTTTTTCTCGATATTTATGCAACTCATTAAAAGTAACTCTAAATAGCAAATCTTCTTTGGTCAGTCCAAAACATTCATATAACCACTTTACATATAACTTCATCATAGCTGGATCACTACTACCCAGCCCTACCTGACTATCCTTTTTATACCCTTCTGCCCAGTACAAAGCTGTACCCACTAGCAACAACTCCCTTTTACTCAATTTTCCGACTTCTCTTACACCTTCTTTCATCAACTCATTTGTCTTCTTAATTCGTTTAGCTTGTTGTGTTTTTGCATACACCAAACGTTGACCATAATGTGGGTCTCTTCCTTGTTTTTCGAGTAAAGAAATTTGGTCTTCAGTAAGAACAACATTTTTACACCACAGACTAACAGATCCGGGAGATACCTCTAACTCACTTGCAATCCATTTGATACTCTTGCCGTTCTTTCTAAGTGCAATAGCCTTGATCTTTTCTTTAGATTTTGCCATATCTGTCCTAGTATCAATATACCACGGTACGACTATATTGCAATACTCGCTCAACTGAGTTACAATCCAGGAGTACTTTAAAACGCGCGGGGTAGTGTACGGCGCACGTGAGGCTCAAAATGGGCCCCTACCCGAGCAATCGGGATAGGTGAATTTGGCTATATCGGTGAAACCCTACTTAGGTTGGGTAATACCGAGGGAAGATCTCAACATCGTTGGGAAACCCGTAGAGACTACACGCCAAACTCCCAATAATATGGGAGAAGATATAGTCCGACACTCCAAGTAATTGGAGATTACAGTTCGCATAATCTCACAGACTGGGTTCAACTCCTAGCTCCGCAACAAAAATAAAAAAAACCACCATTACTGGTGGTTTTTTTTATATCAGCTTGCACTGAGTATAGTCGAAGTGTAGCAGAGGAGAGATTCGAACTCTCGATCTTCGGTTTATGAATCCGATGCTTTAACCAACTAAGCTACCCTGCCAACATGATTATTTTACCACGAAGATCGCTCGCTACCTCAAGTTAAAGTCTAGAGAGTCAAAAGTCCAAATAGTCCCAAAGCGAGTAGTAGTAGTCCCACTGACACAGTGCCGACAGTAATCTCAAAAACACCTGTTACAGGTACCCCTTCACTAGTGTCAGGCATCGCTGCCCGGGTAGACGGGGTGGGTGTAGGCGTAGCGACTGTCGCGGCCGTACTTGCTTTTACGCTAGGCGATGGAGATACGCTCGCCTTAACACTCGGTGATGGGCTGACACTAGCCTTAACACTGGCGCTAGGGCTCGGCGAAGTAGTGGTAGATGCAGCCGGACTAGGCGAAACAGTTGCGGTCGATGGAGCGTATGTCCAGACCATATATAAGTCATTAAACTCACCCGGCACATCGTCATCTTCCCAGCATTGATACTCAAATATACTCTCACCAGCAAGTTTTGCTTGCACAAAAACTAATTTGGGTTCCCAATCTAATGGAGTGACTCCGTTAGAGCCACAAACTTTCTTTTGAGTATCCGTAGGTGTCACCCAACCTCTAAGTTTAGGACCACTAGTGCTATTTAGATATGCAGTAATCGTTCCGACACTACCCGCCTCAACCTCAAAGCTAGAGTCTGCAAAATTCATAGGGGTTGTAGCACTTGCAGCCTTGTTAGGCAATGTAATGGTTTTCACTGTCCCGTTAATTGTTAGCTGTATTACCATCTGGATATTATTTAGATCATGGTAAATTCTGAGTTTTCCTTTTTTGGGAAAAGTCATCGTGTTAGCTGCTGGAGTTACCTCATTGGTCGCAGGAGCTACTGGACTCGGAACAGGGGCAATGCTGGCGGCAGGTGCGCGACTAGCTCTTGGCGTACTAGATGGGCTTGGTGCAGGAGCAAGTGACTGCTGATAAACAAAGACGCCGAGACCTACTCCAACCACAACGCAGCCAAGCACTATCCAGAGCAAACTACTCTTCTTTTTCCCACCACTAGAAACAGGTATCTCTCCAGACAGACTATTCATCTGCACGATATCAGCCGCATCTTGTCCACTCATACCATTTCATAATGACAGAGATTAGTCTTATGGTCAACTATATTTTCAACCCAATTTTTGGGCCAAGATCATCTGGTGACGCTCACCATTGCTCATAGCAAATTCTTCTGAGTAAATTTTAAATCCCGAAGACTCAATTATCTTCTTATTCTCTACACTACCCCACTGCGAGCTGTAGCTAGCAACGCCATACATTTCGTGTACGCCCTCAAATGCCCTATCCCCCATCGAGATCAGAAGCCACCCATTAATAGGGAGATAACTAGCAAATGTTTTGACCATGCGAGAATGATCACTACGAGGGATATGAAATAGTGCATATAAACAAACAACAGCATCAACTGAATATTCTTTCGGCTTTAAGAGCTGCATGTCACCGACAAAGTAACTTGCCTGTGGTACTAGTTTGCGCGCTTCGTTAATTAGGCTCGGAGATAAGTCTATCCCGGTAACTTCGTGCCCAGCTTTGACAATAATATCGTCGACTGGCACCCCTGCCCCACACCCAATATCTAAAATAGAAGAATTCTTTGGCAACTGTTTAAGTAGCAATCGTACATAGGCATCACTTTTAAGTGATTGTCTATGCACTAAGTATTTTTTACCTAGTTGCTCGTATGCTGCTAGTACCTGCTTCATAAGACTTATTTTAGTCTATAAAGGTCAGCGCTACTCCAGTTCGGTCTGCTCGACCTGTACGACCAATTCGGTGGATATAGTCAGCGTAAGTCTCGGGTAGTTCAAAGTTGATAACATGTGTCACGCTATCGATATCGATACCACGTGCCGCAACGTCAGTCGCCAGTAATACCTTTACTTCGTTACGTTTAAATGAGGTAAGTGCGCGCTGTCTCTGACTCTGGCTCTTATTACCATGAATAGATGCGGTCGCAAAGCCACGCTCAGATAATGTCTTAGACAACTTCTCCATCCCATGCTTAGTTCGGCCAAATACTAGAACCTTGTCAAACCCAGGTTGGATCAAAAGTTCATGTAGCACTTCTATTTTTGATCTACCATTTAGCTTTACGATATCTTGATCTACTGCTTCGGATGCATGCTGAGATTCAATCTGTACTGTTACTGGGTTATTCAAAAACTCTCTCGCAATAATCTGCGCCTTGTCGTTCATGGTTGCTGAGAAAAATAATCCGTGACGTTCTTTTGGCAACGAACCGATTAACGTACGCATGTCGTCGATAAAGCCCATGTCGAGCATTCGATCTACTTCGTCCAACACGATGGTTCGGTATTCACTGAGCCGGAGCGCCCTTCGCTCCATAAGATCTTTTAATCTACCAGGTGTTCCGACCACCAAAGATGGGTTGTGTGATAGGTCTCGGATCTGTCCGCGCATATCAACTCCGCCGATCACTAGTGCATAGCGGATCCCGCTACCTCGGGCAAACTCCCCTCCCTCTTCGACAATCTGTACCGCGAGCTCTCTAGTAGGTGCCATGATTAGCACTTTTTCACTTTTATCCTGCATCATCTTGTTAAGTAGTGGCAACATAAAAGCTGCAGTCTTACCAGTCCCAGTTGCCGCCAAGCCTATTACATCCTTACCTTCCATAACGACAGGGATCACTTGATCCTGGATCGGTGTTGGAGTTATGTAATTTTTGCGAACAATATTGGCTTGAATAATGGGTGAAAATGGAAAATCGCTAAACTGGTGTTTGGACTCGTAAGGAATTTGCTCGAGCTTGGTCCCTTTTTTAACGAGGATCCTAGGGTCAACATTCATGTACTTTATTCTGTTACCACCGCGGCCAAAACCACCACGAGAACTACTAGTATTAGCTCTCCCTCCACCAAAACGTGGGTTACGATTAAATCCCTGAGGACGGCCTCCCCTGGCGCTAAATTCGCGTCGCGACATAATTTAACTTTCTCTACTTTTGTTAGGGAAGACCCCGAACCAAATTAATGTCCAAAATCTCTATTAGCCTAAGCAATGCGTAGCATGACTATAATTATGTGAATTTTATCACAATTATTTCTGATTTACAAGTTATAGGGTTAGTAGAGTCAAATACTTACTTAACTGTCCTACGATAATAATTTGATAACTCTCTATATGCCTGACTTTTACTTGCCAAGACAGTAATCAGTAGTCCGATTAATCCAGCAACAGTAAAGACAAGAGCTATCCCGCGCGCCGGCCCAGTCCCAAAATATGGGCCAAGCACTGCTGCCCCTACCCCATCTGTCATGAATGGGATAACCAAAAACTCAGTAATAGGACCAATGGCAAAAGCAGTAATAGGTGATGCCGCCTGCTCTACAGTCTGAGCGAACCCAAATACCCTACCTTGACGAGCTTGTGGAACCAAGTTTTGGAATATAGTATGCTCCGAGGCTTCGATAAATGGCACAACCATCAAGTATATAAACGATCCAAAAAGTAGTAGATAGATTGATGGGTAGGAGGTAAATACCGCACTCATCATCCAGATTATTGCATTAGCCAAAAGTAGCGATTTGACCGGGTTCTTCCCTAAGCCATATTTGGAAATAATTATGCCACCAAAGATAAATGCGATACTCAAAAATCCCCACATAAGACCCCAGGTCTCAACAGAAACAAGTGACAGTCCATATGCATCCATTAGAGACATAAATACTCCACCCAAAAAGTTGTTGAATGTCGCAAATAGAATCAGGGCTAAGAGTCCTGGTATACCCCTGATTACTTTTAGAGTACCGGCAAAGTCTATTTTTTTATGATCATTATTCAAGTGGATTATTTTCTTTTCAATTATCTTGATCTGCATCAAGTGGATGAGGGCAATTATCGTAACCACCACGCTCCCAACCAGTGCCCCGAGCATCCCAGTCTTGGCAACCAAAAATCCACTAATTACGGAGGTGATCATAAATCCTATTCCGCCAACCATCCCGACCTGCCCATTAGCCTTGGCTCTGTCATCTTTTTTAACTAGTAGTGTAACCAGGGTCGGTAGAGCAATATTTCTTAAGTTGCCTACGATCACACCAACTAAGAGGAGTAGGATCAACACCCATAGATGAGGACTATTGATATGTGTATAAGCATCAGATGGAGCAGATAAATATGCGATGAGTCCCGCTAGATATGATATTAGCGACACATTACTAGACCACGCCATCACGGTTTTTTTGTGATGATGGTCTACTAGTCCCCCAAACCAGAGTCCAGTTAATGCTGTAAAAACTAAATGGAATCCTGAGATCAAGCTAGTCGCAAAAACAGAATGAGTCGATAAATAGACATAATAAGTCAGGGCAAACCAAACTGTCATATTGGTTAAGTTGGCCACAAAAGTATTGGCCAGTAGTTGGTTAAATATAGTCATAAAGCTCCGAAAAGAATAGATCACATTATATCACATACTCAGACCAAATATGTCATGATTTATCCGTGTTATTATCTAATAATGCATATTGCGATTGTCTATAACCAAAGGCCCGAAAGTCTCGATCGTACAGATCCCGAACTCGAAAAACACATCGAAGGAGATGAGTGGAAAACGATCGAAGCAATCGGCGAGGCAATTATCAAAAATGGCCACACTGTCGAATATGTGACAGTCGACAAAGATCTCTACTCTAAGCTCTTAGAACTCAAAGGCAAAATAGATCTCATCTTTAACATGTCCGAAGGTCTGTCATATGCAAAAGATAGGGAAGCCCATCTCCCCATGATTGCAGAGATTATAGGTATTCCTTATACCGGCCCCTCTCCTCTCTCCTCAGCTCTCATTCTCAACAAGTACCGCGCCAAACAAATCTGGGATTCTTGTGGGATAAAGACTGCTCACTCTCAATTATTCTCAAGCTCAAATATTAAACTATCTCCCAAGCTAGAGTTCCCCTTAATAGTTAAGCCAAATAGTGACGGCTCGGGCATCGGCATCCACGAAACATCGATTGTGAATAATGCTACTGAACTAAGTAGTGCTGTTAATCACATCATCTCCTATTACCATCAAGATGCTTTAGTCGAGACCTATTTGCCAGGGAGAGAATTTACCGTGGCCATAGTCGGTAACCAAGGCAATCTAACAGTCCTCCCAATCATCGAGATCAATTTTGCGGGGCTACCAAAAGACGCTCCAGCGATAGATAGTTACGAAGCCAAGTTTGTCTATGGCGCAACGGGGGTTGTCCCTATGCACGAGACAGAGATCTGCCCCGCCAAAATCCCCAAAGAGCTAGAAAATAAAATCGTAGAACTGTCCAAATCTGCATATCTCGCAATCGGGTGTCAAGACTTTGGCCGACTCGACATTAGATTAGATGCCAAAGGTGTTCCGCATGTCTTAGAGATCAATCACCCACCTGGCCTTATGTCCGATCCTAATGAGAGCTCATTCTTTACCATCTCTGCCCGTACCCATGGCTGGGACTTCCCCACACTCATCAACAACATACTAAACTCCGCAATAGCCCGGCTCAAACTTTAGATTTTTCTCTTTTTCAATATTCCCGCGATAGAAGGACTAATCGCTTTATCCGTTCGGTGGATACACCCTATCCAGCAGCATGGCCGCCTCTTCCCCTCTTTTAACTGTTTTACTGTTCGCATCACGTGCTCGTCCCTAGTTTCTTCTTTTTTAACAAAGGTTATCCAACAGATCCACTCATTTCGCGCCAGTGGAGTCAGACTCTCCCATGCCATGTGCGCCTTGGCATCTTTTTGTAGAGCCTCCCTCAAATCACTAGGGACCTTGTGTACAGTGCCTTGTGAGATATTAGTCATCATAACTTAGCCAGGAAATCAGACTTGTTCCCCAGCTTTTCGGATAGCTTCTAGGTCGAGTTTTTTCATTGGCATAAATGCAGCTGTTACTGCCTCTGCTTTATTTGGATCTCTCATCATCTCATCCAATATCCTAGGCGTAATTTGCCATGTGACGCCAAATTTGTCTGTGCACCATCCACACTGCTCTGCCTCAGGTACTGCAGATAGCTTGTCCCAAAAATAATCTATTTCTTCTTGTGTTTCACACTCAACAATGTATGATGTTCCCCCATTTAGTTTAAATTGCTCCATGGGCCCACCATTTAAAAACATAAAGCTAATCCCATCTATCTCGCACTCAGCAGTCAACACTGATCCTTCTGGCCTGCCCGATGCTTCTTCTACTCCTTTTGGTGATTTTGTAATATCACCGAGCGATGCCTTATGCTCTCCAGGTGCATTGTTAAAAGTATCTATGTAGTATTGTGCAGCCTCTTCACCATTATTATTTGCAAACCAAATACATGTAATTAGTCTACTCATATTATTGACCTCTATTAGTTTAATAATTTTTCTAGTTTCTTAATTTCTAAGTGCCTTTTCGCATTTCCCAGACTGGCATATAGAGCATACACAATACCAAATACCCCACCGATCCAAATTAAAGTATTGGCAAAAGTCTTCTCTCCGAAGAACCGATTAACTAAATATATTCCCAGCATTACTGACGTATTAACCGCGACTGCCTCCACCGCCATAATTATCTTTGTCCTCTGCAAACTCTCTATCTGAAACCTGATATTTTCACTCATTGTTTAATTCTAGCAAATATCGCTTCCCCAAGTGTACAACCATTAATAATGGTTGACCACTCACTCGCTCTAGATAGATGAATTGTTCAGACTCCTACACCATTATTATTTTCAAACCAGATACATGTGATTAATCTACTCATATTATTTGCCTCCAGAAAATTCAATTATCCATTCAATACCATATTTATCTCGGAACATTCCTGCATAAGAGCCCCACGGACTGTCACCCATAGATCCTTCTACTTCACCATCACTTGAAAGCCCACCAAATAATTTGTCAGCCTCTTCTTTACTATCCACTCTCAACAAAATTTTACTTCGGTTTTCGCGCTCATTCACTCGTCCCAAAACTTCTGGCACATCATTAGCTACCAAGATGGAACCATTGCCGACTGGGAGCGCAATATACATTATTTTATTCTCCTCTTTCTCTGGGATCGGAAATTCGTCAGTGGCGATATCTTTAAAACGCACTACCTTCAAAAATTCACCACCAAAAACAGATCTATAAAAATTAAATGCCTCTTCTGCATTACCGTTAAAGTTGATCCACGTATTTAGTTTAGTCATACAAATATGATACCAGATTAAGACACGTCGGCAAGGCGGATTAGCTTAGCTCCCTATCGTAGACGATGTTCGAACTAACTAGGGTCTTATAACTGCTTTACAAATGACGTGCAATCCCTAATCACAATCCACTCTACTTAAAGGGAAATGATAATATCTATCCATGAGCTTATTTTCATCAAGCGCCGAAGGACTACCAACAGCCAATAATGTGATTTCGGTTTCATCGCATATTGAAACTCCCAACATATTGCCTTCCCCCCTAGAGCCAGAAAGAATCCGCGCGTATATTACTGAAATAGGTTTACAAATACCCAAAGCAAGAGAGGGATTATTAAAACCATCCCAGATCCAATCTGTAGTTGATGAAGCTATAATACAAGGTGTTCCAAGGAGAGATTTAGTAAAACTATTCATTGAAAACGGAGTAACAATAGTCGACAAATCAAAACAACTGACTGAAGAAAAAATACTAGAGTTAGTAGAATTCGCATATCGAAAAACAAAGTCATTTGACGAAGAAGAGCAAGCATTGCTACTAGATCACCGCATAGACATAGAAACTAACCTATTAATCGAAAGAAGTAAATTACCTGATAGTATAGGTATGCGTTTTCGAGCCCACGGGATCGCAAAAGGTACCACAGCTTCCCAATTACGATCCTTATTAAATTTACTAGACGGGAAGTTCGATCGAACAAAACCCTTGTATACTTCAGACTTAAAACGGTCGGATGAGAATGAAATCTCTGGAGCAATTGGAGCTGCAGGGCCGTATGATACTGGAGGTTTTATTATCGTAGGTGAGCCTAAAAAACTACATCAGCCAATATCAGAGACAAAGGATATACCAGAAACTGGTGTAAGAGGGGTTTTGGTGAATCGTGAATGGTATGAAGCAATAGCCGCCCTACAAAACGCTTATCCAGAAGTTAAATTCATTCGAGC
>DALYFH010000011.1:17740-27468 GCA_031972135.1 Candidatus Woesebacteria bacterium
CATTCGAGCAGACGAAATGGAAAAATCTCTCATTATGTGGCTAGAACAGGTTGATAATACTTAATATATCAATCTACATCAATGCTCCGATGGTTGGATTCTGTGAGAACCTTCTTTATCGAACAGATAATCACCCCAACCCTACCAAGTGAAATCCGACTTCAACTCTTTGTGAGCGATCCTACGACCTCGAATCCACCCTTTTCAGTAGCTCATGGGTTGTACTAGAACCAAGCGGAGTAGGGTAAAATGTGTATCAAGCATGAAAAACCCAACTTATTCGTCATTTATCATTGGAGAACTTCCCAACCTTATCCAAATAATCTCATTCCCGGCAGTCATAAGCATCTTATTCAAGAGTAACGCTATTGGGATAATCTCAATTACTATATTAGGATTTATCGTCGGTCTATATCTGGCTGAAAAAGAAAAACGCTTCTTCAAAAGACGAATTGGGTGGAGTATTGGAGCTACGTGTACTGGGCTAATTTTAGCAGTTTTAGTTGTCGTAATTAGGCTTACGATTCAGCAACAATAGTGTCACGACATATTGTCTAGATTTTAGATTTTACACCCTCACCCACGACCTTCGACTTGTCTTTCACAAGATTCTTAAGCTTTTCACTAGTGAATAAGTCAAAAAAGATATTTTTAAATAGTTCGGCTGTCTCAATCACGCCAACGAGCTCCTTGTCGGATGTATTCTCGCCATCCTTACCTAAAACCTGTCTTGCCTGCAATATATCCATCAAACCTCAATTCGAGGCTGACTAAATCTACTTTAGAGCTTTAGCCCAAGCGTCAATATAATTAATATTCTTTTTGGTAATGTCATCTGGCAAAGGGTTGTACTTAGAATAAGTTGAATCAAGTTCATTAGACAAATCCTCTATAGTTTTAGACTCAATGTCTTCAAATTCGAGTTTCCGACTCATGAGAAAGTGTTTCTGAGCCAACGATGGATTCTTATCAAAACTAAAAATATTCTCGACTTTGCTATCAATAATCTCCATTATTGCCTTACTGTCCCCATCTAGAAGGTCTTTATAACCCTCCTTATTCAAGAGTAAAGTAGTTTCGTGCAAAGTGAAAAATTGATGCAATTTTCTCAAATAGTATCTTGATGGAGGAACTCCCCCTATACTCGCATTTCCAGATTTATATTCTCCATAAAATATGCCATGTGACAATCCAGAAAGACCCAGCTTAGTCATTATCACAGAATAAAAGCTACCATATAAATTAAATAGTTCTTTACCCCTAGAGTTAGTCAATTCAACAAATTGCTTCAAGGCACTCAGCTTTGTGACAAAGACAGAAGGAGTGTCTATGCTCGATTTTTCATTTAAGTCTTCCACCCATATTATGAATTTATTAAAGTCTGAATATTTATCTAGTAAGCCTGAATTTAAGGTTGCTGTATTAGTAAACAAAATTGGAACAACCTCATGACCTTCGGCCACCCTCTTTACTTCTTTAGCAATTCTCAGATTAACATCTAACCAATCGTCTTCCAAAGACGAGAAAAAGAAGTATGGGCACGCTATAAAGGCTGGTTCAACCGATGCCTCTAATAAGTTCTGAGCGTCAGCATAACCAGCCTTAACGAGGATTTCAAGGTATTTCTGGACCACCCCACCCCTTTCATTCACCTTATCAACTTGTAAGTTAATGACGTTAGAAACAAATTCCTCCACGAATGCGTCATTAAAATCTGATGGTTGAAGCGGAGAGTACTCTCTGTCTGAAAAAAGCGTTTCCAACTTATATGATTCAACTAATTTTTGAATAGAAGGTTTGAAACATTTCTTACTAGTCTTCTTATTTAGGGTCACATAACTTTCAATATCTGCCTTAGAAAGAATGTGTGTCATGGGGTCTATAAAAAAAGGTTTCTGGATGTATCGTATAGCCATTTTAGTGGCGTCGGAAGAGTACGAGAGAATATGAGCAGGCACAACCAACCCATCAAAAAGGTCACCGCAGTCATGCATGACCTGGCGATCCTTATGAACTCCAAACCGGAGATATAGCTTTCTATTATTCATATATTGTATGCAACGGTATTATAGGCGATTTTGTTAATATTATTTTCACGAGGTTCAATTAAGTATCGTGGTTCATAATTATCATTAATACCAATTAAGCCTATTCCTAATCTTAGAAACTCTTCCTTATGCTTCATCGGGGCACTTTCATACTCATGCCAAATAGCCACATATGAATGATTACATGCGATGGAATTTAAATTTGCTTGTCGAAGAGCAGTTTTCCAATCTTTTATTTTGACTTCAATGGTCCACAGTTCCTGATGCACTTGCGATTGAACAACCAAATCAATTCTCTTCCTAGATAATGAAACCTGACGAGATACCTTAAACCATTTATTGTGAGATATGAACTTAGAAAGACCCTCCTCCATGTCTTCTTCTGATATTCGTACGTCACTTATTCGCATATACATCCAACTTCAACTTGGTAATATAACTAGAAATTCCTATGCAAATGGAAAGAAAGAGTATTACAAAATAAATTAACAAAAACAAATTAGAGATGCTTGGATTAGGCAATACCGTGTTAAACACGTTGGAAACGATCAAGGCCAAAATGGATAAGGCGCTTGAAATAGTCAAACAAATAAATAAACCTCTAGAAAGGTTCTTAAGTTTCTTAAAATCAGCATGGTTTCGCGTTGAAGCGATAATCTCCAACATCGTGTCTCGAAAATCTAAAGAGGCTCCTAAAAGCGAAAAATCCCACCCTTTTAATACTTCATTTTTTGCCAGTTCATATTCTCCCAAAAATTTACTCACATCTGTTGCACTTTTACCCGCAACAATCGCAACACTATTAGTAAATATGTTCTTAGTAATCTCCTCATATAAGGGAACAACAAATTTCTGAAAAGTTACCCTATCAAGGGCATCTTCTACGGCTGAAAAAACAGTAAGGTTGTTTTTAAAAAACTCAGATGATTGCTTGAAAGCATATACCGCCAACACGCTTGGAACTATATAAAGTATTGAGGTGTCAAAATTGGTAAACCCCAAAGTAATTTGTGAAAACAAGTTAGCCGATGTAGAAGCAACGACTACATCAGCCATAAACTTGATCCAAAATTTCTGAATTAATTGTCATATCTGGATGATTATCATAAACATATCTAAGTAGCTTCCTTAACGGAAGAGAGCCGTAAGTCGTCTTAACCTTGGATATAAGCTCTCGGGCGTCCGTAGGGAGGGTCTTCCAAATTTGTTCGGCCACCTTAATTCCAATCGAGCTTAATTTATAAATCGCATTTACATCATCTGATTCTAGTCCACCCTCATCCTCACCAGCCATATCATTAAGAAATTTGAACTGCTCAGGGTTAATCTGCTCTGCGGGAGAATCTTTTTCAACAAGCAGTAATGATTTAGATGGTGTAGGAAAATTTTGAAGAAAATCAATCTCAGAATAAATTTCACTTGAAAATGGTCCCATTTTATAAGGGACAAACTTAAAAGTATCGTCAAGGTGACCTTCTTCCCTAAGAAGGTAGATTAATTTAGTCATCCTTGTTATCCCCGCAATCGGTTCAGCGGACTTTCCAGATCTACCAGGGGAATATAATAGCGCTAACAATAAATCCGACTTCTCCATAGATAGAACCATCTTATACTAAGTTTATCAAACTTACAGTATAGAAATAGGCAAAATTACAAGAGACAAGTAGGTGGTTAGCCCAAGAATAATTTCTCAAGACCAACCCTCAAGGCTTCGGCAATCTTCTTAATAACTCCAAGGGTGGGGTTCCTAACTCCCCTTTCAACTCCAGAAATATAAGTGCGGTCCAATCCAGAGTCAAAACTGAGATCCTCTTGAGATTTTCCGAGCTTCAAACGGAGCTCTCGTACTCGTTTGCCAAACTTAACTTGATCAGGAGTACTTTTTGTATTAGCCATACTCCTATGATCTAGTCTGGTAGACTATTGGTCTACGGACTATTAGTCACATATTGTGTATAATAATCTACATTAGATCTTGAGAAAGGATATATATGAAAATATTTGGTCCCAAATGTCCCAAGTGTGGTGGGCATGATATTAATACGGTGACCGAGAGCTTTGCGGCCCGGTGTAAGCGTCTCGTGATCTATGTACTTTTCTTTATCACTCTCCTCTTCGTCAAAGCACCCAAGCCGTTATATGTTTGTCGAGATTGTGGTTTTAGTTGGGAAAAACGTTAGATCCACACTCCCAAAAACTAAACTATCCATGAGCTCGTACAATGACCGCAGAGGCTAATTATCTGGTGATAACATACAATCATGAGTGAACCAATCCAAGTCGTCCAAAAAACTCAACAGGAAGACCAGTTATTTCAGAAGAACAATATTCTGTCTGGCTCGAGGAAATAAGACCATACTTAGTGAACGGCCATAGCTTACGATTCGCGATCGACAAGGCATTCCTGGGGAAACACCGCACCACAATTTACAAAAAGATCAGGCTAGAAGATTGGTTTTCGGACAAAATCAACGCTTTTCGCAACCTCGTCGGTGAGCTAGTCAATGAGTCGTTCGCTCGCATGGTCGAGAATATTTACGCGAAGATAGTTAGGGGTATTCAAATAGACCATGACGAGTTCAAAGTACTATCTTTCATGGCCACGTATCACCGGTCCTCAACTCCATTTTTTGAAACAGGACACAAGAGCAAAACATTGGAGGACATAAAGTCACTAACCGACCCACTACCCATACCGCACATTGAGTATCTATCCGCTAATCAGGGTTAAGGTAAAATATCGACAACATAAACTATGACGAATATAAATAGTCAAAAACAACTAATTCGGCACTTAAAAAACAAAGACTCCAAGCTCACCGACAACGATATTTCCGAAGTAATATCTGGCTTGCGCCGATTCGTTGTCCTTGCTCAAAAAATATACACACAACCCCAAGCACAATTCTCATATAAGAACCTTAAAATACCGTTTACTAAACAATCAGTTAAAACATTTGTTGTAAAAACCACTATGGATGAACTCGACAAAGTTAAAAATCCCGATGAATCAATGAAGAGTGTATTTAAAAAGTTTGTACACGAAGTAACCAAAGGAAAAAAACTCAATGGAAATTAGCGAACCACAGTACAAAAGAGTCGTCGCATATATTCGAAAATCTTCCGAAGACAACAAAGATGGTGGTACTCACTAACAGCTCAATTCAATTGACTATCAACGAGAGTTCGTCGCCGATGCGGTCAAAAAATATGATCTGACTTTAGTCCACCCTCCTTTCCAAGACGATAAAACGGGATACGAAGCCTACCAAAGAGATGGTTTCGATGAAATGATCGAATTCCTCCATGATCATAGAAGCGAAGTCGACGGTATCATATGCACCGAAATTAGTCGACTTGCCCGTAACTTCGGAGATGGAGGGAAAATACTCTGGTATATGCAAGATGGGATTATTAAGCGAATCTACACCTGCACCAAAGAATATACCAACTCTTCCAACGATCAACTCATGGTAGCTATAGATTTCGCTATGTCCAAGAAATCTAGCGATGAAACGGGCATGAGGACCATACAAGGGATGAGATCCAAGGAAAGAATAATGCAACACCCTTCACGACCCGCCATTTTAGGATACAAAACTGAAGGTCCTCCTGGTCAGAAAAAGTGGATGAAAGATCCAATAACAGGTCCCTTATTAATCCAAGTATTCGAACAATTCGTTACAGGAGAATATACATACGAGCAAATCACCGAATATGCATATCAGATCGGATTAAGATCGACAGACGGCAAGAACAAAGGTGGAAAGATCTCCGAAAATACTTGGATGAACAGACTAAAAGATAGGCAATACACCGGAATTTTCATATCTGAAGGAAAGGATGTTGTGGGTAAATATGAACCGCTTGTTAGTCGAGAGCTTTTCTACATGGTCCAAGATGTTATACATGGAAACGTACATCCCAAAGAGACTCATCTCGACTATGCTTACTCAAGCATCGTTAAATGCGGAGTGTGCGGTGGTCCATTCTCCGGCACACACAAGAAGGGTCATACATACTACCGTTGTAGCAAGCGTTTAGAGCCATGTAAGCACAATGAGCGAATACCATACGTCCGAGAAGAAATCCTAGAAAATTCGCTCATGGAAGCATTTGAGACGATCGAAATAGATCAAGAAACATGGTTAGCCGCCCGTGATTATGTTACCGACTTGAATCAACCCGAGAAAATCAATCTTAAAACTCAAATACAACACCTCAAAGATCAAATCGAAGGTGAAGAGAAAAGACGACTCGAAATGGGTAGGAGGTTTATTGAAAAAGATCTTAGTAAATCTGATTACGATGACCTTATGAAAGATAGCCGCGCGAAGGAGGCCTCACTTAGGACCGCACTCATTAAGGCCGAAGACGTCCTCCACGAGCTCGACGAGTTAATGTCGCAGTTTCTCGATAACATTAAGCACGTTACTAATAGGCTCCGAAACGCTCTCCCCTTAAATAAACGAGAGATGGTTGAGATATTTTGTGAGAACTTAGTATGGAAAGAGGAAATGTTGCGATGGGACTGGAAAAAACCGTATTTCTTTATCGCAAAACAACCAAAAAGCTCAACTCTGCTCCCCCGGTAGGGCTCGAACCTACGACATCCTCGTTACAGATACCCTCTTGTTACCAAAAGGTCTGGACTATCTCATGGCCCGTTGTTACGGGTCTCGGGTATATAGTCTCTACACGTTTATTCTGATTTCTCAGAAATTTAGCTCGGGATTACCCCACCTTGGCGGGGTTTCCCCGAATTAGCCCGATTTTTCAATTCACATTACTGTGAAAAGCTGCGTTACCTACACAGCGAGGCGCTCTACCGACTGAGCTACAGGGGATCGGTTATTGACTTGTTAACACTCGAATTATATCACCCGTATGCATGTGCGCCCACCACTAGACAGTACTACACTAATATCAAATAACCATAAATGGAGATAAATTTATGATGTACGGCAACTGGGATCGCATGATGGATTTTGGGTCACACCCTCTCGCTGGTTGGGGATTTGGCCTACTCGCAATCTGGTCAATATTTTGGAAAGGGCTTGCCCTCTGGAAAAGCGCCAGAAATGATGAGCGTTACTGGTTTGTCGCTCTCCTTATCATCAACACCATGGGTATCCTCGAGATCCTCTACCTCTTTGTCTTTGCCAAAACCAAGCTCGTCCTAGTTAGCGAACCTAAGAGTAACCGCAAAAAATCTCCAAGATCTAGCAAATAGTGACATAATCATAGTCGCTATGAATGATCTCGTTGCTCGCTTTGGTGAAAGGATAGATCTCCACCAATCTCCATACCATGCAAAAGTCATGCAAAAGATTGGCTGGCAGGTCGATGGAGATATCGGATCACAGATCTACTCCCGCTCCCTAGGTCCACTCACTGTCGCCAAGTTTCAAAGACCAAAGTTTATCGATCCAGAAAGACTAGCCATTTTTAGAAAAAAGAATAAAACCTTAACGACCTACATCGAACCTGGACTAAACTCTAGTTTTGATCTCGGTATTGATGTCGAGCCGTTTGCCCACTCCACCTCCTCACTGATCGATTTATCACTTAATGAAAAAGCCCTCCTACTCAGCTTCTCCCAAAAAACCCGCTACAACATCACCCACTCGCTAAAATCAAATAATCTTGTTATCTCCTCAACTCCACTCCCCAAATTAATGCAGGCTCAAAAAGATGTCTTTTATGCTCTCCATACCGAGTGGAGCAAGCGTAAGAATGTAATCGGCTATAGTCGTGACTTACTAGAATCCGTCCTAACTAGCTTTGATAAGAACAGCACTCTCCACCTCGCTCATGATCAGCATGACACTCCACTTGGTGCTCTCCTGATCCTAAGTTATGACAAAGTCTCTACCTACTATGCAGCATTCAGCAGTACCGTCGGCTATCACAACTACGCTCCCACCCTCCTCACTTATCAAGCTCTCATGACAGCCAAAGAAGTCGGGAGCGACATCTTTGATTTTGGTGGGACCTACGACGAAAGATATCCCCGGATGTACAAAAAATGGCAAGGTTTTACAAAATTTAAAGAGGGTTTTAACCCCACAACCATAAAATATCCACGCACCAAACTACAACTATTCTGGTAATACGAACAGTGGATGCAGATGTATTTCACAGTCAAAAAATTTATCGCAAAGCGGGCAGCTCGAGATCGAGGTCGCTGCGATATCAAGCGCAGACAGACCGCTTTTTTGCGGGAAATACATCGAAATCTAAATGTGAGTCGCCTTTAATCCAAGTAGTCCTGGAGCATCCGTCTCTTGCTTGGGTGTTTTAGTTTGCGTAGTGCCTTAGCCTCAATTTGCCGTATACGCTCTCGTGTCACCCCAAACTCTCTCCCCACTTCTTCGAGGGTCATAGGTTTGGCACCCCTTAGACCAAAGCGCATCTCTAATACCTTGCTCTCACGATCAGATAGTCCTGATAGTACTTCTTCGATATTCTCTCTAAGTAGTCGCTGGGTAGTGAGCTCGTACGGGCTCGCCTGTTTGGTGTCTTCGATAAAGTCACCAAGATAACTATCTTCATCATCACCGATCGGGGTCTCTAGTGAGGTAGTCTTTTGACTGATCTTAAGGATTTCCCTTACTTTATCCGCCGTAATCTCCATCACCTCTGCTATCTCCTCGGGGAGTGGTTCCCTACCTAGAGTCTGCATCAGTTTGCGTGATACTCTAATCAGTTTGTTGATCGTCTCAACCATGTGCACTGGGATACGAATTGTCCTGGCTTGATCAGCTATCGCGCGCGTAATTGCCTGTCTGATCCACCATGTAGCATAGGTACTAAACTTAAATCCTTTTTTCCATTGGTATTTTTCGACAGCTCGGATTAGACCTTTATTGCCTTCTTGGATTAGGTCAAGAAAGCTCATCCCACGACCAATATATTTCTTGGCAATCGAAACGACCAAGCGTAGATTAGCAGAAGTAAGTCTATCCTTAGCTCTCATATCCCCTGCTTCGGTTTTTTGAGCGAGATCAATCTCTTGGTCACGAGTCAGTAGTGGGATACGTCCGATCTCACGCAGATACATGCGTACAGGGTCTGAGATTGCTCGTGAGTCTAGTGCCGAGAGCGTCTCTAGTTCTTTCTCTAGATCGCTCATCTCTCTGGATTCACCAGTCTCTACATCTTCGGCAACATTTTCGTATACATCTATTTCTTTTAAGATTAGCTCGTCATATAGATCATCTAGCTCTGCCACATACTCTTCGGCATCAGGGAAAAGATTTAGAATGTCAGACTGCGAAACATAGCCTGAGGACATCCCTTTCATCACTAGCTCACGGATCTTCTTGCGTCTACCTTCTTCGAGGCCTCCCCCAGATACCTGAATGTGCTTGGAGACTACTGCGTCGCTGGCTTTTTTGCCCAATCCTTTGATAGTTTTTACTGGTTTTTTTGCCACTACTTTTTTTACTTCTTTAACAGGCTTAGTCGCCACCTTTTTTACAGGTTTTTTAACTTTTTTACTTGTTGTTTTGGATTTGCTACTTGGAATTTTCTTTGCCATATGGCGTATTGTACCCTATATTAGGGTAGATTTGTGCTAAATACCCCTTATTTAGTCAGCTCCGTAAGTCGTCGCGAATACTTGCCAAAATCATTCTGTAAGACCGCGAGTCGCTCGCTCTCTGTTGGATTGAGGCT
>DALYFH010000011.1:27568-33673 GCA_031972135.1 Candidatus Woesebacteria bacterium
AGGTGTGTTAGCTCTTTTTTCTTAGCAAATCGACTCATCTCTTCATAAATTATGTTTTCACCAACCGAGAGTGTTGTCGCTAGCTTTCGCACATAGTGAGCTTGAACCACCTTGTTGGCGATCTGTGAGAGTGATGGGATCACCTCGCGAGTGATCTCTCCTGCCCCCTCACCACTCTTTGGGTCGCTCTGTGAAGCCGCACTATCTATCAAAAAGTCCCAATAAAGTACTGCTCCCTTTACCATCTCTCGCCAAGCACGAGGATTGTCTGTCGCCACATCCCCTGGATCTTTGCCGCCCGTAATCTGTACAACTCTAATACTCAGATCCAATGTTTCTGCTATCTGCACCGCTCTCTTTATCGCTTCTTTACCTGCACTATCCGCATCCAGTGACATATAGACGTTGCGTGTATAGCGACTGATTATCTGGGCTTGTTCTGAGGTAAAAGCACTCCCTTTAATCGCAACTACACACCGGACCCCAGCTTGCACACTCGGTATAACGTCTAGCTCTCCCTCAACCAATACGATCTTGTCCTCTTTCCTGATAGTTTCTCTGTTTTCGTATAGTCCATACAACATTTGGCTCTTGTGGTAGGTGATAGTCTCTGGTGAGTTAATATACTTAGCTTCGGTAGCCTCGCTCGACAGGGTGCGTCCCGAAAATCCAACAACCACCCCTTTATGATCCCGCAAAGGGAACATGACGCGCCCACGAAACCGGTCATAATACTTCCCTTCGCCTGAGATGATGATTAACCCGGCAGCCTCTACCTCACTAATGGTATATCCCTTCTTTTTGATCAAAAAATCCGAGACACTGCGCCACTGAGCAGGACTATATCCCAGACCAAATTGCTGAATTGACTCATTTTTTATACCTCGAGTGCTGAGGTATTCTCGTGCCACCGCCCCACTCTCGTGTTTGGTCAGTAAATATGAATAATACTCACTCGAGAGTGACAGTAGTTCTAAGATCCGCTTACGCCTGCTATCAGCTTCGGTTGGTCGATATGACTGCAGCACTACACCTACTCGAGCCGCTAGTGATTCTAGTGCTTCGAGGAAGCTGTATCCCTCGTATTTTTGCAAGAATGTTAGAGCGTCCCCTCCCTCTTGGCATCCAAAACACTTATATGACTGCCGCTCAGGAGACACAATAAAACTTGGTGATTTCTCTGAGTGAAATGGACAAAGTCCCTTAAAATGTCTCCCTGCTTTTTTTAGGATTACTCGCGCACCAATGATCTCTACGATATCAACCTTACTCTTTATCTCTTCTACCTGATCGTTCATAACTACTCCAAAATTTGATTATATCAGGCAAACTGATATAGTCTCATACATGAATTCAGAAACTATTCCTCTCCGCCTCCATCACATCTACAGTGTACGTCAAGCATTGCTTACTTCTCCACACGAAGAAGCTAGAAAAATTGTTGAATCTGCAAAAGTAAGTCTCAATACTAAACGCAATCCTATTGGGATGAAGGTCGATGTCAGATATTATATTGATGTAATAGGAGAAGCTCCTGTATTAGATAACTCAGCTCTAACAATAGCGGAAGCTGCGTACTTAATGAGAAACGCACAAGCATTATCAAAATATCTCTCTCTACCAGAAGATACTTTGATTAAGCTCATTGCAACAGGCAAAGATCTTTTATGTAATGCATGTTCTACTGGGAGTCATTGCATTTTACCCTTAAACGACACAAGCTTTGGGCTGAGAGACAATGAATTTCCCATTGCTGAGAGATTAAAAAAATTTATCTCAAAAACTGATTATTCTATACATTTAAATCCCGACCCACATGCTATCACTTCAAGTGGTACTCTAGTGAATACTCTAAAGAATCTGACAAAAGAAGAAGTCGACTATATACTCGGGTAGTTCAATACCGCTCACCAATTTTTTTTGCGGAAAACGGACGAAAGGCATCCAGCTTGTCAGTGTCTTTAGCAAACACAAACATGAGCTTGTTCATCCAGTTGTGCAAGTCCTCGGCAAAATGGATATTTTCGATCTTAAAATTCTTGATATTGCCTGCCGAGCTACGCGCGACAAATGTGCCAAGACCAAAAATGGCCTGGATATATCCTTTGCTATATGCCCCAGAATCAACGACCTTATCCAGACCCAGTGACATCTGGTAACGAGTCCAGGGAGTAGTGTGAATAAACTTGGTCAATCGACGACTCGTAATGATAAATATAGTCTTGTTAAATACCTGGCCTATCCACCACAACCCAGCACCCATTACTATGGCACCGATAACTAGTATCATCGCAATGAGACCTCCTACTTCAAACTCGAGCATCTTCCCCATATTCCCAACCATTAGAGCTCCCACTAGGACTGCTGTTGCGACAACTAACATAAATGCTGTTAACCTGACAAGGAGCATCATGGGAGCTTCTCTGGTGACATATAAGATCTTCTCGTCCTCTGCTTTACCAGGGAACAGTATCCCCTCGTAGTTTTTGCCAAAATCTGCAGCTTCAAATATTGATTGCATAAATAGAATTATACCTTCTCCCTGATATAATGCCTATTACTGGAGAAGTGGCTCAGCGGCTACAGCACACGCTTGGAAAGCGTGCGTGCGAAAGCACTCGCGGGTTCGAGTCCCGCCTTCTCCGCACATCGAGCATGAAATGCCCGAGAAGTGTATCCAGATGCGATAGCAATCTGGGATGCCGCAGATTGATGCCACACACCGTACACGACAAATGGAGAGTGGGCAGGACGGTAATGCGCGAGTTTCGAAAACTCGTGTCCTCCGGGACTAACAGGTTCGACCCCTGTACTCTCCGCACATCAACATGAGAAGTGTGCACATCGAGATAACTTCTTATCTCTTAGTCGCTACAATTAAATAGTAGCCATACAACCCACACTTCACACCAGCTATCACATTCTTAATCGCTAGCACATTATCTTTTACTCCAGGCAAAAACTGGACCAAACTACCTAGCCGCCAGAGCCAGTTAAACCTCTTTAGCGTCTTGCCAATCCTAGGAGTTAGATCCTCTACTTGTTCAACATAAAAACCCGCATGCCTAATTTCTTTTTCCATCTCCTTGATATTTATCATCTCTCGTAGCTTCCACCCATTACAAAAATCTTTATCGATTGTAAATTCTAGATCAGAGTTAGAGTCTCTGTTTTTGTATCCATCAACAATAATTAGCCTACCTCCTGGCTTTAGGATCCTATATGCTTCTTTCAGAAATTCACTCTTAGGGTATGCATAGCAGACACTCTCTATCCCAAATACCACATCAAAATACCCAGGCTTAAAATTAGTTTTTGTAAAATCTTGGTTAGAAAAGTCGACATTATCTAATCCTTGTTTTAATTTGTGATTATTCGCAATTGCTAGTTGGTCATCAACAATCGAGATGCCATAGACTTGTGCACCTGTCTGCTTGGCAATATATAGTGATGCTCCACCTACCCCACAGCCAGCGTCCAATACTTTACTATTTTTACTAATTTTCCCACGCGTTATTAACAGTTTATATTGATTGACTATGGTCTGGTCAATACTCTCACTTCCATCTCCATCAATCCCAAAATGTAGCCCCAGCGAGCGTTTACTGTACCAAAGGTGTTGATAAAGCCACCGGCTATCTTCGTAGTATTTAACGATCTCATTTTTATGTTTTTCATTGTCTTTCACTGCTATATCGTAGCATCCATGCTAAAATAAATCGTCCAATCGGACTATTAATTACTAGGTACTTTATACTTATTACTTGGAACTAACTATATGTATGTAACCATCATCAACGACTGTCACGATCCCCTAACCATGAACCGCCAAGTAGTGCGGGCGAGCACCCTTTTTCCAAACACTAATATTAGTACCGTCGCCGTCAACAATTATGGCGATCTCGAAGCAGCGATCAATATTATTGACACAATAGATGCCGCGATGGACGAGCCAGGGATCATTCTCTGTAACGTCGCTCCTCGCCATGGCAAAGCCAAAAAGTGGCCGAATGGCACTCCTTTTGGCCATGTTGTCTACAAAAACACTGACATCTTTACAACTATCGACGGTCTCACTCTCTCCCTCATCCACAAATACGGCCTCGCCGAGTATGTTGATGTCTACGACATCCCTACAGTCCTAGATCAGGTAATAAAAGCAGGCAAACTCCCAGAACATCTAAGAGCTCCGATAACAAACACTCAGTTTCGTTCTTTTGAGTTCCTCCCCCGTGTAGCCAAATGGCACATGCAGGGTATAGAGCTCCTAACCGAGAGACATGATCTCAAAGACTTTAAAGCAGCTCCCCTCTCAATCGCCTATATCGACAACTTTGGCAACTGCAAAACCACCGCCTGGGCCGAAGATATCGGACACGAGGCAGGTAAAAAGATTAAAACCACTTGGGGTGAAATCATCTGTTACGACCGACTCAAAGACGTACCCAACGGCGAGAGTGGTCTCATTGTCGGCTCCTCAGGTTACCGCGATCACCGCTTTATTGAGCTAGTCGTTCAGGGAGTCTCAGCAGCAAATCATTTTGGCATCAAGCAGAGCGATCCACTAATTAGCTAGGCAAACGAGAGCGAAGAGTGGAGATGTATTTCACAGCCAAAAAATTTATCGCAGAGCGGGTAGCTCGAGATCGAGGTCGCTGAGTCAACAGACTCAGACAGACCGCTTTTTTGCGTGAAGTACATCGAACTCAAGCAAGAACAATTACAACATGTTAAGCTATTTATATGTCCGACAATAAAATCCTCGCAGAATGGAGCTCCCCCGCAAGGCCTTACAAAGAGCGTACTCGCGAGTTCTATACCACCATCCTAAGCATCGCCTTCCTCCTAGCAGTCATCCTACTTCTCCTCAAAGAATTCTTGCTTATAGGGGTTATTATGGCTTTTGCTTTTCTTTCATACGTCCTAGCAACCCACAAACCAGATAACGTTACACACCAGATCACCGAATCAGGCATCATCACCGACAACAAGCTCTACAAGTGGGACGAGTTAATCCAGTACTGGGTGACCAAACAATGGGACCAAGAAGTAATCATGGTCAAAACCATCAAAACTATCCCCGGCATGTTGGTTATGGTAATCAGTAGTAGTCACAAAGCGGCGATCCTCAAAGCATTTGATGGCAAACTAACTGAAGAGAAACCAGCAGACTCATTTGTCGACCGTGCGAGTAAGTGGCTAGGTGAAAAGATCCCCCTAGAGAGCAAATGATCCAGTCTTGAGTTATAATATCCACTAGTTGCGCCCGTAGCATAATTGGATAGTGCATCAGATTGCGGATCTGACGGTTATTGGTTCAAGTCCAATCGGGCGCACAATAATAAACCTGGGCTCTCGTAGTCTAACTGGATAGGACTCGGCCCTCCGAAGGCTGCAATCTGAGTTCGAATCTCAGCGGGAGCACGCACTTAATACTTCTCGCTCACTATCAAAAGCTAGTAACTCTAATCCCTCCTCTTTTGTGACCCATCTCCTATCCTCCATTTCCCATCCTGCTTCCCCCTGATCACTCACTACCTCCATCAAATAAAATAAAACTTTCTTGTTTACTAATACGTTGCCGCCTCCTTGCTCCTGGTAAGTTTTTACTCGCCGCGTCGTCTCATCAGTGTGTGGATTCTTTTTACTTACTTCCTCCATATCTGCTTTGTATGAATATTCAACACACCCTACTGGCTCTTGGCCTACTATCCTGGCTTTTACTCCAACTTCTTCCCATACTTCACGCAAAGCAGCATCTATATTAGACTCTCCACTCTCAACTAGTCCTTTGGGCAAAACCCACTTGTGGTATCCCGAATGCTTACCGATCAAAAACTGATAAGAATCGCCAACCTTACGATAAACCACCCCACCTGCTGAAACTTCTTCTAGCATTTCTAACTTCATAAACTAATTATATATCAGGTATAATATCAATCACTCGGAGAGTGGGCAGGACGGTAATGCGTCAGTCTTGAAAACTGATGTCCGTAAGGACTAACAGGTTCGACCCCTGTACTCTCCGCATCACCTTATCAATAATTCTAACCATTTTTCCCAGTTTTTAAGTGATTTTTCGGCCTTTACCTCTTGCTGTACTAC
>DALYFH010000012.1:0-24497 GCA_031972135.1 Candidatus Woesebacteria bacterium
TAGTATATTGATGTTTTTCTGCTCGATTATTTTCTACTTGACTGTAAAAAAACTACAGTTATCTAGTATCGACAAGAGAACAATAAGCTTGGTAAGCAATATTTTTTCTGCAGCTCTTTTAGGATTAATTGGTTATGTTAATGGTCAGAACTTTATTTTTCCTCTGTATATATTCGCACTGATCATCATTTTGAGAGTCTTACTAAACTATGTGGGTGCACTTGCAGGATACAAATCGATGGAATTGGCGCCCAATGCCGGATATAGCTTAGTAATCCAAAAAAGCTATGCAGTATACACTTTGTTCGCTGCTGTTATTTTATTTGGATCAGAAATCTCCATTTATAAATTCGTATTAGCTGGTTTCATCATAGCGTGTGCAGGATACATAGGATTTAGTAAAGGTAAAAATACCACCACTCATAATCCAAAATGGGCACTTTACGCACTAGTTTCATTTTTCGCATTTGGAACTGTTGCACTTACTACAAAGTATTTTGCTAAATTAGGCGTGATGCCTACCCCAATGCTTTTTTGGAGCTGTCTATTTACCTCTGTGGTATCTTTGGTAGATTCGTGGAGAGTTAAAGTACAGTATAAGAGAGCTGATTTTTCGATGTTATTAACTGTATTAGTCCTGGGACTATCTGTCACTGGATTTAACTATTTTAAAATAGTGGCTGAGGTAACTGCACCTAATCTAGGATATGTTGGTTCAATTAATGCTGCGTCTAATGCTGTTTATGCCGTACTGGTCGCTCTAATATTTAAAGACTCTTTGTCTAAGAGCAAATTCATTGCGATAACATTAATGACTCTCGGTTTGACCCTACTATTATTTAGCTAATTAGCTCAGAACAGTCATGATAAAATAGTGCAAGTAAGGCTCCCTTAGCTCAGTTGGTTAGAGCGCTTCATTCACATTCGAGGAATCGCTCCCTCTGATGAACTGAATTGGCTGGTTAGCTCAGTTGGTAGAGCACCGCATTCACATTGCGGTTGTCACAGGTTCGATCCCTGTACCAGCCACTCGTCTCAAGTGTTACAGCTTGAGAATCAAACAGTATAGGTCTGCCATTTGGGCGCCTTAGAAACGAACGGTTAAACTAAAGGCTCGTAACCATATACCTCGTTTCACTTGTGCGCTCCCCTACGAAGGGAGCCTGACTTACAGAGGGCACTCTCTAAAAAGAGTGGATTTTTGTATGTCAGAAAAGTTACAAGGGGCGTATCTTGCCTCACTTGCGAATAATTGTGTCAGCGACTATGTGGCGAATAAACGTCCAGAGCGCACGGTTACTAATCTTAAAAATTTCCTTGGGAGATTTCTGCGCTGGATTGAGGATCGTGAACTAACTCCGAAAGAGTGTAGGGCGTATATCAAGTACATGCAGAGTGGCAGAGGGCTCGAGTGGACATCTGTTTCGAGTGACACCAGAAGGTTAAAAATGTTTCTAACGTGGTTATCTGAGGAAGCTAATGAATGTGAGGGAATTATTGATAGAAACTGGGGAAAAGAAGTCCATAGTCCTAAAAGATATGGAATGATGGAGGCTCCCCAAGAGCAACTCTTATCTCCTGACAAAATGATGGAATATGTTCTCAAGGTTACTGAACCTGGGCCAAATGATCATAAGTTACATCGTGCAACCAAATTGGAGCATCGCGAATTCCTGCTATTTTATATGAAGATGGGAATACGACCTGGCGAAGCTATGAATATTAAGCCAGAAAATGTTAATTTTGATAACGATCACCCGAATGTTCTTGTTTGGAGAGGTAAAAATGGTAAATGGCAACTTCTTGGTCTCCCTTTAGAATACCTGGAACCTGTACGTCGAAGAGTTGCACAAGGTAGGTGGTTTGAAGTAAATCAAAAACGTTTACAGATATATATGCAACGTATCTCAAAAATGGCTGGACGTACAGTAAATCTCTACAGCATTAGAAAGAGCGTAGATACTTATGCAATGGAGGCCGATGCGCCAATCATGAAAGCTGCAAGTCATCAGGATCACACTGTTGCGACGATGGAACAGTATTACACTAAATTCTCAGCTAAACAAAGTTCGGAGTTTAATAATACCTACAACCCATTTATTGATCGCACAAAATTACCTGTAAAGTACGTTATACCTCGTATCGAGAATTTGCTAAAGGAAATTGACCGACATCCATCAATCAATATTGAGCGATGTGAAAATAATGGGGAACATATGATAACTATATCTTGGCAAGATGATGGGAGGTAGACAACAAGACTATAATGAACCCATGAAATTAAAGTTGATTGGTGGTTTGTTAGCAGGCGCAATGTTCATAGGACTAGCCAACTCTGGTGATGGCAACAAGGCTGTTCAGCAAAGCGTTACTACACCCGCCCCTTTTGCTGCCACAGTGGACACTAAACAGGAAGATAGTGCTATTACGACAACTGACACATCTGACGGGTTTGTTGAACCCACTCCAAGCCCTACTCCCTCACCCACTCCGACTCCTACGTCCTCACCAACCCCAAAGCCAACCGTGAAACCTACTCCTATTCCTACACCCAAACCAATTGTGATCAGTACCCCGAAAGCTACTCCTACACCAGCTCCAGCGGTCACAAGTGGTGGGTATAGTTGTAACTGTAGTAAGACATGTGATGAGATGAGTAGTTGTGCAGAAGCTCAGTACCAACTAAATACTTGTGGCTGTGGTCGTAGAGACGCAGATAATGATGGGATTGCTTGCGATGCCGACTGCCAGTAAGCTAACTAAAAATTGCTAGTTGCTTATCTTTCTCCTTAATAAACCGATCCCAATAATGAAACATCATTAAGTTTGATATTGATAGATGAGAAAGTATTGCGCCAAGATCATCTTCGTTCCATGACTTTTGCGTATTTGGAATAATCTCCAGCCCATAGATTGTATCTATTTTTTCCTCACATATACTGAGTCCAATAAATGTTGGATGGCCTGATTCACCAATAAATTCCTTATATACTTCCTCAAGGTGAGAAGCTTTTTGTCCTTTACCTATGGTGCGATTAAAATCGTCATCTACTTTTTTCATCATCGTGAGTAGATTAGTCTGTTGGAACTCTTCTGCCTTTAATCCCTTTGAATTTAACATTTCTGGTCCAGGGAAATGCTTTCCTCCTAGACCATGTTTAACCGCCCAGTTAAGCAATTCTTTAAAGTCGCCCTTTGCTACTAAATTTTTCCCCACGATATGCGAATAGCCCAACATCCCAACTGTTTCCCAATACGCTTTTAATAAAATGAACGATGAGTATCCATCTTTTTGCTTCACCGCCCCCACAATTGCATGATGAATATGTTTAGCCCTTACATAGACTTGATAAATCACATGGTGGTAGACATGAATTGCGTGCTCGTTTATGTCTCTGTGATGTCGAAGTGGTGGAAATAATTTAAACTCTGTATATCTATCTTCGATATCCCGTAACTCTTCTATATACCTCTTGATTTGCTCTGGATCATTTTTCTTATCACTAATGTCTGCAAATATATCTTTAGTCTTTTTCATAGTGATATGTTACCCCATTGACACAAGGGCTGTTAGTCTGATGTTCTTAACTTACCAAATATGAATCCGAATATGAGGCACATTACAACATGTCTCACAAATATCCAGGCATCAACTTAATGCATCTGGTGGGAATGGTGAACTTAAATGGTCGAGGAAATCCCAAGGGAGACAGTGAATTATCACGGTCTAAACCTAGATCAAGCCACGTATAGGACTCAGCGCACAGCAGGGACTAGCAATGGTCGTTCATATTATTTAGAGATTCGATTAGCCAATAGATTATGGGTAGTGAAACGGACTGTTTTTACCTAATTAGCAACACTAGGCTTATTCGAGACATGGTAAACGACACAATATGGGTGTCCCCTTCGGCAGATTGGAGGGAGTTGTTCCTAACCAGTGCAAACCTGGAGTGAAGTAACCTGCCACGCCATAACTGAGAAAAATCAGCGCCAGGCGTACCAGATATATCCACCAGATGATGGGGGGTATAGGGGGGTGAAGCGGCAACCAGGATCTAGCACCAGCAGGTAAGCATTAGTAAGCGATTATTCTCAATAATTGGATCAATAGATTGACATTTATAGTAGAATTTATTCATGGCGCAACGTAATTTAGAAGAAGATGCTCAGTGGTCAGCAGATACAGAAAGATTGTTGATTGCAGGATTAACTCCCCAAACAAGTGATCCTTTTAGTGATGATGAGATCACTATCGAGGCTGTTCAACGGAGATGTGTTGAAAAGTACGGGCCAATCGTAGGTTCACGATATTACATTACATTGCTAGCAACTCTTCCTGATAGACGACCTGAACTTTTTCCAGAACTTAAAGCGTAATTTCCCTAAAGTATTGACCCCTCCACTATGAGAAAATGGATAAATCCCCATGTTTAAGGTTATAGGTAAGCCTCTTTTGTGTATCCTATTTTGAAATTTCCACCTTCACACCCCACGCTGCATTAAAGGCGATACATTCTTCTGCGCTAGTGGTGAAGTGCACCCCGTCAGGGCCAGTGCAATCTACATTATTTGATGGATTTGTTGCGCCATTTGTCTTCTGTCCCATTTCCAGAGCTACATAGTTGTTCTCGTTTATCTGCACACAAGCAATATTATAGGTAGGACTAACAAGGTTGTCATTGTGTGTAGGAGACTTTTTCCATGCGTCCAAAATCAATTCCTCGCGATAAATATCTTTAGCCAAATTTTCTCCTAAAGTGGCACATTTTGGGCATGCCTGTGCATAGAGAACATTTGACTTGCTATCTGACCGAAATCCTTCATGTGACCAGTTGTCTTTGATTTCAATACTCCTCTTTCTGGCATATCCGCAAATTTGCGCGTCTTTGCTCAGCACCTGCAATCCTAGGCTCTTGCGGTACTCGTTGACTAGAGTCAATAGTTTATCTTCGCTCAGTTGGCTATTCTGCTGCATGATTGGTGCGGCCAGATAGTTACCCTGCGAAGATACGGCTGCATAAAGTAGAATTCCTAAGCCTAGGGCAATCACAAACACCCCAGAGATGATAAGGCGTTTGGTTGTTAGAAAAAGTATGTGTGCATTTACCGACTTAGATATTGTCTTGAGCGCTGCAAAAATCCCCAGTAGTAGGAAGCTGCCTACACCAGCAATCAAAATATACGGGATAAGGTTAAATGTGATTTGCTGATATTTGGGATCAGGAATCTTACTACCCATGAAAAATATTGTCTCAGCAAGGATAATAAAAATAACCCATGCGAAAGCAGACAACAACTCGAGTTTGGGAAAAATATATCTAAAGATTGAAGTAATTTTTCCCATAATTATTGCTCAGTTTGTAATAGTTAATATTCTATACATTTTTTGGATAGCCGTTGGGGTGATTTAGTATATCTATTGCGTCATCTATCCTGTCCTTACGTCTACTCTGTAGTGCTGTGATAACTTTTTCCCTGAGCTTATCCCTGTTTATCTGCTCTTTTTCAGTCATCCTGAGAACCCCCCCAAATTACGCCGATAGAGAAGTATATAATCGAAGTGCCAATAATGATACGAATAACATCCCCATTGGTGTAATGTGGCCCTACTTCTGAGACAACCGACATGCTTATGAACACTTCAAACCCGACTGCAATAAGAAATATTAATTTATTGTCTTTCATTGTGTATATCCTCCCCCGTATTGCTCATAACAATAATTTTGAGCCTCTACAATCGCGCTAGAGCCTCGTGATCCATCTTGACTGATACTTGCTTCCAAACTGAGTCCCATATTATTCGTTAGGTAGTCCCAGTCACATTGACAATATTTTCTCGCTTTTATAGTTGCCATCTTCTCGTCAATAATCACATCAGTGACCGTTTGTGCCTCTTCTAGAGTATGTTTGACGCACCCAGTCATCCAGCCATCTTCTGCGAGTTGTTTTAACTAAGGCGATGGTGAGGGCGAGGATATTGCAATTGTCTCTCTTGTTATATGAACACGTTGCCACAAGTTGAAGCGTAATATGAGTACAACAACTATTGTGATTAATCCAACAACTAAACTATTCCATTTATTCATCTTGGTAATAATGCTAACTCCTATTTAGCAAATAATCAAGGTTAACTCCAGATTAAATGCTAAGTGACACTTAGTGTATTTTCTAACTCATCTCTTAAACAATGGATTCATGAGAAAGAATTCGAAATTGCCTAAGGCATTAGGAAAGAAAATCCAAAAGAGACGGAAGGAATTGGGTTTGACCCAAGAAGAACTAGCTGAAAAAATCAGAATGAGTAGAGCGTATGTCGGGTATATTGAACAAGGGCGGAATGCTCCTAGCCTCGATGCTCTAGAGAAAGTTGCAAGAGCACTAAGAACGACCGTAAGCTCACTTTTGTGACATTCCTATAGTTATAGGATAATATTTTAAGTGTTTTTTGAGTGTCAGTAAATTAGGTCTCCAGAGTAGAGGTTCTGAAATATACGTTTGCGTGTCCACACAACATTGATTGTGCGACATAGATATATGCACTGTTCCGTCATAAAATGGCACCACCCCACTGTGGAAAAACGGGCTAGGCCTCCGGCTTTCAGTATGGGGTAAGCGTGATGCGTGACACAATTTTTAAAATTTTTTTAGGTGAATATATAAAGTGGATATTCTTTTGGAAAAATAGACGGAGTCTACACTAACTTTCTTGAAAATAATTTGTTGAAATAAGATATGTAATTTTCTCATCTGGGAAAAAACCTCCAGATTTCAACAAAGGAAAGTCCTTGATCTGATCACTGAGTTCCCAAGTTCTATAGCTTTGAATCATGCTACTGTTCCAATCGGAATTCTTGAGTAGAATAAGCTCAAACAATTTTCCCCAAGATCGGTTATTATCAACTCTTCTTCTATTCTTATAATCTCTGTAATAGGGAATCCCTGTTTCGTTGAAAACAACTCTCATTGATTCAATTGCCACGACAATTCTCCAATCAGGTTTTAGCGATTTCTTTTCCATTTTTATGTATCTCTCATTCGCTTGTCGTAATATTCTCTTGATCTCTCTCATGGTAATTTGCTCTGAATTTTCTTTCATTAATTGTTCTAAAAATGATGATACTTGAGTTACTGCTACATCATGAGCTACTCCAACCTCCATATCCCTTACTACTGTTTCTGTAAAATGCTTAAAACCATTAATCGGGTAAAAATCTTCTAAATAGTCTATACACTTTGAGTATTCATCTCGGTATTTAACAAAATTTTTAGTTCCAATTGGTACATATACTATAACTTTGTTTTTTGTTTTCAGGGTAGTCAGAAACTGCTTGAGCGTCTCTAAAAAGAAAATGCCTGCATCTTGCGATCTATCAATATCTTCGATAACAATGTAAATATCTTGGTTTACTTGACTAAATAAGGCTGAGAGCAAATCTTGAAGTTGATATATTCTAGTTATTGGTGATTCACTTAAAAAGTAGTTGGTAGCATCTCCTATAGTTTTCTCTATAACTGGAGCAATCACGGTTAACGAAGGGACGAGATGTACACTTTTTGCGATAGTTTTAATAAACTCTTTAACCGATTTTTTACTTTTCCCGTCAATTTTGTTTTCTACCAGTTTTAGAATTCCAAAGTTATCAGCGAAATCAAGGACAAAACCTTCCCAGAGGTTCTTTCTGTCAGGATATTTCCATGCATCAAAGTCTAACCAAAATCCCTTAAGATTATTTCTGAGTTGAAAAAGCAAAGTGCTCTTACCTGAGCCGAATTTCCCAATTAATCCAATAACAGTAGGCTCGTTCATTTCCTCAGATATTTTCTCTAAATTATCAATCTCTTTGCTAAAATCAAGCAAGTCTTCAGTTTTACTTGTTTCTGCTATCAAATTTTTATTCGCAATAAATCCTGGCATAGTATGGCATTGTAATAAATAATGCTAATTATCTCACAATAATTATTGTAGAGGTAAACCACGCGTGTGAGCAAAGATGTTATAGTATGAGTAAAGTTAATAAGAAGAAGTGCTACCTGTAAGCACGAACTCGTACAGGGGTTAACCGACCGTTCACATTGAAGAGGCCTCTGGTTCGAGTCCAGAAGGGAGCACAATAATGATAAACTAGTTAGAGGTAATGAATCTCTTTTTCCTCAATTGTAGGTTGATTTGAATCAACTCCCCATCCTTTAATTATTTCTACTAGTGCGAACGGTGCAGTTAATAGGACAAAAATTAATTCACTGGTATTTTTGAGTACACGCAGTAACTTTTCGGGGTAAGATTTTGGACTCGTTTCTTGCATTGATTAATTATAACCTACTTAGCAAGAGACAGGATTTTTTGGAGATGGAGCTCGGTTTCTTTTGGTGTGCCTTTGAGCCTGATTAGGACCTTAGTCTCGCGCTTACTGCGGGTTAGTTTGACGAGAGATTTTTCACCAAAGGCGTCCTGGAGTTTGGATTGGAGTCTAGAGATTTCGTCTGAGATTATGATGGTTTTTTTGGTGTTACCTGTTTTGTCGCTAAAATCTTTTTTTAGTCGTCTAGCTATCTCCTCAGCACGCCTCACACTAGCCCCTTCTTTGAGTACGAGTTTGTAAGCTTCGATCATGAGCCTAGTGTCATCGATGCTACTGAGAGCCCTTGCATGCCCCTCGGAGATCAGACCACCGATTAGACCATCTTTGAGTGCGTCTGGGAGATCCAGTAGCTTGAGGGTGTTACTGACGTATGCCGGAGATTTGGCTACCCTCTTGGCAATATCTGCATTGGCGAGTCCAAACTCGTCCATGAGTCGCATAAAGGCTTTGCCGCGCTCGATAGGATTGAGGTCGGAGCGCTGTACGTTCTCGACGATCGCCATCTCGAGCATGCCCTGAGGGGTGGTCTCTTTGATGACTACTGGGACCATAGTGAGGCCCACTATCTTACTAGCGCGCCATCTACGCTCGCCAGCGATGATCTGGTAGCCTGCAGGAGTATGAGCCAAGACTAAGGGCTCTAAGATGCCATGCTCTTTGATTGATTCGACTAGATCGGCAACCGTCTCTGGCCTAATAGTGCCGCGGGGCTGGAGTGGATTGGGCTGGATTAGGTTAATATCAAACTCGGCTAAATGCTGACTAGGTTTATTACTCATACTAAGAGATTAGCATGAAACAATAACGCGTGAAAAGATGACAGAGTGGATCTGACTAGAGCAGAAATTTATTTGGTGACAACAGTAACAAACTGTTTGCCTAGACGGGTAAAGAATTTGACGATTCCATCTTTCATGGCAAAGAGCGTGTAGTCTCGACCCATACCGACGCCAACGCCTGGTCTGGTGCGCGTACCAACCTGCCTTAGGATGATCTGACCGGTTTTGATTTTTTCACTACCGTAGATTTTGACACCACGGCGCTTGCCTGGTCTAGTTGTTGATTGACGTGTTGCTCCACCTGACTTGACGTGTGACATAGTATTATTTTTTCTCTAATATAGTAATGTTTCGGATGACTGTCGCCCCTGGTTTGCCATAAGCGACTGACGAGATGTAATTGTAGCCGAGAGAGACGGCGGTGTCAACGGAAATAGTCGGGATCACCCGGCCATACACTGCAAAACTAGGAATAGTCATCACTACCCTACCTCCAACTGGCAGGATATTATGCCAAGATTTAAAGGCTCCCCGATATAGTTTGTCGAGCCCACGGGCGATATCTTTGATCTTGTCCAAGGGTAGCGGGTTACGCTCATCCAATAGTGGTCCCATATAGGGCTCGGTCGCGATACTGTCGACAGACGGGAAAGGTGGGTGGGTGGCATCTGCTAACTGGAGCTGATATTTGGGGTTCTCTAAATGATAGGTATCGGTGAGCCAATCTAGATTACCAGTGGATCCTGATATTGCATCTGGGTTGGTGTCTGATCCATAGAGCGAAGTTGCTCCGACGAGGGCGGCTTCGGTTAGGACTGTACCTGTCCCACAAAATGGGTCATAGAGCGATTTTGTGCCATCGCCGCGTAGTGCCAGGTTAGCCATGATCCGAGCCACTTTGGGTGGGAGCATGCCACGTTTGATATCACGATATGGCTTATTTCGATCCCGCTTTATCCAGTCTTCGGCGTCAAAGATCCAGTTGGTAAGAGCTATTACGACATTATTACCATCTGAGATATCTGGCAAAATGTTGAACTCGGCGACGTGCTGGTGCGAGAGCATGACTAGCTCGTGCTCGCCTGTGTCCATGCTGACAAAGCGGATAGGGCGAGTGACATTTGATTTGAGTGTATGGAGATCTGACTTATCTAGGGAGACATTGGCATAGTCAGTGATTGCCACATTTTTGTTGGGGACTAAAGCAAGTGATTCGCCAAGGAGCGTTATTACGTCATTTTTGAGACCGATCTTTAAAGTCTTAGCTATCTTACGCAAGCCGCCAACAGCCTCTATTCGTGGCATAAGTGACTCATCCTCGGACCCTCTGATAATGTGCGTTGTTACTGCCTCAAACTCTGAATGGGTAACACTCTCTAGTTCTAATTGACTTAGGGGTGGAGTATTGCCGAGAAAATAATAGTACATATACATTACTTTGATTTTATTAATCCTTCATTTGCTATGCTAGCACAATATTCTTCTAATGGAACTTGCTTGAGTGAATTCAAGTGATCACTCAGTCGTTTTACTAAGGACGGACTAACAAGCTCATGTTTCGGCGTATCTTCCATTATTTCACTATATATTTGAGTAAGTCGCTGATCACTGCCATGCATCAAATCTGGGATGGTCATGTTTCTTATACGAAACTCATGACCTGAGTTCCTCTCTACATGTAACGAGTTTGCTAAGACTATAGAGGCACGTTTATTACCCTGTCTCAGCGGTTGTAAATGAAATCCATTCGCTAAAACAAATGCAAATAACTGTACTGTAGAGACTTTTGGAATTTCTTCCTCAAATTTCTTGAGCGAATAGTTGAGCAGATATGCATCAACTGCACTAACTTGGCCTACATTAATCTCTTCAGCTCGAATACCTATACTTCTGTATGGGATCTCTCTCATTAGTCCTGCAGCTATTTCATCCAATCTCTCTGTTAGAGCCATTCCCTCTCTTCTATTGAGTGAGGATAGTGTGGTCTGCAGCATGAGTGTGGATGCAAAATTCCTACTTAACTGATCTGTTAATTTTAACCTGCCAGTCTCGTGAGGTATCAATAGATTAAATGCACGACTAAGCCGATCATGGCCAATGCCATAATTTAGAGGCTCTAACGCCAATTCTCCTAAAAAGTTTATTGCATTATTGACATGGTCTTGATTGGCTCCATTGTCACCTAGCAAGTGTTTCATATAGGTAATCGCCGGAGGAAATGATGGATACAAATCACGTCCTTGTTCAACAACTTGATCTAAATCTCTTGGAGTATAATGTTTATTTAATCTTTCTAGAGTGCTAGAATCTCCTCCTAGTCTTGCCCTATAGTAAGCGAACGTCGCGCAAAACCATGTTTCGAAATGTGATGATATCTTGTTTGGATTTGACTCTCTTGGAGGATCTGTGGTTAATATGCCCACATCATTGCCTGTCCAGGATACATAAAATTGTTTGAGTATATCCAGTCCATCCGCAAAATGAGTTGGTACTTCTGGATTGAAGGAAGTTTTTCCACCAATTGGTCGTGTCAACATTTCCTGCTCTATAAGAAGTACCATAAGGTATGCATTATACCCTATAATAATGATGTTGCAAATTGAGGGAATTACTTAACTACTTTTTTAACTGCTGGTTTCTTAGTTACTGCTTTTTTGGCGACTACTTTTTTGGTTTCGGTTTTGACTACTTTTTCAGCTTTTTCTACCTTTTTGACTTCTTTAACTTCTTTGACTGCTTTGGCGGGCTCAGCACCAATACTCTCGATTTTGACTAGAGTATAGGGCTGGCGGTGACCACGGAGTTTGCGATAGCGTGATTTGCTTTTGTATTTGAAGACCTGGATTTTGTCAGCTTTGAGTGTCCCCATTGCAGTTCCAAAAACCTTGATTCCAGATAAAACAGGTGTACCTACCTCGACTTTGTCGCCGTCGACGTGTAGGAGGACCTGGTCAAAGACCACTGCTCCTTCTGCGACCTCGAGTTTTTCAACTTTGATCGTTTTGCCTGCGACTGCCTGATATTGTTTGCTACCTGTTCTAATAATTGCGTAGTTCATAGATGTGGATTATACCCTACTTATCTGATTTCTAGCAAGCGCTTGTGTTTGGCGCCGCTTCGGATACTACTAGAGAGCCCTAGGATCATAGCAGTTGCTAGTATCGAACTCCCGCCATAGGAGATGAGAGGGAGGGTAATCCCGGTTACTGGGACGATGCCGATATTCATGCCGATATTTACGATTGACTGAAAAGTAAAGTAGGCTAGAGCGCCCGCTAAGATAGAGCGGCTATGGCGAGATTCGGCGCGGGTAAGATGGGTTAGGTGCCAAAAGATAAAGAGGCCAGCAACGGCGAGCATGCTAAGCGACCCTAATAGTCCCAACTCTTCGGCAACTGAGGCATACGCAAAATCAGTGTGTCGCTCTGGCAAAAACCTCAGATGACTCTGGGTCCCCTGCCCCAGACCTTTGCCTATTATCCCACCTGAGCCAACAGCGATCATGCTCTGGATAACGTTATAGCCACTACCTAGAGGGTCTGCAAAGGGATCAAGAAAAGTAGTTAACCGTTTAATCTGATAATCGTGGAGATTGCTATAAACTAGCGGTAGCGAGGCTATAAAGATAGCAGTCCCGATCAAGATATAGCGCCAAGGGATACCTGAAACAAAGATCTGAGTTAGCCAAATAGATGTAATCACGAGAGTAGTGCCTAGATCTGGCTGGAGCAGCACTAAGGCTGCGGGTACCACAAATGAGGTGAGATTGATTAAAATATTTCGAAGATTCTTTGGCGGGAAATGCTCGAGGAAAAAGGCAAAGGCTAGGATCAAAAATGGTTTGGTAAGTTCTGATGGTTGAAAACGAAATCCACCAATATCTATCCAACTGAGGGTGCCGCGAGTAGTTGCAGCAAAGATAATTGTCAAAACTAGTGCAAGCAAGCTGCCAATGTATCCAAAAACTGCAAAGCTCTTATAGACACTGTCCTCTTGACGGGATAAGTATAAGAAAATAATGAGCCCGATAACTAGGATGATCGCTTGTTGGACAAAACGCTCAGGCGAAACAGAACCGAGCATGACCAAACTTATACAGCTGCCGAGTGCATATCCCAAAAGGAGAAGTGGATCAGCGCGCAATCGCATAATGATTTAGACCTTAGTGACAACGAGCGAGTCACCGATAGTTAGGCTTGTCGCGCCCACTTTTGCTTTGATCTCATCTGCCCATGACTCGGGATATGAGGATACTACTACTTCGATTTTGTCCTGAGGCCTTAGACCCTGCTTTTTCCGTGCACCCTGGATGTCACGCATGAGGTCACGCGCTTTGCCTTCGTCGACTAATTCGGGTGTAAGTGTGGTATCGAGCATTAGCTCTGCTCCCATCTTTACTTCTTTAACATTTAGCTCGCTTTTTATGACTTCTAGGAGGTCAGTGCTTAACTCGTGATTAATGGTTAAGCACGCGAGTGGCTGACGCAATCTAAGGTTAGAGTTTTTGCGGAGAGCGTGCGCAGATTCGACGATATCCATGACGATGCTCATATCTGATTCGAGCTTAGCGTCTATATACTCTTTATTAACACTCGGCCAATCTTCGAGATGGATCGAATCTTTTTTGTGAGGCATATTTTGATAGATCCGCTCGGCCATAAAGGGTGTGAAGGGAGCCATTAAATGGGTATATTTGGTTAGGGCGTAGCCAAAAACTGCCTGACTAGTCTCGTCCTCGCGTAGCCGCTCCCGTGAGAGCCTGACATACCAAGTTGAGAATTCTTTTGCAAATGAGATAAGAGGTCTTGTTGCTCCCACGACATCGTAAGCATCCATTGCGGCGGTTACTGTTTGGGCTAGACCCTCGACCTTAGAAAGTAGCCATAGGTCCAACGGGTTCTTAATACTCTCAGGAAGAATTACTTCTCTTTGTTGACAGTAGGAAATGTAGTAAACATAGATATTCCACCAAATGTTCATGACATTTTTGCGAACATCGTCTACTGCAGTTTCGCTAAAGTTAAGATTGTCGGCTTTCATAACTACACTACTCATTAGATAGAGCCTTAGCGAGTCGACGCCAAACTTGCCTATGAGCACGTTTACGTCTGGATAGTTCTTTTTGCTCTTGCTCATTTTAGTACCGTCCTCGGCCAGTATCGTTCCGGTTGTGACAGCATTCTCAAAAGCAGGCTTGCCAAAGAGCGCGACAGACATGACGTGTAGTGTGTAGAACCAAGCTCTCGTCTGCGCGATATATTCGACTATGTACTGTGCTGGGTAGCGGGACTCAAATACTTCTTTGTGCTCGAATGGATAATGGACACTAGCGTATGGCATGCTGCCACTTTCGATCCAACAATCAAAGACATCTTTGATCCTAGTCCCCTCCTCTGTTTTTTCATCATCGACCCAGACTTTGATCTCGTCGACGTGTTCTCGGTGGATGTCGTCAATTTTTGGTAAGGGTGTAACCGAGTGTTTTTGCAATTCGTCGATAGAGCTGACCACTCTGATTTTGCCGGTTTTGTCGCCTTTCCAGATAGGCATGGGGGTACCCCAGTAACGAGAGCGACTAATGTTCCAATCAGGGGCAGTCTCGAGACCTTTACCAAATCGGCCATTTTTTAGAAATGCAGGGTACCAGTTGATATCAAGGTTGGCCTTTGATAAATCTTTTTTGATTTTTTGGATGTTAATAAAATAAGCAGGGAGCGCATTATAAAAGAGTGCAGTGCCACAGCGATAACAGAATGGATAAGAATGTGTGGTCATCTCACTTTTGAATACTAAATTGCGAGTAGACAGATTTTCGATGATCCATTTTTGAGTTTTGAGATAGTACTGTCCCTTTAGGTCTGTGACAAAATCTAAGAAATGCCCCTGGTCATCAAGCATAGGTATGGTTGGTAACCCCTCTTCTACTGAGACTCGATAGTCGTCCTCACCATAAATAGCCGCGGTGTGGACTATCCCAGTACCGTCGTCCATGCTTACAAAATCGGCTGGGATGATGACAAATGATTTTTGATCTCCCACTGGTAGATAGTTAAACAAAGGTTCGTAGCTTGAGCCGACGAGCTCGCTGCCTTTGACTGTCCGCAGCACTTCTAGATCTTTTGGGGCACGATCCTGGGCAAACCATAACAATTCTTCTTCATTTTTGACCTGAACATATGATTCATTGGGATTGACTGCTAGACCCACATTACCGGGTAGTGTCCAGGGAGTGGTGGTCCAGGCCACAAAATACTCATTGTCGGTACCGCTCTTCTTAAATTTGACAGTTAGTGAGTGAGATTCGACATCCTTGTAGCTATTATCCATAGCGATCTCAAAATTACTTAAGGGGGTAGAGCAGCGGGGACAGTAGAGGATGACTTTGCGACCTTCGTAGACGAGACCTTTTTTGTATAACTCGGCAAATGCCCACCAGACCGACTCCATAAAAGTCTTGTCCATAGTCATGTAGGAGTTGTCCATGTCTACCCAGCGACCGAGACGTTTAATCGTTTTTTTCCACTCGGCATCGTAGCGGAGGATACTGGCACGACAGGCATTGTTAAAATTGGCGATCCCGTATTCTTCGATCCCCTTTTTGCCTCCTTTTAGTCCTAGCTCACCCTCGATCATGTTCTCGATAGGCACACCATGGCAGTCCCAGCCCCAGGTACGCTCGACTTTGTAGCCTTTCATGGTCCAGTAGCGAGGCACCACATCCTTGGCTGTACTGGCTAAGAGATGTCCATAATGAGGGAGGCCGGTTGCAAAGGGAGGCCCATCATAGAAAACGTAGGATTTGTCTCCACCCTTCTCGCTCACACTACGCTCAAAAGCTTTTGTCTCATCCCAATAGGTTAAGATCTCTTCTTCGTGCGTTGAATGATTAAGTGGTTTAGACGTATCAACTTGTTTTAGTTTTGTCATATTATCTCCATAATACCAAAAAAGACCCTTACAAAAAGGGTCTTTATAAATAAAGACGGTGCCACCTTTTAATTATCTTACTAAAGCTATGACGGGCAAATCCGAGGAGGTCTAATAGTTCAAATGAATGAACTTTCTTCTCCCTGCTCGTGTGGTGATTATCCACACTCGTACGCATTTATTGTCGCTAGTATAACATATTGACCCTAGCTACATGTTTCGTGAGCTAACTCTTACTCCCTTCTTGTATTGCCTTTTTAAATTCTCAACTTTTATTGCATGTCGGAATCCATCTATTAGTACCCCACTCCCCACTATTAGTAGTAGCGGATACCTCAAAATGATCGCGGAGAGTGTGAGAATTCCTACGCCGAGAGCTTCGCATAGGTACCACCTTTGGTCTATGCAAATTTTGTCTGGAATTTTGCGATATTCGTCAATTTCTATTCTCATATCATTTAATTCTACTGAATTAGTCAAGAGGTGTATGATATTGAGATGATCAAGAAACCGAATAACATCGTATTTACAACGCTGGGCTACAGTGCGCTCCAGCCAAAACTCGACGAGCTCTTTAAAAAGCGTGAGAGAGTACTGATTGAGCTGCAGCGAGCGAGAGAGCAGGGTGATCTGTCCGAGAACGGGGCATACAAAGCAGCGAGGTTTGAACTAGGTGACACAGATCGAGCGATCCGGACGCTCCAACACCAGATCAAGTATGGCATAGTGTTGAATACCCCGAGTGATGGCACGATCGGAATAGGATCAATAGTAAAGCTAAGCAGAGATGATGGGAAAGAATTTGAATATACTATGGTTGGAACTTATGAAGCAGATCCCATGAACGGTAAAATCTCGATCGAAAGCCCGATGGGTAAAGGATTGATGAGTAAAAAGGTTGGGGATGAAGTGGTGGTGAATGGACAGAGATACAGGATTACATAACACTAGCTTCTGTATCTGCAAAGAGAGATTCTGGCGCATTACCATGAGCGTCTTGTAGTAATTGGATTACTTTTTCTTTGTTTACTCCTGTCCGTGCTACATGAGTCCACATCATCCGAGCAATTAATACCTGATACACCCAGAGCGCCACAGTATTTTCCTTGATACCTAGAGCGTCAATGACGTCACGTATTCGTTGTGGAAAATCTCCGCGACTAAATCCAGTAGCTGGTCCGTTAATCAAGATATTATTTGATTTATCGCCTAGTCCTACAAACGCTCCTGATAAATCCGAGTAACGCTGTATATTGTATCCTGCCTGATCTAGTTTAGTTTCAACTGGATCACGTTCAAATCCAGTGGACACAATAACATAATCGTATTCGTAGTTTTCGCCACTCTCGGTTTTGAGTTTTACTCTCTCAGGATTATCTATAGATTTTGTGATACTCCCCACCTTGCCAGGAACCGCTAACACATTCTCACCATATACATTTTTGTATCGACTACGATTACTCAGGATATATTCTTTTCTATTTTTTGCGTTTACATTATGTAATACCTGTACGGGGATTTCGGACTGATTATAATTGGATGGATATGATTCTCTTGGCCCGTTACCACCGAATAATTCCGTCAGCGTCCTAGTGGTGTCGCCACCACCAGTGTGTCCAATCTCTATACCAGCTTTAAATAGTGGGAGCAATGGATGGAGAGAGTCGTCTCTCTTTAGAGTAATCTCCCACATCCGCAGTAGCTTTCTAATGCTAGTTAAGGTTAGCAGCTTGGGGATTGTGTATTGTGGGCGCTCTCCCCGTTTAACCTGCTCTTCTACGTTTATAATTAAATCGTCAACAGCCTGTTCACTTTCTTTATAAAATGTCTGAGTATCGAGATCCGCTATTGCTAACTTTTCTTTACCTGGTCCGACTGTATAAAGTGGTGCGACTAGCTCTAATTCACGTACTTTACCGTCTCTCTTATCTTTGAATACGACTATATTTACACTATCGTCTAATCGTCTGGATCGTTCAGGTAGAGATTGCTGATGCATCAAAATTTTATCTGAATGTGCTGCAATATTTAGTGCAGCACCACGACCAAGAATGGGACCGCTTAAGTATTTCTTTGTACGACTCTCGCGAACGACCCGACCATCATCGGTTAGAACTTTAGTTTTGTATTTGATTGTAAGCGCTGCTCTACCGATCAAGTCCGCTGCTCTGACTACTCCACCCAGTAATTTACTGATTACAATACCTGTTGTTCCTCCATCAAGTAGCGGTAAAGCTATATTGGCGAGAGATCGTACTATCGAGGAGCTATTAATAAAGATCGGGTTATACCTCCAACTCTGTGCTAATTGTGCATCCTCACAGATTACTACTGTACTCAATAGAGGTCCGATTGCTGTCAGTGCTGTAGAGGTATTTAGCCCTCCTCCCACTATACCTAAGTCGAATCTCATTCTTTTTCCCTGTTTAGCTAGTTCGTCAATCTCCACCAGTAATGCTTCTGATTTTTTTTCTACTTCCTCATCTACTCTTGATAGTAACTCACGACCCGCGTCTTCGTCTTGAAGAATCGCTGAGGCTACGATATCACCTGGATCTTCTGGGGTAGATAAGTTGGTATCTGCTAGGAATAAATCAACGTTATTTCTTAATGCACGAGGATCCTTACCTTTCTTTAAATGTTCGATAGTCCGTCTTACTCTCTTCCAACTAGAGCTTATGTCATTTTTGTGGTTAGCTAAAATACTTGAAATATGAGGTGCTAAAAAATTTAGATTACGACGACGCTGTGACATATAAACCATCGGGAGTGCTTCTGACAAAGTCATAGGACGTTCGACCTTAGTTGTCTCGTCAACGATTCTAGTTTCTTGACTAATCAGACTAGCTAATCCAGTACTTTCAAGCATAGCCAGTCTTAGGGATGAATCGTTGGCGATCGAACTTGAATCACTAATTTTTTCTTTTACTAGTGTTTCGATACCCCTGATACTTTTTGCGCCCATAAATAAAACTATATCAGAGATAATGTTATGCTTGTCAAAAACCCACCAAAGCTGCGACCAGAAAAAGTCCTGTTACAACCTCTGCCATCCAAGACTGCACCGCATACCTATTCAACGACTCGCCTGATTTATTCATTTTATTCCTAAATCATTGTATGTAGTTAACTCTAACAGAACAGCAATAAATGCTAACCCTCTGTTCGCTGCAATATGTTTTAATTCCTCTGGAAGTATTGAACCAATCTCATCTTTGTTTGGTACAAGTACTTGAATAATTGGTAGTGTTTCGTGATCTTTAGAATTAGCTACAGCATCTAGCAATGCCTTACCAACGATTGCAGCACTACCTTGAACCTCATAGTCCACACCATTGTGACTGAATTTACAAAGTGAAAACTCTATCTCTGTTAACTTTTTCATTTTGAAAATTTTAATCTATTTTATAAGAGTCATTATTTCGAGAAATACGCGCGCCAGCAGCTCCGATTATTGATAGAATGAGTAATGGAGCAATAACGAGGAAAGGGTGTTCACTCATAATCCGTAGGTATGATTCGTTTGTAAACACTCCAATTGCGCCGCCACTACCTAACCCACCTAGCACTGCCATCCATCCTGTAGGTATATCTAAGTCAAGCTTTTTCATTTCAATTTTGTCTTAGGAATGCTGGGATATCAAAGGGATCAGAGTCGTCGGAAGGAGTGGTATTACTCGAGCTAGATGTTGTTGGAGGATTACTACTATCGTCGCTATTATCATCGTACTGGATGCGAGCGGAGTTACCTGCTGATTGAAGTGCGGCAAAACCACTACGACTACTATCAAAGCCAGTTGCGATCACGCTGATCTTGATCTGGTCGCCCATACTCTCATCGATAGTGGCACCAAAGATAATATTGGCATCTGGGTCAGCATGAGTACTAATCATGTCAGCAGCTTCACTCACTTCACTCATGGTCAAGCTAGTACCACCGGTGATGTTAAAGAGGATACCGCGAGCACCATCAATTTTAACTTCGAGGAGAGGTGAGCTAATAGCCGTACGAGCGGCCATCTGAGCTCTATTTTCGCCTGTTCCGATACCGACACCCATGAGCGCTGTGCCTGCGTCAGTCATGATGGCGCGGACGTCAGCAAAGTCGACGTTAATGAGTCCTGAGACAGTAATGAGATCAGAAATACCCTGAACGCCCTGCCCTAGCACGCTGTCGGCGACTCTAAAGGCCTCTTGGAGTGTCATCTTTTTGTCCACGACGTCGAGGAGTTTTTGGTTGGGGATAACGATCAGTGTGTCGACTTTTTCTTTGAGATCTTCGATACCATCTTCGGCTACGCTCATCCGGCGAATACCCTCAAAACTAAAGGGTTTGGTAACGACCGCCACAGTTAGCGCGCCTGCTTCTTTGGCTAGCTCGGCGATGATTGCGGCACCACCAGTCCCAGTGCCACCGCCCATACCTGCAGTAATAAAGACCATGTCTGTATCGACCAGAAGTTCTTTGATCTTTTCCCGTGATTCTTCGGCAGCTTGGCGGCCGACATCTGGGTCAGCTCCACTACCTAGACCTTTGGTTAAGTTTTCGCCGATCTGGAGCTTGAGGGGAGCTGGAGAAGCAAGGAGCGCCTGTGCGTCGGTGTTGACTGCCACAAACTCAACCCCTTTGATCTTGCCTGTCGTAACCATTGAGGCGACTGCATTGTTACCACCACCACCAATCCCAATGACTTTTATCTTTGCAACTGCATTTATGTCTGGTTTAACTAGTCCCATAAGCGTAGCCTATTCTATCAAAGAGTTTTCACCTTGGGCAGGAGATCTAACAGTGTCATAGTGGCACAGATTTGCCACTTACCCACCACTATGGCAGAAATGACTTGATAAAGTCAAGGAATGATCCGCCACCACCAAATGGGTTTTTGAGTTTTAAGTTAAATTTGGGCATAGAGAAACTAGGGGGATTTTGAGTTTCGCTACCTTTTGAGGCTAACAAAATAAGTCCTGTTACCGTTGAGTATTCTGGTGTTGTTACTTCGTCGACCAGTCCTGACAGACCAGTGGGAGTCGCAATGCGTGCTTGCATACCTAGGATCCTTTTGGCGGAGTCGGTGATCTGATAAGTAAGTGCGCCACCACCAGTTAATACGATGCCGGCTGGCGTTTTGCCACCGACCGATGCCTTGATTAGCTCGCCCTTGATCAGCTCAAAAAGCTCGTTCATACGAGGACGGATAATACCTTCGACTACCGCTTTCCTTGAGATCTTGCGAGGTGCGTCTTTTAACCCTAGTTTGTGAAGATCGATCTCGTCAGCCTGCTTTTTGCTTTGAGGATTTTTGGGATCTAGCACTTTACTGGCTACTCCATCTGGCTCTAAGTTTCTCTTGATAGCTTCGGCAGTATCGAGACTAACTCTTAGTCCTATGGCTATGTCGTTGGTGATATTTTTGGCACCTACTGGGATCACTGCTGAGTGAGTGAGTGCCCCGTCGACGTAGACACAAACTGAGGTAGTGCCACCGCCAATATCGATCGAGACCACTCCTAGCTCACGCTCGGTATCGGAAACTGTTGCGACGGCTGATGCGTAACCACTAAAGGTTACTGCTTCTGAATCTAGTCCGATCTCGCTCATTACTTTGGTCAAGTTTTTGGTATTAACTGAGCTACCTGTGACTAAGTGAGCTTCTGCCTCTAGTCGAACGCCCGACATGCCGACTGGATCTCTGATCCCCTCCTGGTTGTCGACGAGGTAGTAGCGCGGGATAACATGGAGTATCTCTCGTGAATTTTCGAGTGGGACGGCTTTGGCTGCTTCGACTACACGTGCCACATCACTACGGCCAATCTCACCATCTGGATTTTGGACTGCGACGAGCCCTTTGCTGTTTTGGGATTCGATATGGATACCCGAGATCGAAACAGATGCGCTCTTGATCGAAAAACCTGCCATGCGTTCTGCCATCTCAACAGCACTGGTCGCCGCATCTATAGTCTCTTCGATATCTACAATCTGGCTTTTGCGAACACCTTTGCTCGCCACACTAGCTACTCCAACTACGCGAAGTGATGTGTCAGTTTCACCTCTAGTTGCAATCAGACAAGTTACCTTTGAACTCCCAACATCCAGACCACAATAGATAGAAGATTTTTTCATAGCTTAATCCCATTATAGACTACTACTGTCTTTAATGATCGGTTGGAGATATCTAACGTCGATCACTGTGCCACTACCCGAAATTGTAACCCCCTCACGGATCACGTGCAAGGCAGATAACTGGGCATCCAGATCACGAGTTGTTGTAAAGATTGCCTGAGTATCGCCTGGAGGCAAAATTACTTGGATACCCCCGTCTTTGATGGTAAAGTTTTTAGCACCTGGTATATTAGAGGCAATTTTTTGACACGCACTAAGGATAGTCCTTAGCTCTTCTAGCTCGATCCGCTCACCTACGCGTATCGACAATTCTTGATCATAGCGGATAACAGGGACATTTGAGGATTCTTTGCTAGACTTGATTATCCGATAATCAGAGTCGAGGATAAGGAGATCCTCACTCCCCTGTGTTCCTAATGCGAGACTAGGGTAGACAGATTGGATCTGGAGTGTGAGCTTGCCTGGCAGAGTCTTTTTGTACTCTAGGGAGCGGATAGTAGGATCGCCTTTTTTTAGCCTTTGTGCCATCGCCTCTGTATCTAGCAAAAAGATATTTTGACCCAGAAACTGATCTTGGTCTTTGAGTAAAAAGCCATTTTGACATGGTTCGTCCACATCCTGATAACAATCTATTTTTGTGATCTTAAAATAACTTGAAAAGAAAGTTATGTAAATGGAGGCTATTGAGAGTGCAATAACAGCTGTTGGGAGCAAGAACTGGCTCGTAGCAACAAAATATTTAGAGGCAGGATTGGATATCATCGTAGATCCTTTTTGTCGCATCACTCGGCAAAATTGTATTGATCGGTACTACCTTTGTTAAGTCCTTAAACCCTACAATAATCTTGTTTAACCCTAGTTCTGACTGATTGATTATGATCCCCTGCTTAAGTGCTACCAGTTCCTGCGCATTTTTCTGCTGCTCGGACTGGTGAGTACTCGGTAGCGGGACCAGGATAGACTTGAGTTGCATGAGCATTAGCTCATAGATAATATGAGCACCTGATCTGCCTAGATAATAATCGGCACTCTTTAGATAGGTACCTATCTCATTCTCACTAATGTAGCCGACAGGTAGATAGCAATCAGAAAGCGATCCTAGGCTACTCTGTAGCGATATCGCTTTGTCTAAATCACGGGTTGCGCTACTAGTGCCGGTTTGATGGATGATATTAAAGTGCTGGAGTAGAGCATGGAGATTGTTAAAGATAAAGATATTGATAATGTGCGCACCCTGCTTACCGCCCATGACTAATATCGTAGGGCGTTTGCGGCTAAAGAACGCTTTGGCTTTTGCACTCAGGATGCTCTTACGTAGTGGCAGTCCTACTAAGAGCGTTTTTTTGACTGGGAAAAATTGTTGGGAACTATCCCAGGTTAGATATACCCTGCGAGCGATGGCACCTATCAATCTATTTGCTTTGCCTGCGACCACTGTCTGCTCATGCAGGAATACTGGGATACCTAGTACAAATGCTGCGAGTGCAGTCGTGGCACCGAGGTAGCCACCAAAAGAGATCACTGCTTTGGGTCTGTGACTACTAAGCAGCTTGAGCGCGTTAAAAAAACCAACAGGGATCTTGACTATCTCTGTAACACTTAAGGTAGCACGGCCAGCTGGTAGGTCATAAAAGCTAATATTACTAGCTGTAACCTCCTGATATTCTGCCGAGTCATTTTGATCCCCCCGACTACTTTTTTTATGACCGTACCAATAAACAGTATGTTTGTTGTTCACAAAATATTGAGCGAGAACAAGAGCACTGTTGTGGTGACCACCGGTAAAGACAAAGCTAGACATAGTCTAATGATATACCAATAAACACATAGATTAACTAGACTTTTTCGACACGCGCGACAGCAATGACCAAACCTATCCCCATGAGGATAGTCATGAGAGCAGAGCCACCGTAGGATACTAGAGGGAGAGGTACACCAGTTAGAGGCGTGAGTGCGACCATGGCTGCCAGGTTGAGGACTACCTGAAGACTGATCCAGCTCCCTACACCCGCGGCGAGTGCCGAGTTAAAGGGGTGTTTACACGCAGCAGCGACTTTGAAGATGCGACTTATCAGGTAAATAAAGGTGATCATGACTATGCTTATTCCAACAAAACCGAGTTCTTCGCCCGCGACAGCGATAATGCTGTCGGTCGTACTCTCGGGCAAATACTCATATTTTTGACGTGAGCGACCGATACCTACCCCAGTTACTCCACCAGACCCTAGAGCTAGGATTACCTGCCGAATATGATAAGAGCTACCGAGTGGATCGTGGGTGGGATCTAAGAAAGTTTTGACACGGTCG
>DALYFH010000012.1:24507-32359 GCA_031972135.1 Candidatus Woesebacteria bacterium
ATCCTGTAACTACTACTACCGATAAACATAATGACTGCAACTACCGCCACACCCACTATGGTCATGAGCTGTTTTACTGGATAGCCAGTTATAAAATAGAGAGAGATCGCGAGACCACTAACAACCAGGGTCGTCCCGAGGTCTGGCTGGAGCATGATCAAGCCTGCGATTACTGCAACATATGCCATAAATTGAGTGAGGGTTACTCGACGTGAAGTCATCCAGGCAGATAGGTAAATTACCTGAACCAATTTGATTAGCTCGGATGGCTGGAGAACGATGCCTGGTAGTACTAGCCAGCGCCTAGCACCCAATACCTTAGTACCTATCCCAGGTATGATGACCAGGAACAAGAGTAGGACTCCAACTCCTAGTATAGGAACTGCGAGTTTTTGCCATAGCCCTGGGTGGATGCGAGAAATGACGAACGAGAGCACACCCCCGGCAGCTGCCCATTTGAGCTGAAGGAGTACAAAATGCCATTTGTTACCAAAATCACGCGCGCCCTCGGCGACGCTAGCACTCCCAATCATAACTAGGCCAAATGCTAGGAGTACTAAGGTGGTGATAATTATTTGAGACGAGAGAGTAATGCTGAGGGACCGTGTGAGCTTCATCACTTCATGATATACGACACACTGTGGTTATGACAGAGCGAGTACCTGTGTTTTAAACTGGTCTCCCCGGTCAAACTCGTTTTTAAATAAATCAAAGGAAGTAAAGCCAGGTGATAATAAGACTGTATCGCCTGGTTTAGCTAGCTCGCTAGCTAGCTTTACTACTTTATCCATCGAATCTAGTTGACCTGCGATTTTATGAGCTGCATTCATTGTTATGGCCTCGGTAAAATCTGGGATGTGATGACTACCTAAGAATATTACCTTTTTCACGCGATCATTACTTATGATCTCTTTTACAAAATCTTCGTGAGGAAGTTTTTTACTCTCTCCCCCACAGATCAAGATAATGTCGCCTTTGATAGCTCGCAGTGCAATGAGTGCGGCCACTGGAGTGGTTGCGGTTGTATCGTTAACAAAATTGATACCGCGTCTGGTTCGCACTAGTTCAAGCCGATGTGGGACTCCCTTAAAATCAGTCACAGCTGCTCGGATCACCTCCTCGCTAACTCCCAGTTTTTGGCATAACATTGCTGCTGCTGCAATATTACTCTGGTTGTGATCACCTAAGAGTGTTGTCTGATAGCTACTGGCCTGATTAGAAGTGTACGGGTATTTGGTCACACTAGAGTGACTCGCGATCTCCACACTACCCTCGTTATCTTGGTTGTAAACAGTAAACCCTGGCTCTTTTTGATACTTAACTATTGCCGTTTTGTCAGCGGCATAACTCTGCATATCTGGGTAACGATTGAGATGATCTGGATAGAGGTTGGTAACAACTGAGTAGGTAGGTGAAACCTGTAGATCATGGAATGAGTGGAGCTGAAATGAAGAGAGTTCGAGAACAGCGTACTCTTTGCCCATACTCTGGTCAAATAATGAGAGACCGGAGGTGCCTGGAATATTGCCACCCAGAACCACTGTCCCGGGACTATTACGGTCCAAGATCTGATAGATAAGGGTGGTGGTGGTGGTTTTGCCACGAGTACCAGTGATACCTATCGTTTTTACGCTCGCATATTTGACGAAAAGCGCGATCGCCGTAGCAACCTTTACCCCACGGGCTCTAGCGCGTGATAGCAAAGGATGATCATCCGGTACGGCGGGATTTTTGATGAGTATGTCACACCAATCGGTATCTGCTTCTTTGTGCTCTCCGAGAGTAAGCTCTATTTTTGGGTCAAAGTCAGCCTGGGTATACCCTAGCTCGGTCATAGTTTTCATGTCGGTTGCTCGGACTGTGTAGCCATGACTCGCTAGATAGTTGGCATCACCTAACCCGCCACCTTGGCGGCCGATACCAAACACTAAAATCTTTTTACCTTGTAAATATTCGTGAATTGTCATAGGTCGTAAATCCTGGCTAGCTCTAGTAATCTTAGCACGCTCGCACTACTCTCGTACTCGACTACGCTCTGCTTAGTCGTGGCGCGAACACTTAGTTTTAGTGTGCGTGCGACGTGCGATGCTACAGCTCGCGAAGGATCATAAATCGTGACGCTAGGAAAATATTCTTGAATCAAGGGTTTGATAAGTGGGTAGTGGGTACATGATAAGCCTATTGCATCTACCTGATTTAACTCAGTTACTGATTTCTTTAATATTGTATTTATTGCGACTGTGTCGTTATGCTCTATCGCGCTAGCTAGGCCAACTGGTGTGTAATATTTGATGTGCTCTCCATGAGTGAGACGTAGCTCTTTGGCGACTTCGGAGCTAGTCGTTACCTTAGTTCCCCAAACTACAGGGCTCACGTGATCCTTGAGCATCTTGGTCACTGGCTCGACCCCAAACACTGGGACTGATAACTCAGACCTCAAATAAGGTAGCGCGGTCACTGTGCCACTGTTACAGGAGACAACTACTGCGCATGGATTATACTTTTCAAAAATTTTTGCGAGCTCGACAAATCGGTTGTTTAAGTAATCTATTGATTTGTCTCCGTAAGGGAAGTGGGCCTGATCTGCATAATAGAGTATAGGGACGTCGTACTGGGTTAATTCTTTGAGAATAGAGAAGCCGCCGATACCTGAGTCAAAAACAATTAGTGGACTCTTCAACATATCTAAATGAAGGCTAACCAGAGACCAAATATGGCCAGAATAATGCCAGCTAGCCAGCTACGCGCGACAATCTTAGGTTCTTCCCAGCCAATGAGCTGGAGCCAGAGATGGAATGGGGAGATCGGCACTAGTTTGCGACCTAAGTACCTTTTGCCAAACATCTGGATACTAGAGGTTGCGATCTCCAAAATAAAGACACCACTGATCACCACGACTGCCACTACTTTGCCAAGGAGTATTGCAATAACCGCGAGAGTTGCCCCAAAAGATAGGGCTCCGACATCACCTAGGTGAATACGCGCGGGATAGGTATTAAAGTACAAGAAAGCGATGAGGCCTCCTAGCCAGAGCGCTAGAAATAGAGCTATGGGAGTATCGAGGATAGAGGCAGCAATCAAGGTAAGTGCAAAGAGCGTGATCATGAGTAACCCGGGTGCCAAACCATCTAGACCATCGGTAATGTTAACCGCGTTACTAAAGGCTATGATAATAAATGAAGCAAAAGGAACAAAGAACCATCCCAAATTCCAGACTCCGAGATAAGGGATATTGATAATGCTGATGCCCATGATGCTGTAGAGATAGTAACTAATGCCTAAGGCGAGAACTACCTGGATGGCGAGCTTTGCTTTCATACTGATCCCGACAAGACCAGAGTTTTTGCCAAAGAACTTCATTACGTCATCGTAGAGCCCGAGGAGCCCAAAGAGGATAAAGGTCGCAAATATTATGTTGACCTCTTGCTGCATGGGGTAGACGCTACCCATGGGCGCACCCACTAGTTTGAGCATGCCGGCAACTAAGATGTATAGGAGACAGGTGGTGATGATGATCAGGAGGCCTCCGCCGACAGGCACACCTGCTTTCTTCTTGTGTAGTTTGTTGTAGACATTGTTGATCACACCCATAAAATCTGAAGTTTTTTGGCTGGGTCTCTGGAACTTGAGGGAGTAGAGAATATTGATAAAAGGGACAATGAGCGCGGCGTTAATGGTAAAGCTAAAAAGTAAAAAACCAAGGAGTGTGTTCATATTGTTATATTATCGCGATTATCTTAGGGATAAATATTATTGCCCCGGTTATAATTGCCAGAATTGATACTACCAAAACTGATCCTGCGGCGACATCTTTGGCTTTTTTGATATCTGGGTTTATCTCTGTAGTTATGGCGTTACAGGTAAACTCGATCGCGGTGTTGATCATTTCAGCAACGAGTACCAGGCCTACAAGCAGGATAATTTCTATTAGTTCTTCGGTGCTAAGGCCTAAGTAGTATCCAAATAGACTGACTAGCACTGCGATAATTAGATGAATACGGACATTCGGCTGGGTGATTAGTGCTGTTTTTACCCCACGGATAGCATGAGAAAATGCGACCAGTTTGTTCTGCATATAGAGGTAGTATACAGCAACATCCTATTTTTATTCTTTAGAATACATGTCAGCTGTCACGCATGTTACATCTGACTGAGGAGCAATAATTACCTTACCTGAGCATTGCGACTGGAATGGTCACGTGCCATACAGACTCATTTCAAAGGTCGTTGACGTACATGTTCTGAGCATGATCGTACTCTTGTGATCCTGTCCTATATTATTGTTTCAACCTTTATACAAGAGTAGAATTGAGAGTATGAGTCAACAACCGGCACCAGAATCGCTCCGAGTATTGCCTATAAATGATACTCAAGCACTACTCGAATTAATGGGTGATAATTGGGAACCCCCTTCAGATAATGAGAGATTTGGTGTCCCTGAAGTGGATAAAATCGCCATCGAGTGGATCGGTTTTTGCGAGCATGCAAAGCGAGGACTAGCTATAATAGATAAAGGAACCTTCTCGGGCGACTTGATTAGTTTGGGATCTATTAATGCGTTTATGAAGTCACTCAATGGTGAGGCTGTCGATTACCCAGAAGTTATCACCAATATTGAGAGCGCGTTTGCACTACTTTTGTCTGCGGAAGCTCTTAAGCGAACAGAAGAACTAGATCTTATAAGAGATATAGAGGTGAATGACAATCTGCAAGGTTTAATCGGAATCTTAGTAGCAAATATGGAAGTGATAACTCATCAGTACATTACTACACGAAGAAGTGAGCGACAAAGATTGTTTTATGATGATTAACAGGACTGAGTCTGATTCGATAATTTTTTAAATTCTAGTGAATCAGTTTCAAGTTAGTTAGCTGGAGGCAGTTAATAAAAATGAATGCTTCATTCGGTGTGTGAGTGTAAAGAGATCGAGGAGCGAAACGAAGAAGAAGTTGACCTATTTCCTATGCGGTGCATAAGTACGACCGCATCTTGGTTACAGAATCTCGTACTTCCGCGATAACATCATCAGTAGACATCTGCTCAGCGGCATGTTCCATTATTGGGCGAACTGACTGGATTTTTCTTCCATAGCGCTCCATCCAAGCGTGACGAGGAAATATCCAAAGGTGGAAATTATGTTCGGTATCTTCGTTTTGAAAAAGATAAACGTCGTGGATGTGGAGCACTTCTTGCATCCCTTGCCGTACTTTGCGAAGGAGAGAGCCGAACTCTGTTGATTCTTCGTCTGTAAAATCGGCTATCGAGCGAACTTTCCGCAATGGTGTAAGGATAAAAAATCCAGGAATCGGAACCTCCCAATCCTGCTCTACTTTGAACAAACCAGTCTTAATGATGTATTCGTTGGGAAAAAGTATTTTTGGTGTCATATTGGAAATAGGTAAACTTTGACTAACGTCTCGCGTGTATCTGATGTTGCCGCACGGTACAATGAATTATATCCTAACCGTGCGAGCAATATGGGTCGAGGGGGTGCAACCCCCGAGCCAGATACGCGCTAGTTAGACGAGGGCGCAGGTCAGAGGATACAATGTTCCCCTATCCTCTGACCAAGAGTGCAACGTCCCCAAGCGACGCCAAGTCAACGACATGGCGAGCGCAGTGTACATTTATTAACATCCCCTATCCTGCTGATACCAACTCTGCAACTTTAACTCCCGAAATTGCCACATAGCAACCGAGGTGTTCAAGAGCCTTCAGAGTGAAAATCCTGTGCCGTCCATCAGAATCCACAAAAAAATCACGTCCATGAGCTACTAGATCAATACCGGCAATGAGGTCGTTCTTTTCGCTTTGTTCCATAACTAAAACTCGTTGAGCAAACTGCAAAACGGTTGTTAGCGCTTGAGGCTTGGCGTGGCGATCTTCAGTACCGATACCATCCACTAAGCCAGCCCATCCACTTGGACTTTCGGTACCGACTATTTCGTGAGCCATAATATGAATAGGTACGGGATAGACTTTTCGATCTGTATAATCAAACCGGCTGGCGCGTAATTCTTGCACACTATCGCCCCGATGATGACCATGAACAACTGCCTCAAGCGCGCTACCTAGATTTTCTCGACCAAGGGTGAAACCTTCTGGAACAATGACGGTAAGTTCTGGTTTGATTTTTTTCCTCTCTGGAGTGGATTCTGATGGATCGAACTCTAAAGTTGCAGGATCTTCTGGAAAATGCTCTGGGTTAAAAAAATGACTGCCTTCCATAACGCGTGCTCCGAATTGTTAAGCAGGATTATAATTGTATGTTAATAAATGTATATCGTCTAACTATTTTTTATGAGAATAATACAGACTATACACGCGTAATGTTAGCCGAGAGCTGGCTCAACCGCTCGTCAAACTTTTCGTATCCCCGATCAATTAGCTCTACATTGTGGATCACACTCTCCCCCTCGGCCATGATCGCAGCCATAACTAGGGTAGCGCCACCTCTCAGATCTGGGACGGTGAGCTCACGGCCGACAAAGAGCGATGGGCCAGTGATGCGGGCAGCGTGAGGATATGCTACTTTCTCGGGGTAGTTAAACTGATAAAACTCCACAGGCTCACTAGGATTAGGATCAAAGTATTCGATACTTGCCCCCATCTCGACTAACTGCTCGGTAAAAGCTAACCTGTGCTGAGTCACCGCTTCGACTACATTGGATACGCCAGTAGCCTGAGTCATCATGGTAGTCCAGAGTGGCTGCCAATCGGTCATAAAACCAGGCTCAGCTGAGGTGATGATATCTGCCGCAATTAGAGGCTTGTCATACCAAAATCGAATACCATATTCTGATTTCTCGTACCTTCCACCAACTTCTTCGAGCTTGGTCAAAAATGCACCAATATGCTCAGCTTTTGCACCTTCAACAATAATGTCGCCTTTTGTGGCGATGGCCATACAGGCATAGGAGACGGCTTCGTTACGGTCTGGCATGACGTAGTGGGTGGCGCCGCAGAGTTTGTTGACGCCTATGATCTCGATTGTATCTTCGTGCCGAGTGATTTTGGCTCCCATTTTGTTAAAGAATGAGATCATGTCATCGATCTCTGGCTCTAGTCCTGCATTCTCTAGTACTGTCTTACCATCTGCGAGAACAGCTGCGATGATTAGCGCCTCAGTGCCTGTATGTGATTTTTTGGGGAAGCGGTAGGTAGCACCATGCAGGCCGGTCGGTGCTGTCATCTCAATCCCAATCTCGGTTAAGTTAACGATAGCGCCCATGGCAGTAAAACCATCTAGATGGCGCTCGATTGGTCTATCACCCAAGGCACAGCCACCAGGGAGTGGGATGATGGCTTTTTTCTTTTTGTTTAGGAGGAGTCCGGCAAAGAGAGTAGCGGCTCGAGTTTTTTCTCCTGTAAACTTGGGGATTACATGAGTACTTAGGGTATCACCCACGACATAGACTGTGTTATCACCAGGCCGGCTAACCTTGACCCCAATTGCCTCTAGTGTTTTGTAGGTCACTTCGACGTCGCCGATCTTACTCATATTGAGCAGACGAGACTCGCCCTCACCACAAGCAGCTGCAATTAAGAGTTTGAAACTAGCATTTTTGGCTCCACCCAACCTTACTGCTCCTTTGAGTGGTGTACCACCGGTGATATGAAAATCTGTCATAACGGGTCCAATTGTAACTGAAGGGATTGATCAATGCTACCTTTGTGTGCCATTTACCAGAAATGCGTTTAGTTGCTTGAGTGTCGAAAATCTAATTTTTGGAGGAAATTCCTCATTATTATCAATTATCAATTCTCCTCCAACTTGCTGAATTTGATGATTGGCAAGCATTAACAACATTGCCTCACCGTGAGGGTATGGCGCGTTATCATAATCTTCAC
>DALYFH010000013.1:0-2063 GCA_031972135.1 Candidatus Woesebacteria bacterium
AGCCTCGCCCCTTTTGCAATAAACCGAGAAGCCTTGGTCTCAATTGCCTTTCTAAATAGGTTCATTAAGCCCGCTACCTCTTCCTCTGCTCTCCCCCAATTCTCAGTACTAAATGCCCACAAGGTCAAATATTTAACTCCCATCTCGCCCGCTCTCTCTATAAGTGCTTCGACAGTTTTCTCAACCGCATACGCGTGTCCAGCAATCGCCGGCAACCCCTTACTCTTCGCCCACCTACGATTGCCGTCCATTATTATGGCGACATGTTGAGGAATATTAGTTTTATCTAACATATTAAAACAGGTGCTCTTCTACCACCCTTGTTCCTTCCCCAATTCCACATTCTATAATCGTCTTTATTCCTGACAACGCTCCAAGTGCCACCTTCACTAATTCAACATCTTTTGCCTGACATACTACGTGGACATGTGGACCTGCATCAACAGTAAAGAAGGCATATATCCCACTCTCTCTTATCTTAAGTAATTTTTGAAACACTTCAACTGTCACGCCTCGCCAATACAAAATATTTGGTGTCGTAGTCATGCAAATAGCGTGGAGTCTAAAGCACTCATCCTCGATCACTTTTCCAAATGCCTCGTAGTCACCTTTTTGCATTGCCACTTTAATTCGATCAATGTTGGCTTCAGCTTCACTTACCGCTGTCTTAAAGTATGGACTCGTTACAGCGAGGGCCATACCCTCAGTGCTCCCCACCTTTTTCACTGATGTATCTTCCGCCATTATAAGTAGTACTCTTAAATCCCATTCTTTAGGATAGTCTATACGTTCTGCATATGAGGTCTCGCTACTGTCCCCAGCATGCCACACAGATACTCCGCCTGGAACGCTGCGACTCGCCGATCCAGATCCCTGTCTAGCAAGTATAGAGAGTTCTCTTTCGCTCAGCGCTAGTCCCGCAGCACTAGCTGCAGCAACTGACAAAGCGGAAAATCCAGATGCAGACGAGGCCATACCTGCCGCTTTTGGAAAACTATTGTTTGAGACCACCTTTGCTCTCGTCTTTATTCCAGCCATATCGCGCACTCTGTCTAGGTGTTTCGAAACTTTCTCAACTTCACCCTCCTCAAACCCAACTCCCACTAGCTCTACTTCGTCCTTTTCTAAACTTTCCAAAAACTCAACAGTTGTTGTTGTTGTCAAATTATCTAGAGCTATCGCCACAGAGGAGTTTACAGGCAGCCTTAGCTTCTCATCCCCCTTTCCCCAGTACTTAACTAACGCAATGTTGCTATGTGAAACTGCTGTTGATTTCTTCATTGTTAAGCCTCCTTACGACTAAATACTAACTGGCATGTTACGCCAGGTTTTAATAAACTTAAGCATGGAATTTTGGCATCACTCACTCTACCAGAGTCCATTAATCCAAGACATAAAACAGCATTGTGGTCAGAAAATCCTATACCTTCATATTCTGGATTTCGTGGGACCAAGTATGGTCTTGCCCCACGCTCACGCATTGGGCATTTAGGACAACTCAACACTTCCTCTCCTGGTGTTACTTCTCTATCCTCACCACCTAGCAACGCCCCTAATACATCTGTGAAGATATGTAAGGCACTCAACGCTTCGAAGTCAGCTGAACTCACGCTAAAACCTGCCACCGACTCGATGGGATGAGCATAATCCATAAACAATCGTCGTGTAAAAAATTCTCGCTTCAACAAGTTTCTACGAAAAGTTAGTGGGATAGCTTTAACTTCTAAACTTTTAATGTTCATAGTTATATCAACTTTAAATATTTTAAACAGGCCTTCGCGCCTGGAGTTAGTTTATCACTGATCTCAAGCACTGAACGCTTGTTAAACACCCTTGTTTCATCTACTTCCTCTGGGTCTAATCTTAACTCTCCCTCAAATTCACCAGTAACAACTCCCATCACAGCCCAGTTTTGCGGAATATGTTGTAGTATTTTTCCCTCTAAGACTAACCCTTTTACCTTTACTCCAAGTTCCTCTAGTCCTTCTCGTTTTGCGGCCGCAAAATATCCCTCAGAATCATGAAGGTTTATGTCACGATAGTCTACGTGGCCTGTCACGGAG
>DALYFH010000013.1:2073-28977 GCA_031972135.1 Candidatus Woesebacteria bacterium
ATTGTTTTTTCTTCAGTGATCGGTGTTGCATCAAGAACTGAGTGTGAGTTTTGTCAGTAAACAGTAGCAACATCACCTCTCGATGACAGTGTAGGCTGCTCTGTTTATGAGACACGCTCCGCTCGATCTTCCCGATAACTTTATCGTTTTGATCAACTTCTACGATCCACTCCCGGTCACTCATTGTCTAATTTTACTCCCTCAGCTCCAGTTCTTACTTTCATCCAAACTCCCCCTGCCTTCTCTATTGCACTTCCCACCTCATCAACCTTATTCTCTGGGGCAAAGGCAATCATACAATCTCCTCCACCAGCTCCCGACAACTTGGCTCCATATGCCCCACCGTCCTTTGCCGCTGCAATTAGTCTGTCCAGCTCTCTCGAACTGACGTTTAGTGTCGACAATAGTTCTTGGTTTCGATTCATTAACTCGCCTAAATGTTCAAAGTTAATGTTCTTAAAGTTGCTTTTAGCTTGATTAACCAGCTCGGCAATGTCACCAAATACCGACTCTACCCACTTTTCATTGCGCTTAAGCTCTGCAACTTGGCGAATAATTGTTGGGGTATCTGCCTTGATCCCTGTATATCCGACAACTAATGGCAGCTCACCTTGATAAACAGACTCAATTATTTTTCCTGGTGATATGTAATATAAGGTTCCTCCATAAACCGAGGCCGCCACATCAAATCCACTCCCCACTCCCTGAACATCAAGCACCGCTTGATATGCCATCTCAAACATTTCTTGTTTGCTCATCTTTACTTTAAAGTACTCGGCTAGAGCAAGAACAAGTGCCGAAACTACAGCAGCACTCGATCCAAACCCAAATTGTGTAGAAAAATCAGATTCAGTTGATATTCTAATTCCTTCGTTTATTCTATTTTTTTCGTAAAACCGCTTAACTAGCATCTCTACAAACGCCATGGATTTTGGTAAGTCATCTTGTCCTAAGCGCTCGATCTTCTTATGGTATTCGTCCAATCCCACATTTGGGGAACAAACGTGTATTTCTCCCTCACCATTTGGCTCCACACTCACTCTCACCCTCTGATCAACTGCCGTTACGATACAAGGAAGTCCGTAAACCACTGCATGCTCTCCATACAGCATCAACTTGCCAGGTGCTGAAGTCGTAACCTTCATATTTGTCCAAGTTCCGTCTTAATATAATCAATTTTCATATCATCAAGCTTCGATGCTATTTTTGCAAGATCAGGCGCTGTAACTAGCAACATTCCAGATCCACTCTTAAAACCACCAGCCCCAGCAACTTTTACACCACAACCAAAACTTCTCAGCTTGGCACTAAGCGACCTTGCTGATTCTCCAACTACCCCCAAATCTTCTAAAAGTAAGCCATTTTTATCAATTAATTCGTCTGCTTTTTCACCCTCCACTAACTTCCGCTTAATTTCTTTGGTAATTAATCCTATCTCGCTTAATACTTTGTCTTTGTTTTTTTTAGTTGACACCAATTCCACCATTTCCTTTGTCGATTCAACTGGCCTACCCGTATTTATCAAGATCACTTTTATTGGATTATGTATCTGTAATTGCTCAATTGGTTTCCCTTTAGTAAAAGCAATTATCCCTCCATATACTACTGTTGCTGCATCAATTCCTGAAGGATTACCGTGAGCAACCTTCTCACACTCCATCACCAAGTCATACAGCTCTTCTTTTCTAATAATCGGTTTACTCATTCCTTCTCTAACTGCCCGTATCACAGCCGCCGAAACAGCTGCTGACGACCCCATCCCAGATCCAATTGGAATCTGGCTATCAATTAAAACTTCAGTGTCATTATTTCCTCCAGCAAACATAATCGCTTTTTCGACTATTTCGTTTTTCTCACTACCCCCTTTCTCAACTACTTTCGCACTCACACTCATTCCAACGCTTGCAGCTATTGCCAATGCTCCATAAACCACTGAGTGTTCACCAGAAATAATTATTTTGCCTTTAACCATTTGTCTGATCTTTCATAGTTGGTTCAATGGGTATACCAGGTTGTTTTGCATAATCGTTTGCAACAACAGCCAACAATTCTGGGGCATGCTTCCTCAAGAATTTGACTACCCACATAGATAAATCACTACTTTTGTTAACTACATATCCCTCTGGTTTAGGTGCATTAGCGGTGGATGATTCATAATGTGGAGTGGTCATAGTTTAATTCCTTCAATATATCTTCGATCATTAATAATTAATTTATGCCAAGGGGAATAAATGTCAGGATGTTTCTTAATATCAGCTTTCATCGCATCATATTCCATCCACTTCGCGTCCTCTGCTTCGTCCGGATTTAGTTTCATCTTGCCTGACCACTCGCCTACTATCACAGTATCTACTTCGTTCTCACACCAACCTGGATTGGTTAAATCTGGTACCTCATAACTAAAACGGTAAAGTACCCTCAAATCCTCTGGTTTAATCTCTATCCCCATCTCTTCTTTTAAACGGGACACTGCTCGCTCGATATAAGTGTCGCCAGGGCGCAGATTGGTACAACAAGTATTGCTCCACAAACATTTAAATACTGGCTTATTCTGTGATCTTTTTTGCATAAGGAGTTCTGTTCTACCGTCTATTTTTCTGTACAAAATCACCGATAGAGCTCTATGTTTCTTCCCCTGCCCTTGATGTGCCACCAAAATATCTTCTGTCCCTATCTCATTGTCATTCTCATCCACCAAAACAACTCTCCTCCCCTCGTATGTGCTGAAGTCGACGTTCTGCATAGAAAGTTATGTCGCCTAGAAATAAAAAATCATTCGCGAGATACTTTGTCCTTATTTTGGTTCCAATCATAGTTTCTTTCAGCCATATCGTCTGATAGTGTTTTAAGATATAAAGTCAATGTATTAAATATGGAAATATTTACCTGTTTCTTCCTCCACTCAGGGTCAGAATGATCTGCTCTTTGGTGAGATAAGGTTAACCGCCACGAATTTGTTCTAACTAGCCATGCACCATTCTTTTCTCCAAACGCGTTCATACTACAGCTGTCGCCAACGATACTAAAACCATTCCCCTCACACGCCAAAAACGCCAAACTAATATAATCAGTAATCCCTGCCACATCAGTAGTCCTATTAGAGTTGATCCCAAAATTAGCGCCACCAATTCTCGACCAATACTACCTAGAGTAAAAACGTAGCTCCCAATTCGACCCGCCACAAACAACACAATCAGCCCCAGTAGGGGTGAGATCGTCACTGGCAATAATACTTTCTTACCTAACACTATCCGACGTATAGACTGATATGGATGTATGGCTAGTCCAGCGAGTGTTGTCCCCCAAACATACCCTACCCAGAGCACCAATGTCGATTTCTTCATACTAAAACCCTCCAAAAATCCCAAGGATTATTTCTCTAAAACTCTGCCCATACGAAATTCTAATTACTAGATACACGATACTAGCTAGTGGCACCATCACTCTCCACGGGTTAACCACGAGCCACTCTCCAATCCCCTTTGCCCAAGTTGGGATAATTTCCGTATCTAGGATTTGTCGCTCTTCTCTAGCTTTAAGTTCGATTATTTTCAAAAATTCGGCTTCACTCTGCATAATTGTTGTAGGCTGCGGCAAATGCAGTCCTCGCCCGATAAAGTAGAGATTCAGTAGCCTTAAATGTCAGCTCCATCTTTGCTGCAATCTCTTTAACTGATAGAGATAGTTCGTATCGGTAAGACAACACATCTTGATACTGTTGTTGCAATTTTTTATACGCTCCAAAAAATCGGCGACGCACTTTTTCTCTATCCCACACAGTCTCGGGAGTATCAACAGTCTCCATCAGCTCTTCAAAGAGTGGGCTCGTCTTTTCTACTAGTTCGCGAACATATCTTTTGCGATAAAAATCTGCCACCTCATGCCTGGCAATAGAATATATCCAAGATAAAACGCTACACTCTCCCCGATAAATGGGCAGCGAATCAAAGACTGATAAAAACACATCTTGCAACACTTCCTCTGCATCCGCCACGCTAGGCAACTTAGCAATTAGATAACGTCTGAGCTTAGGGGCATAGCAAAGATAAAAACGTGTTGCTGCCCCATGTTTACCTTCCAAGATGTCTAAAATTGCTTGGTCCATGTTCCATATTCTACTCCAAAGGGTATAATAAAACCCATGGCCGGATTTAACCTAGGAGACAAGCTAATATTTCAAGGTAGCAGTGCTGACTCTACCTACAGTAGTGCGGGCGATTTGATCAATGCGATTCTTCCAAACGTTTACGTCGCAGCAGGTCTAGTCCTCTTTTTTATGTTTATTCTTGGCGGCTTTAGTGTGATTAGTGGAGCTAGCGACAGCCACAAGATGGAAGAGGGCAAAAAAACTATTACTTTTGCTATAATGGGCTTATTAGTAGTCTTCGGGTCGTACTGGATAATACAGATTGTCCAGATCGTCACCGGACTAGAGATCTTATAAATATATGGCAAGCGTCTTTGGTAACATAGACAATCCAGTAACCAACTACGGTGATGTCAACACTGGTCTGCCCAGTTTTATAACCAACATCGTCACTGTCATTTTTGTAGCAGCTGGGCTCTACGCCTTCTTTAACCTCATGATCTCTGGCTTTACTTATGTAACAGCGGCTGGAGACGAAAAGAAAATTCAAGCAGCCATGTACTCAATCAATATGTCCCTACTCGGTTTAATTATTATGGTCGGCGCTGCGGCAATCACGGGCATCGTCTCATTTGTCCTCTTTGGTGATGCAGGCGCTATCCTCTCACCAACCATTACTGGTCCAGGGAGTTTTTAACTTATGTCAAAATTATTGGCAGACACGAGCTTTAGTCAGATCACAACTCCCGGCGGGTATCAGCCTGGTAGTGGTATCGAGGGTAGCACTAGCGCTTTTGAAAAACTAATTAGTAATACTCTAGTCGTCCTAACTGTCGTTGCCGGGATCGCCTTTGTCCTCTATTTCCTCCTCGGCGGCCTCAACTGGATTACAGCAGGCGGAGACAAAGGCAAGATCGACAAAGCCAAGGGCATGATGACAGGAGGTGCGATTGGTTTGATTATTATCGTACTCTCATATTCTATAGTCTGGATAGTTGGAGCGGCACTCGGCCTAAATATCCTCGAACCAGGAAGTATTATTCAAGGGCTCACGTTTAATTAATTTTATGAACTTTACAAGCTTTCAAATAGTCACCAAAGTACACGCAGCGATCACCAATACCGCCGTCCCAGGAGGCGAATCTCCGGATAGTGCCCCACAACAGTTTGCAGTTACCATGGCGACACTCTGGCAAACGATTATTATCGTCGGCGGTCTCGCCTTTCTACTCTACTTCCTTTGGGGTGGCCTCAACTGGATCATGGCTGGCGGAGACAAAGGCAAATTAGAGGAGAGTCGTGCCAAGATCACTCAGGGATTAGTTGGGCTTGCAGTCCTCGCAGCTAGTTACGTTATAGTCAAGTTTATCGAGTCAGCACTAGGTATAGATCTGCTTAACATTATCTGGCCAACTGCTGGTTAAATTCTATGAAGATCAAAAAAATTAAGTCATACCTAGCTAAATCCCCTCTTTTATTTGCGGGTGGTAGTTTTGCCATCAACGTAGATGATCAGGTTAAATCTCGTGTTGCTATAAACGAGGATCTCGGAACCTTTGTCTCTCGTAGTTTCTCTGCTGTTATCTTGGTATCTGGTCTCGCCACCTTTATGTACCTCGTCTATGGTGGTATCAACTGGATTACTGCTGGTGGTGACAAAGGCAAGCTCGAAGAAGCGCGAAATAAGATTACTCAGGCAATAGTAGGTCTAGCGATAGTCGCATCTGCCTGGGCAGTCTACTTACTAGTCGACTACTTCTTTGGGATTGGTATTACCAAATAACTTGCTAATCCTGTTATAATTGATACACTTAGATCATAAAGTAAATATAGGAGATAAATATGTCATTCTCAATCATTGAAAAAGTTATGGCTGCACCAGCTGCTCCAGATCTCTCAATTGGCAAGCCAGATAACGTCGCAATCACGAATATTGGTACACTCATCAAAGGCGCAGTCCAAGGTGCTCTACTCGTCTCCGCACTTCTCGTCTTTATGTACCTCATCTGGGGCGGCATCCAATGGATCACTTCAGGTGGTGACAAAGGCAAAACCCAAGAAGCTCGCGACCGTATCACCGCAGCTCTCGTTGGTCTAGCAGTCGTTGCATCTGCCTGGGCAGTCATGTTGATCATCCAATACTTCTTTGGAATCAGCATTCTAAACGACAACATCACACCTCCAACTGCTTACTAAGACTTTTTGTTACAAACAATGCAATAAACCCCGCGTAAGCGGGGTTTTTGTACTATAATTACAGATATGGACTCAGATGCTGCACGCCTCGACCAACTACCAGACTACTTTGGCAATGTTCTAACAGCCATAATCCCTCTTATTGGCATGGTCGCCTTTATTATGATCCTTGTTGGTGGATTCAAAATCTTAACGAGCAGTGGTGACCCCAAGGGGCTTCAGGGTGGCAAACAAACAATTGGCTGGGCAGTGGGTGGTCTCGCTCTCTCTATAGTTTCTTGGTTGATACTTCTCCTAATTGAAAACTTAACTGGCGCGCCCGTTACTCAATTTAACTTTGGCTTCTGATCATGAAGATAATAAAGTTCTTAGCTCTAGTACTATGTGCTATGTACTATGTGCTATTTACCCCTGCAACTATTTACGCTGAGTCCACAGAGCCTTTTGCCCCCTTCTCGGTTGAAGGCAATCCAGACGAAGAATATCATTTCGAGATTTTTTTTCCACTATATAAATATATCCGCGCGCCATTCCTAAAAATATACGAAAACCGCGACCGTAGTCGTGAATACGAAAACCTGATGCTCTGTCCTGGGGGTGATGAACGCGACTATGTTTGTTCCGTCGACAATCAAACCGGTGAGCTGGTCGACGGGTGTGAGGGTGGTACGGTGGGGTTATGTAACAGAGATAGTGGTGAATATGTCAAAGACGGCCATTCAGATCCCAACGATAGTTGTACTGCCAAGGCGGATCCAGAGCTGGGCGGAGTAACAAAGGGAAAATGTAGTTATAAGCAAAGACCTAGTATTAGCAGGACGGTAAAAGGAACAGATTTTTCTGCAGAAAAACCAACCTACCCCAAGCTCCAAAGCGAGGCGCTCGCATTTACTAACATTGGCACCAGCAACTCAATTTCTTGGGGTTCACAATACTTAAATAGTAGTTTTTGTGACGTCGCCCTACGCAAAGTAATCGTCGTCAAGCGCGCCAAGCAAACCAAATCAACTCTCGCTCAGACTGGTGAGTGGCCACTAGGCTGGGTAGACTGGGGTTATCAAGTCGGCATCGATCATGATCTCGATCCAGACACTCCGACAGTCGGCACCAAGACCTTGCTCGAGATCTCCGATGAGCTCCCAGATGCCGTAGCTGCTCCAACTTTTGGGATGCTCGAAATGCTAGATGATATGTATATAAACCCTGGCAACTATGCTCTCCTCGAAGGGCTGGGCGAAACTCAGCAAGCGATCTGCAATGTGATAAATAAAGAAGCCGGCAAAGTTCAGCCTGACGAATGGTTCATCGATCTAATGTCAGCCCCTCTCTATCCCCCCTCTTTTAGACAGGGATATATTAGACCGACCATCTGTGTCTGGAATGTTTGTTGCCCAAAAAATCCTGACAAATGCTGGGTGCCAGATGAGATGTTGGTAGGCATCAGGCGTGGCTTGTTCTATGACACCTCAATCTCTCAGTCTTTTAATGCAGCTCTAGACCAACTCTTTATGACCTATCCACTTAGTGATGCTATGAGGATCTACAAGAATATTGTGGCAGTCAATCCTCTCGCACGTTTTGCCAGTGTTAGTAGTGAGTTTGGGATACCGAGCTTTATACATGAAAAGCTCTACGGTGAACTCAAAGACGGATGTCTAAAATACATTCCTTGGTCTAGCTGGAAATACTTTACTCAGTGGATTGATTATCTCGAAGATGACATGAAACTTGGTCCTAATGGCGAGTGTCCCAACTACAAACTCCAACCCACACTAACCAAAGATAAGGGAGGGGCATACCCAGAACTAAATCTTTCTTGGTTCCTTAAACTCGCCTTTACTGGTTGGGGAGGCGGAGACAAAATAGATGAAGTAGAGCAGGTCAAGTATCACCTCTATACCGTACCCGAAGTAATGGGACAGTCTATAAGTGAACTCCAAAAAGGATACTACGACACTAGAGACACGCTAGCAGATATCGAGAGTGTCCAGGATTTTAACGAAGACCTAAGTAGTACAGTCGATGACGAAGCAGAACTCTTATATGCAGGCAAATCCATGAACCCAGCAGATGCTAGACGTCGCTTTGGCTACTATACCTGCGATGACCCTATGTTTAGTAGTCAGTTAGATACATCAGTCGAAGAGTATGCACTCGGTACCAGGGTCGGCTGTGATAGGACCGCCGGCGCTCCAGGGACTGGCACCTCAGGCCAGTGTCTCCCTGACAAATTCGAGGCCATCCTCGCCGACTCTGACTGGAAGACTGCACCAAGTAATGTAACTAGCATTATAAAAAACTCCGCCATGTTCGAAGGTGGAATTCTTAATCCTAAGCTCGAAGAGGCCTATGCCAAAATCTCCGAAGAGACGGGTGTCCCCTGCGAGGTCTTAGCCGGACATCATTTTGAAGAAGCAACTACCTGCTTTACTGCGACAGGCAACCCTGAAAAATGCTCAGCCGCCAATGGTGGTCCGGTCGGTGAACAAGGCGGTTTCGAGGCTACGGTTAGATCAGCCGCCAATGGCTTGCTTCGTCACACTATAGATACAACTCCAGAGTTAATAACCGCAATCAGCAACTTTAATGGTGGTGGTAACAGTAACTGCCAAGTTGGATTCCCGGGCGGGACCATCCCCTATGGTGGATGTCCCCGTCAGTTCCAAGGTGAGGACGACCCATATGCTATGAACATGGTCGACGGTAAGCACCAAAATATGTTCTTGTTATACTGTGGCGACTCGACTCCATGTATCCCTCCAAAACCCTATGGTCAACGACCAGGCGTGTTTCCAACAGCACTTGTTGTTCATGAATATCTAAAAACTCGCACTCCTAGCGCCTCTCCATCCACTCCCACTACACCTGGATCTTCTACTCAACCAAACTCTCCCTCTACTCCCATCTCGGTTTTCCGCCCCGTCACATGTGGTGAAGGTAGTCTCGCAACAGCACTCGGCTGCCTACCATACGCCTACCAACCATTTGTCACAGCGCTACTCCGCTTCCTCGTCGGTATTTCTGGAGCAATCTCGCTCGCCGTCATGTTAACCGGCGTCTTTAGACTCATGACTAGTGCTGGCGATGCCAAAGCTATTCAGTCTGGTAGAGACCTTTTCTCATCAGGTGTCGCAGGGCTGCTCCTAGTCATCTTCTCTGTCTCACTCCTTCGCCTCCTCGCCGCTGATATACTTAAATTACCAGGGTTTTAAGATGCTACAACAACTTACCCGTCGCCTATTTGCCAACAAATTCCTCTTAACTGCAGTTAGTATCTCTACAGTTATTCTCTTTATTATTCTAATTGTCTCATCACGCCAACCATCTCCCACCACCACGCTCGACCTAAATAGCGAAGATCCAGTGAGCAATCCATTTGCCGAGTTTACCAATCTAACCGAAGAAAAGGTTAACAATGCAATTAGTTACAGAAAAATCATACAAGACAGACTACCAATCAGAATGAGAGATTTCAAAACCTCAGTTGGCATTAACCTATCTATAGATATCACCACCCACCCATCAGAGTCCTCACTCACTCGCCTCGACATTACTGGTCTCTCATATCTAAATAAGGACGAGATAGATCCCAAGGTTAATCCCAACCTTCAGGCTTTTAAAGAGGGGTATGCCAAATCTCTGCAGCTACTACGCGAATCGGGTATTGAGCCTAAACAGCTGATCTTTAGCTACGGCGAGGCCGACTACGTCAGGGTTACAGCTAATTACTGGGTTGAGGAATTAAAACTACCTAACTAAGCTACCGTGTCCCAAGCGTAGCCAACGGCGGAGTGGGATGCTAAAATCGCCTTATCTATGAAAAAAATCCTCTTAACAATCCTATTTTTCTCAATCACCCTACTAACGCCAAGCATTATTTCTGCACAAGAAGCTGCCGTCTCTTCTGAAACTCCAGGTTTAACTGATATTAACGCGATGGGTCTAGCCCTTGGCATCACTGGCTGGGCTGGTGACCCAGGTGATTTAGGTCAAAACACCCCACAGAACGCTGCTAAGTATATTATTGGTGGTGCAGGAACAAATGGTGAAATAAGTGGTCTAATCCCAGTTGGTAGTCGACATCTTGCCAACTTATATAGAATTCAACCAAGCTCTCAAGAATATGTCGCTGATCTACTCAACAATATTGGGATTCCGGGAGTTAGCCAGGCATATGCACAAGGGACTGGCTACCAAGCAATGAGTTCCTTTCTCCCATTCTGGAAAGCATTCCGCAACCTAGCCTACTCACTCTATATTGTGATGTTTGTGGTGGTCGGCATTATGATCATGCTCAGGACCAAAATTAATGCTCAAACAGTAATAACTATCCAAGCAGCCTTACCCAATCTGCTAGTCACCCTTCTACTCGTTACCTTCAGCTATGCCATAGTCGGTTTCATGATAGACATTATGTATTTTCTAATGTATTTCCTCGCATATTTACTCGATGCAATAGGTATTCTAAATGGTGGAACTGCTATCGATAGACTGCTAAACAACTCTGCTTGGGGAGTAATTTTTGCTGGTCGTAACAGCATAATCTCCGTAGTGGCAGAAACAATTAGACAGGTGTTGGGTGCCAACTCGCTACCTGGCTACATTGGCCGAACTGTTGGAGCCGGTCTAACTCTCGGGATTAGTGAACTCATGGTCCAAGCTATCCCTTACCTACTAGTAGCTGTCTGGCTCGCAATAACCATGCTTAAGCTGATCTTTGTACTTACAAAGTCATACATCATGTTAATAATCCAAACAGTTACCGCTCCCATTCAAATACTAATGAATGCTATGCCAGGTAGTAAAGCATTCTCCGAATGGCTCAAAAAAACAGCTAGCTATCTAATCCCCTTTCCAGTTGCTGCTGCGATGTTCCTAGTCTCAGCCATGTTCATAGGCAACCCAACAAATAGTACTAAGTTAGGCGGGGCAATTAATGCCGCAGAAAATGTAACAGGACTTGAGGCTTCCAGTATAGTAGACACCAACCCCTTCGGAATCGATGAAAGCCATGAGTTTTACCAGGGTTGGAGCACCAACGATGTTTGGATGCCACCATTTACCATAGATCTTGGTTGGGAAGCCTGGGACATTATGATTCTCCTAGGATTCTTCATTTTTGCCATGACCCCTGCAGCCGTCGCTATGGCCCAGAATTGGCTACAAGTCAAAGAGTCTCCATATATTGCCGAGGCCTTTGGTGGTATCGGCACTGGTGTTGGAATATACGAATGGGGAGAAAAACAAAAACAGAAGAGACAGAACGAAAAACTGTTACGAGAACAACAGAAGTTCTATACACAAAAAGCTGGAGAGTAGCGATAAGATCTATTTAGAGTGTGTAGTTAGTGATGACTAGGTGCACCTGTCCCGTTTAGATACTTCCACCAAAGACCAAAAAAGTCACCCGTTGCTCCCACAACAAACTCCATAAAGTACTCTGGAGGCATGTGAAACACCTCCAAAGCAAGGTATGTTATTAGTTTTTTACCGGTAACAGTATCCCACAACTCAGCCAGCGGAGGCCTATCTGAGTGCCAGCCTAAAATACTTTTTCTTAAGTGTTTACGCTCATGTTTATATGTTTTTTCAGTAATTATACTAGCAGCCCTCATCGAGCTCAGCACCTCTTGTTCTACACCCTCCTCGTCGACCTCTCCAGGAAACCCAGAGATAGAAACAATAGAAGGTGACTTACCATTATTAGCTTGCTTATCATCATACGTAACCTTACGAATCTCGAGATCAGGAACTGGTACACGTCCAGGCAACTCTCCGATATAATTGCCATGCTCAAAACTTAGTGCACCGTCTTTTGTTATTATCTGTCTGACATACTTTTCACCCACCACTCTCGCTTTACGAAGCTCTACCATATACTCATATGCTCGCAAGGCTATTGGTTCAATCTTTGCACCCTTTCCTAATATTCTTTGTGACACACCCATCATTTTAATGAAAGCACCCCATGTTGGCTTTGTCCCTAAAGCTGTCGCTGCTTGTTGCCATTCTTTGTGATAATCGATTGCATATTTGGTAAAGTCATCTGGCCTTTTGTTGCTAAGATTTTCTAAGATAAGTTTATCCTCTCCCCACCTTTGTGCAAAGACAATTAACTTCTCAAAGTTTTCGTTAGTGGAGTGACTATGAACGCTTAATGCCTCCATCAACACTTCATCATGAGCAAATGTCTTCTTAATAAACTCAAAGTCCATACCAGCAAATATTGTTGGGTCTTCTGCATACAACCTTCGAAGACCACTTTCCATCTTCTTCCTTGCCGTTGCAAAATCTCTTCTCTGTGCTGTTGGGTCGAGTTTTAAGTTTCCGTCAGCGTCATATTTTAGTGGTAAAGACTCATATAACTTTGTTTCTTTTTCAAGCTCGTGAGATTTACCATGTAGGTGGTACTGGTCTGGCAAAAATATAGCATCTACAAACACTGCTCTAAGTTTAGCTAGCGACTTCTGATCTGGTGCGATACCCTTTGCATACCAGGCTTCTTCTATTGATGGGATCTTTTTGACACCACTTTTCTTCGTTTCTACTAAGTATGAAAGCACTTCTCCTCCTTCTTTCGCTGCAAGAGAAGAGTTACCGTTAAATCTAAACATTTGCGCTGCCTCAGGGAAGTTTTGTACGTCGTAAGTATTAAGGAAGGTCATCCATGCGCTGGGATCCATCTTATAGTTAAAGTTTTCATTCAGACCGGCCGGTGTTTCGAGTCGATTATTCGTAGGATTAGCATTAGCAACAAACTCACCGCTTGCTCTGGTCATCAAAAAATAAGTATAGATGCCGTTATAATAATCCCAATATTGTTTACCAATTTGCTCTAAATAATGTTTTTCAAGATCTTTATCCAACGTTCCATCATCTTTCAAAACCTTATATTCTCTCATTTTTTCTTCATATCTAGAAGCTCCTAGTCTTTCCTTTAGTACCATTCTGGTAACTGGTACCCAGTCTTCTTTTCTAACGTCAGCCAGATTAGAAGCCATCATCATATCTGAATAGAGACGTCCTACCTTATAGTTACCTTTTTCATCTTTATCGAGACTTAGTCCATAATGTTTTCTATCCTCCTCGTCCGTAATCGCTTGTGCCGCCGCGTTAACGAAATCTAATTGACTTAAGTCGGTTAACTCAAACTCCTTCCCTTCTTTATCTTTAACTACAATTGCTTCTCTTAATTTCATAACACGGCTTAATACCGAATATTCGGGGCCGATTTGTGCGGAATATTCTTTGAGCTGTCGGTAGCCATCCTCTGTTTGTGGTGTATTAAATACCAAGAAAGCAAATGTCATGCGCCGCGCTGAATTCATGATGTCCGACTTCATCGAAGTAGATAGTCCCATTATTGACATAATAGTCACATATTCGGTAGCACGCAGGTCTGGAGTATTCGGATCAAGTCTCACAGACTCGTCTACCAAGAATCTCACATTTGATAGTAGTTTTTTTGCAAAAAACTTATCTACTAACTTCTTTTCATCTTCAGTAAGTGCACTGTTGACTTTTGCTATCTTTTTTTCAGCGTCAACTACTAGCGGGTTTACACGTAGTCCAAGTTCCTTTTTAGCCAAAGCGTTGAGTGCTGGATATTTAGCTACGTCGATGTTTAGCATTCCCGAAACTCGCACCTGTTCCCAGTCGTTTTCATCCCAATCAGCCATGTCTCGATTATTGTCCTGTCCACGCCTAGCAAACAACATTCTCTCTAATTGTTTGTTTAATATCGAGTTTGAATAGCTTGATTCATGCTGAGCATGATTCTTAAAATATTCCTCTTGTTCGACTTTAACCCCCTCACTCATGACTCTAATCATTGAGTCCTGATCCATCGCAGGTAAAACTCTATCCATCATCATTTCAAATAACTCGCGATCATTAGCATATAGATCGATTAAGAACCCTTCTAGTATCTGGAGTTCGCCTTTGGTTAGCTTATCTGGTTCTAATAGAGCCTTTTCATAAGCGGCTTTTTTATAAGCTAATGCTCGCATTTTAGTTGCATTAGAAAACTTGGGTGTCTTTCTTCTCCGGCTAACCTCCTCAATCTCTAGGTCGTCTTTTTGCTTCTCCCAGTAATTCTTAATTTGTTCTTCTGCTTCTTCCTCGGATTGTACCTCTGTTTTTCTGACTTCAAAATCAATCTGGCGTCTTACATTCTCTATCTCTACGTTATTTGCCCCAACATTTTCTAGTTTTTTTACCTCTTTGTCTAATGCCTCAGTTTTGCGTTTTTCTACTATCTGACTCGCTACTTCAAACTCTTCTCCTCCATGACTTTCGTCAGCGTAGTCTTCAATAAAGGCTCCCAACACATCTTTTGCATCTGGATCTGTATCAATATTCAAAGTTGTATCTATTAGCGTTTCTATCTCGCTACTGACATCATTCTCACTACGTAGTAATGCTAGTAGCTTGCCTACAAAACCAGCTCTCTCTTGAGTTTTCTCTTCACCTTCTAAATTTAGTAGTGCTTGTACAACTTTTTGCTTGTCACCTTCGCTTGCGAGACTCTCTACTACTTCTTCTAGGTTTTTAACCCCCAAGAAGCTCTGAAATAATTCTACCCACTTCTGGTACCATTTTTCCGAAAAAGATTGATGATCACCTTCATTTTCTATAGGAGCCTCAGGCGTTGCGTTCATGCGACAATTTTACCACATCCACCCAGGCTCAATGTTACAATTACCAATATGGCTACTACTATCCCCTACAAAGACACTAGTTATGGCAAATATCACCCCAGGATCGATCAGTACTTTCTCCGCAATTCCATCTTGCCCGAACTAAAAAAACAAGGGTCTCTCGGCGACAAAGCAGGTAGAGTAAAGGTAAGTCCAGATGGCATAACTCCAGAGGAATATATCTCGCTCGCCGAAGCCAGGGCGCTCACCCTAGACTTTTTAACAAATACCGGCAATTTGCCCGAAAAAAGGCAACGCCAACTACAGAATGCCAAGAGTTATAACGATTTTACCAATCTAGCCTGGGCTTTCTTTTTTGACGAAGTTGAAACACCCCAGTCTGCAGTTAATCCAGATGTAATTACTGAGTACGCTGCGCTCCAGGAGAAACCAAATAAAGCACCAGTAATGATGCGGACACGCTTTAGTGCTGATGATCGTATTAAAAAATATAATGAGCTCTACAAAAAAATCCTTTCCTATCAATATCTCGGGGATACTCCGAGGATCCTCAACCAAATTTTTCCTCAAGGATCCAAAGATGCAATTGATGTTGAACAATATCAGCTCGCCCAGATCATCGCTGCCAACTTGTCCCGCCTTCAGGCTGCAAACAACAGCTCAAATGATCCGATCGTCAAAAACCATGCAGTAACAGCAGAAATCAACAACATTATCGCCAAATCATATCCAAAAGCAATTGGATTTATCAATTATACTGGCAACGATCAGGTCAAGTATGCTGTTCGAAGAATTGTAGATAATTTTGCGAGTTTTGCAGAAAGCGAAGACCCAGATACTCTTAATAATTATGAACAATCTCAGATTGCTGCGTCACAGGCTATTCGTGAATATACATTTAACGAAAGAGAGCTCAGTGCCGCCCTCAACTCTACGCTTTCTTTTATTCACAACGACAAAGAACGCTCTAGTCTAATCAACAACCTACTACGAGAGAACAATAAGCGGTTATTTAGTGGTCAGGACTTAAAGAGTATTGTCGAGCGACTAGCACCAGGTAGTAGTGTCCAAATCCTGGAAGAAATTGAAAAACGAAACCTAAACCTATCTCTAGAACAACTAAATAACAATCTCCGCGCCAATCTAAGTGACAATGAGTTTGTTGCTAGGGGTGGACTTACCAAGGCTGAGTTTAACCTGCTAAAAAACAAGGGAATAAACCCTTTTCTGACCACCTACACCCCTTGGGATAAACGCTTTAACGTCAACAAAGCTAAATCAAATGCTACAACCGCACTACTCTCTACATACAACTCGGAAAACAATAAAAGTTTCAAAAACCTAGAAGAGGCCTATGCACATGAAAGTCAAAAAGAAAATCCAGACCCACTATTTTTATTACATGCTAGAAATCACTTAAACCGCAATTATTACTATGGCACTCTCAGCGATTCGGAGCGGTTTAGTGCAGATTTGGCTAGAGTTAATCGAAACTTTAGTAGTTTTGTCTCGAGAGCTCAGGAGCTACAAGGAAAAGTGATTGACGGTTTCGTCGATTTAGAAGAAACCATAACCGGTAAAAAGTGGCTGCACAAACAACTTGATCGTTGGGATAGATTTGCCGAGAAATACACCATAAAAGTCGGTAAAACCGATATTCCTATTTTCAGAATTAGGAACTGGGTCAGCACTCAGTGGGATAAGTTTAAAAAACTAAAAATCGAATCATGGATATCAAGTGGCTCAAGTGCTAGTGGAGGGCTTGGCAAATTTACTCGTCAGAGACTAATCGACTATAAGTTGGGCGGCTTCTCTTTTAAAGGAATGACTTCAATCGGGCTACATAGAGCCTGGAGTGCTGTTGCATACAAAGCAACAAGTGGGGTAATAAAGGGCGGCACAACATTCTCCTTACGTACCGCAACTAGGTTCTTTTTGAAAATTGGGGCGAAGACTTTAGCAAAAGCGACCTACAAGCTTTCTCAACTTGCTATCAGTGGTGGCCTCACGCTTTCAGGTGTATTGTCTGCCCTTGGGATAGTACTAATTGTTAAAGATGTATTAGAAATCGGCGCAGGGTTGGTAAAGTGGGCTTGGAACGGTATAAAAGATCTATTTTCTCGCACAGATTTTGGCTCGACCGGAATACTGTCTGCCTTGGCAATGGGATGGACTGCAGCGCTCGGATTTGTGACTAGTCTCTTATTCCCCTGGGTTTTACCAAGCATTGTATCTATTGGCGTGTTTATTGGGATTGTTTTTGGTTCTGTTCACTATCAAACCATGATGAATCAAATGCTCAACACCACCGCCCGTCTCGATGTCAATCTTAGTCTCGATTCTGGGCTCGGGGAGTTTATTGGAAACATCCTCTGCGACTCAGGTGAGGGTGGAGGTAAAAACAACTCGAGAATACAAACAGCCGCGTGTATCGCCGAGATTTTGAGTAAATGTAGTATTAATCCACTAACTGCCAGCAATGCTCAGGGGTCGACCTGGCAGTGTATGCTGGCTAGCACCTTGGCCGAGAGCGCGCTCGCTCAACTTCAGCGCTCTGCAACAAGCTATAGCGTATTACAATGTGTCGGATTCATAGTTGCTATCGATGTGGCTAACGGAGGTACTGGCACTGGCTTTGGAGATGCCAAGACCTTATTATCTAGTCCTCCTAGCGGCTACAAGCCGGTTCTTGGTGTTGGCAGCTGTTCCCCAGGTGATTTCTTTGTCGATACTACTGGTACATGGGGACACACTGGAGTTTTCATTGCCAATGGCGGTGCCACCTCTCAGGTAGCCGACGCAAACGGAGCAGGCCCTGGTGTTGTGAGAGGACCAGGTAGCGGAACTTGGCTAAGTAGTAAAATTGCCGGGTGTCTAAAAAAAATCTAAGCTAGAATACAGCTATGTATAAAATTTTTACCAACAAAATAACACTAATCTCTCTCGGAGTTATAGCTCTAGCTACACTTCTATTTTCACTCTTCTATCGTCCCACCACGCCTCTCCCTAGCCTACTCTCAGCATCCCCCAAGGATCGATCCCCAATTAATTATTTTGATGAGATCCAATTGCGTTTTGACCGAGTAGTTAACCCAGGAGAGTTGGTTGTTAGTTCTGTCCCCGAAGAAACATGGGAAATCTCAGTCAAGCCCAATGGCAGCCTGGTGCTAAAGTCAAAAAAATATCTCCAGATCAACACACAATATTTACTAAATATAAGTTACCAAAATAATCCGATCGTCTCTCTGACTTATACCGTCAAACCACAACAAAGCGACCCTCGTCACGCCCAAGAAGTGGGAGAGGAGATTGCGCGTGATTATCCTCTGGCCGCCAAGATCCCTTACGAAGCGCCTGGTTTTACCGTTCTATACAAATCCCCAATGGCCTTTGAAATCACCCTCAAAGAGGGCATCGAAGAGCGCAGCGAGATCATTAACTCAGTTCGAGATTGGGTCAAAGAAAATGGTTTAAGTCCCGACTCCCACACATACACTTTTTCTAACTAGCCAAATTCTCACTAGGTACTTTTTACTCGGTACTTTATACTATATTTATGAACCAGCACCCCGTCCCTCAAAACGTCACCCAATATCAATTTCGTCTAGTTGGGGACATGACTCTTAAACAGTTTTTAGAACTGGCGAGTGGTATTGTTTTAGCCGCTTTATTTTACTCAAGTAATTTACTCTTTATTTTTAAGGTACCTCTTATTCTATCCTCTCTCTTGTTCGGTATTGGTTTGGCCTTCTTCCCAATAGAAGATAGACCACTTGATCAATGGATTATTAATTTTGTTCACGCCATCTACAAGCCAACTCGTTTTACCTGGAAAAAAACCAACAAAGTTCCGAGTATTTTTACTTTTGCTGCACATGCTATAGCGCCCACCAATACTATAACCAAAACCATGAAGGCCCCCGCTCCACTGTCGCACGCTCAAAATGAATCTGACCTTAGTGAAGGCGAGACTAGCCAAGTAAAATCTCTAAATTCTCTCTTTAATACCCAGAGCACTCCATTCCCAACAAAGAATGTCGAGCCTCAAACTAGCGTAGTCTTTGATAAGCCAGCTATTACAGTGCGCAAATTAAAGGCCGTAGAAAAAACACTTCCTCCGCCCGTCAGTCCCAATAAGCCGGTAGTTGTCCCCGTGGTTCAGCCAACTGTAGTTAGCAATGCTCGCGAAGAGGACCAAAAAACTCAAGAGTCTTCCGTCCCGAGTAACATAATCTTCGCCGCAACATCAAAGCCGGCCTCATCAGCCTCCTCTAGCCCAGTTGAAACTAAATTAAAATCCATCAACCTCCCCGTCCCACCTCGTAGCCCCAATCTCATCGTTGGCATTACCACCAGCAAAGACGGCAAGTTAATCGAGGGAGCAATTGTTCAAGTACTAGATGCGTCCGGCGTCCCTGCTCGCGCTATGAAAACAAACGCACTCGGCCAGTTTGCTACCAGTACCCCTCTCTCTCCTGGTACCTATCGCTTAGAAGTAGAGGCAGATGGCCACACCTTCCCTGCTCAGCAGCTTATAATCCAAAACCAAATCATCCAGCCATTTGAGATCCAAGCTAGTACTTAGGCTATACTAAACTATATGTCTGACTCAATCATAGTCGCCACAACCCAGGATCACCTAGAAGTCGAAACGATCCGCGATGACGTGGTCGTCCTAAAAAATGGCTTAATTAGTGTGGTTATCCAGACTTCGGCCATCAATTTTGGCCTCCTCTCCGAAGAAGAACAGGATGCAACTATATATGCTTATGCTGGCCTTCTAAATTCCTTAAGCTTCCCTGTCCAAATCGTCATAAAATCTGAGAAGAAAGACATTAGTAGCTATTTAGAATTATTAGTTTCACAAGAGAAAAAACTTAAAGATGAAACTATGAAAATGCGGATGAGTCAGTATAGAAATTTTATCGAAACCACGATCCAGGAACAAAACGTCCTCGATAAAAAGTTTTATATTATCGTTTCCTACCAAATGGTCACCTTGTCAGGCAAAGTCGAAATCACCGAAGAGCTCCTAGGCCGCGCTAAGGCAGACCTCGAACCCAAGCGGGACCACATTATCAAACAGTTAACCAGAATCGGCCTAACCGCTCAACAGCTCAACAGCCAAAACCTCATGAAACTCTTCCATGGCTACTACAACTCAACAGTTAAAGGACAAAAGTTTACGACCGCCTCTGATTACGAAACCCCTGTCGTCGCTCCCAATATTGCTAAATAATCAACAGAACACTCAGAATACTCTGACAATCAGAATAATCAGAACTCCAGAATATCAGACACTCTAAGCTTCCATCAACCCAACTCCCCGAGTTTTCTGAGTTTTCCGAGTTTTCTGATAAACTGATATATATTATGAACTTGCCCTTCCCTTTTGCTGGAAAAAACAAGAAAGCTGAGGATCAAGGTCCGGCGGTCTCTCCACCCATCCAGATTTTGGCAACCGGCACGACTAATGTTAAGGACATTATCGCCCCCGAAGCAATCGAGGTAGACTGGTCAGACGTCAAGATTAATGACACCTACTACCGTACCCTCTTTGTCGCTGGCTACCCTCGCTTTGTTAACGCCAACTGGCTCTCCCCCCTAATCAACTTCCCCCACTCCCTCTCTATTTCTATGTTTATCTACCCAGTCGATGGTAAGGGGGTTATCGAGGATTTGAGGCGCAAGATTGCCGAGATGGAAGCCGAGCTCCAGGGAGATATCCAACGAGGCAAGATTATCAACATCGATACTCAGGTCAAACTCGAAGATGCTAGGAGTCTCCAGGAACAATTGGCCAAAGGAGCCGAGCGCTTCTTTCAGTTTGGGCTTTATATTACTATTCGCGATGACAAAAAAGACTCTCTAGACAAAGTTACTAACCACATTAAATCAACTCTAGGTGCACTCCTCATAGTTGCTAAGACCGCCACCCTTCAGATCGAGGATGGCTTCAAAACCACCCTCCCCATGGGTAAAGACTTCTTAAAAATCAATCGCAACATGGACACGACTAGTCTAGCTACCACCTTCCCTTTTACCAGTAGTGAGTTAACTGCTAACGAAGGGATCATGTATGGCATCAATGAGCACAACGATAGTCTTGTGGTTTTTGACCGCTTTAGCCTAGAGAACGCCAACATGGTCGTCTTTGCCAAGTCGGGTTCAGGTAAAAGTTATATGGTCAAACTCGAGATCCTCCGCTCTCTTCTTTTTGAAACCGAGGTAATCATTATTGATCCCGAGGATGAGTACCGCAAAATGGCCCAAACAGTTAATGGAACCTACATCGACTTCAGTTTTACCTCCCCTAATCGCATTAACCCCTTCGAGCTACCCCAGCTTGCCGAGCCAGACGAAAACGAGCTAGCCATGAAGATTATTTCTCTGCATTCTCTCCTCAAAATCATGCTCGGTGATGTCACTGCCCAAGAAGAGGCCCTCCTCGACCGTGCGCTTGTCATGACCTACCAAATGAAGGGGATCAATAGGGACCCTGCTACCCACAAAAACGAACCCCCTCTTATGGAAGATTTATATAAAGCACTCGTCGGGATGGAAGAAGCAGTGGCGCGCGGCCTCGCCGACCGTCTCGAAAAATATGTTAAAGGTAGCTTTCAGGGTATTTTCTCCCAAAAAAGTAACGTGGACTTTGGCAAACAGCTAACTGTTTTTGGTATCAAAAATCTACAGGATGAGCTGCGCCCGACCGCCATCTTTATCATCCTTGACTACATCTGGACTAAGGTAAAGCGGGATCTCAAGCGCCGCCTCCTTGTGGTTGATGAGGCTTGGTATCTAATGAAAAACGAAGACTCGGCCACCTTCCTTTATGGAATCGCTAAGCGGGCTCGTAAATATTTCTTGGGTCTAACCACCATCACACAAGACGTCGAAGACTTCTTAAAAGACGATCATGGTAAGGCGATTGTGAGTAACGCTAGTATTCAGGTACTGATGAAACAGAGCACCAGCGCAATCGAAAAACTAGCAAATGTCTTTTATCTCTCACAAGGAGAGCGTCATCTACTCTTAACTGCCGAAGTAGGAGAGTCTCTCTTCTTCGCCGGCCAAAACCACGTTGCCATGAGAGTAGTTGCTTCCCCCGAAGAACACGCGCTCATTACTACTGATCCCAGAGAAGCTCTCCGTAAAAAAGAGGAAGCGGCAGCTGTAGCCACCAAGTCTGCTCAGGCTACACTAACTCAAAAACTTAATACCCTACCAAGTGACCAATCTTCCCAAAATTCTGTACCTCAAACTGTCTGATTCTCTGACTTTCCGAGTTCTCCGAGTATTCTGAGTTTTCCGACTACCTAGCCCTACGCATTTATCGGCATTACTACGTAAAAAGTATTTTCGCGACCCGATTCACTCTCTGCAATCATTCCCGGCGCCAGTTTGCCCCCCAAGCCTATCCAGACAGATTCTGAACTAAGAAGCTGTAAATAGTCCATCACATACTTAGCATTAAAAATAACCTCTAGAGACTCCTCCCCTTCGGTTTTGGCTTCCACTTCAATAGAACCCTCGCCACTACTAGTCGAACTCGAGGCAATAGATAATTTGCCGCGCGTAACCACCCACTTCATCATATTGGAGTTGTCTCTCGCAAAAACTAGCGCTGTTTTTACAGCACCCAGAAGTTCCTCTCTAGATAAAGTTATTCTCTCAACAAATTCTTTGGGTAAGATTTTATTATAGTCAGGAAAGTTACCCTCTATTATTTGAGTAATAAACAACAACTGTTCCCCCTCAAATAATACCTGTTTAGATTCTGGCAGATATCCTATTTTTATAACTCCCTCTTTAATAATTTTGCCACACTCAAATAGCGCTCTAGCTGGGACTAACAATGAAAGTCCCTGAGTCGCTGTAGAGCCCTTGATTTTGACTGTGGCTACAGCTAGCCGGAATCCATCAGTAGCCACTAACCGCAGGCTCTGTGAGACCTCCATGAGTACACCAGTAAGCACGGGGCGTAGCGAATCTTTGGCGCTCGCAAAGCCGACGTTCAATATCCCTTGGGAGAGCTCATTAGAGGATATTTCAATCAAAGATTCATTCATTACAGGAAGTACTGGGAACTCAGATGCATCAACCGTTGCTATCTTACCCTTAAAACTTCCTGATTTTATGGTGAGAGACATTTCTTTGAGCTCCATCGAGAGCTTACCTGGCGAGAGTGTGGAGAGTAGTTCATTAAAAGTCTTAGCGGGTACCGCTACCACTCCGACTTGTTCTACCTTGGCTGACAGAGTTAGTCTAATCCCAATCTCTAGGTCAGTCGCCGAGAGGATAATCTCTGTTTGTTTGGCCTCAATTCTAATAGAAGATAGGACTGGTAGCTGGGTGCGACTCGAAACCGCTCTCATTACAACGGCCATGCCTTTTAACAATTCTTCCTGCAAGATTTCTATTTTCATTTTTCCCCTTATATGTACTATAGACTATTCAATTTAATAATAATTAGTAATTATAGTAGGGTCTGTGGATAAGTGGATACCTATCCGGTAGACGCTGTGGATAACCACTCGGAAAGAATTGGGGATAAATAAAGGGTTATTGTTGATAACCGACTTATCCACTATTATCCTCAAGTTATCCTCATCTTTTCCCGCACTTTTCCTCATACTTATCCACAACTATTGTGGATAACTGTGGTGCTCATAATTCGTGTCTAATGTCAGCAATTGTTTTAGAGAGTTGAGGGTTAGTTTTTAACTCTTCTTTAATCTTTTCAACTGCATGAATGACGGTAGTATGATCTCTCCCACCAAAGAGCTCCCCTATTTGTACATAAGGCAGTGACAACTCTTCATATAATAAATACATGGCCGCGTGTCTCGCAGCAGTAAGTGGTGCCTTGCGAGATACTCCAGTTAGCTCAGTTACTTTGTAACTAAAATACTGAGCCGTTTTATTGATAACCGATTGAGGTCTGATTCGATGATTGCGCCGCTCAGAAGTGGCTCCAAAGTTCTCTCTAATCAGATCCTGGTCGATGGGCCTCTTCTCCGAGTGTGACTTTGCTATGATTGCCTGCAGAGTCCCCTCCAGTTCACGAATGTTGCCCACCGCCTTTTCAGCAACTAGTGCAATCAGATCTGGTGAAACTTCTAGCCCTAGCGCTATACATTTTTGTGTCAAAATCGCCGTTCTTGTTTCAAAATCAGGGCTTTGCACATCCACCATGAGTCCGCCCATAAATCGGGAGGATAGCCTCTCCTCCAGTCGCGAAATTTCTTGTGGAGGTCTATCTGATGTGAGGACGATCTGTCTTTGTGACATATATAACTCATTAAAGGTATGAAAGAATTCTTCTTGGATATATTCTTTGCCGGCAATAAACTGAATATCATCAATAAGTAATAGATTTGGTGCCCTGTATTTCTTTTTAAATGCTGCGGTTCTCTTGTTCTGTAGACTCGCAATCAAATCACTTCCAAAAGTCTCCGCCGAGATATACATAATGTCCCAGTCTGGGTGGTCTGTATAAACGGCGTGACCTATCGCGTGCATTAAGTGAGTCTTGCCTAGTCCTACCCCACCATAAATAAATAGTGGGTTGTATCTGGTTCCTGGACTCTTGGCTACACCTTGTGCCGCTGCATATGCAAAGTTATTAGAAGAGCCAACAATATAAGTGTCAAAAGTGAGTCGCGGGTTTAGGTTGTGTGAGCCAGTACCGGTTGGTATACTAGCTTTTGGAGCTGGTTGAAATAGTGGCATAGAGCCAGCCTGCTCCATCCCCCCCTCTTTGCCAATCTCATATTTAATGGTACATGGACTATTAACTACTCGCTCAATCGCCTTGATAACGTGCTTCCCATATTTCTCATCCATCATCTGGATGTGATACTTGGTGGGGCACATTATAGTAGCTGTTACTCTGTCTCCCTCTTGCTCTAATGAGATTAACGATAAAGGCTTTATATATCCAGCAAAATATGTCTTAGACAGTGTAAGTTCTAGATCGGTTAATACCGCTCTCCATACCGAGTTGGCATCCATAATTATATTATTCCGGGGCAGCTATATAAACTAGTGATGGGATTAATTATCCCCATTTTTTCCACAATTGAAAATAGGGCACAAGTGTATCCCACAGTGACAAATCCCCTCTCATCGCTTATAATCCAACACATGAAACAAACCTACCAACCAAAAAAGAAAAAAAGAGCCCGCGTCCATGGTTTTCGTGCCCGGATGGCTACTCACAAAGGTCGCCTCGTCCTCTCTCGCCGCCGCTCCTCAGGTCGCCGCAGCCTCACTGTATAATTAATTAATGATCCCTAAATCTAGTAAGTTCCCTCTCCGCACCGAATTATTGCGTTTTCGAACGCGCGCCAAAAAAATCGCAACTTCTCACCTACTTATTTCTTATCTCCCTCATATCCCCAGCGAAGCCGTAGGCGAAGTGGGACGTCTCGGGGTAATAGTCCCCAAAAAAGTAAACAAGCTCGCAACGACCCGCAATTATCTCAAGCGTCTGGTATACGATACTCTCTGGCCACAGATTAAAGATCAGAACATGGATGTCGTTGTGGTCTTTAAGCCACTGCCCCTCAAAAAAACAGCAGCAACCAAAAAAATACTCCAAGCAGAGCTACATGTATAAATTCTATCGACTAACTTCCCCTTATTTCAAAGCAATCGCTCACAATCTGGGGATATCCCGAGGCTCTTGTCGCTATACTCCCACTTGTTCACTGTATGCTAAACAAGCCTTTCAAAAACATGGATTGCTCAAGGGTGCTTGGTTATCTGCGCTTAGGCTGTTAAAATGTCACCCATGGAGCAAGGGAGGCTACAATCCTGTTCCTTAGATTACCAACCTGATTTACTGGGTTTACTTGATTTACCTAGTCTAAACGATAATTATGTATCACACCTATATTTATCAACCCATCCTAAACACTCTACTCTGGTTATATCAGACGATGGGTGGAAACCTAGGTATTGCCATCATTGTTTTAACACTCTTGGTTCGCACTGTTTTGATCCCCTTTACGCTCCCCCAGATGAAGTCAGCCAAAAAAATGGCCGCCCTCAAACCCGAGCTTGATGCGCTCAAGAAAAAGCATGGTAGCGACGCAAAGTTACTCCAACAAAAAACTCTCGAGCTTTACCAAAAAAATCAGATCAATCCCGCCGCCGGCTGTCTACCTTTTATTGCGCAGTTTGTAGTTCTTATCGCGCTCTATCAAGTATTTATGAATACTCTCGGTGGCAATGGAATGGGTGAGATAAACTCTCTTTTCCTCTGGTGGGATCTCAAAGTCAAAGACACTACTTTTGTCCTCCCAGTCCTCGCTGGCCTCTTTCAGTTTGTGACATCCGTCGCTCTCCTCCCAGCTATCGAGAACGAGCCAGCCAAAAGAGAAGGAACTAAAGAGCAAAAAGAAGATATTGCCGAGATGGCAACTAGTATGCAGCAGCAAATGGTTTTTATGATGCCGATTATGACGGTTATATTCTCTCTCCAATTCCCTTCGGGCCTCGCTCTCTATTGGGTTATCACCACAGCTTTCTCACTCGTCCAGCAATTAGTAGTCTCTGGTCCCGGCGGGATTAGTCTCTACTGGGAAAAAATTAGCAAAATGTTTAATAAATAATAAGGAAAAATATGCAATACAGCGATTTAATTATCCAGTTCTTTAGCTACTTTGGTTTAACCAGCGATCAAATTCAGATCAGTGAAAATGACGATATGTTAACAATAGCGCTCGATGTTCCTAGCACCGAGTCAGGTCGCTTTATTGGCCGCTACGCTGCCACTCTCGACTCACTCCAGCTCATTCTCTCGCTCATGATCAACAATGGTCAGATCTCTCATCTCCACATCTCAGTCGACGTTGGTGGGTATCGTCAGGAGCGGTTGAGCGTTCTAGACAGTATGGCCGAGAGGATTAGCGCCGAAGTAGAGGCTACTGGCACTCCCCACGCTTTTCCACC
>DALYFH010000014.1:0-6112 GCA_031972135.1 Candidatus Woesebacteria bacterium
CTTTCATGTGATGTGTATTGTAACACGAAGAGGGGAGATGAGGGAAGATGGTCGCTCAATAACTAAGTCCAGGCGGGAAACTGTAAACTTGACAAAAAAGAGTATAATTTCAACTATTATAATGAGTTGATACGAGGAATATATGAGTGTAATACCAGATAACGGCCAAGCAATTTATATCCCAGAGGATTTGCAGCTGGAAATAGCTGCTGGAGATAATAGCACCTATGAATTAATCGCTGCCGTGTTACAACAGGGACTAGGCGTCATAGTTACAGAGAATATTAAGGGAAAGTCTAGTGACAGGTTCCATGTCGCTAGATTTAAAGATGGATTACCGGTGCTAGGTTAATTTTTATATTTTATTTCTGCTCGATAGACGCCGTAGGCAATGACAACGATCGCAAAGAGGGTAGTTAGACTTGGTTTTTCACCGAGTAATAAAAATGCGGCGGGGATCGCAAAGATTCCGTTGAGGTAGGTAAAGAGATTGGCTTCGGAGACTTCGATACGGCTCGCCGCATAAAGGTAGAAAATGTTGGCGATGATCCCGCCGAGCACCGCCATATATATGATTGGTAATATTACGCTGTAGTTGAGTAAAAGATTAAAACTTGGGAATTGCTGTTGACCTGATAAGATCAGCGCATATACGCCTGCAGTCCCTAGATAGTAAAGAGAGCCGAGGCTAAGCGGAGGTTTCTTTTTATAGAGATTTTTGGCACAGATTGCATAGACTGCAAAAAGCACGTTGTGAGAAAGGATAAGAAGATTGCCGATTAGACTACTCCCGATGAAGCCATGTCCATTCCAGAGAGGTTCGAGGATGAGTAGAGCGGAGCCGAGAAATGATAGGGCGAGCCCCTGCCACTCTCTTTTGCTTTCGCGTTCGCGTAAGAAGATGATGCCACCCAAGATAACGAAGAGGGGACCTGTCGAGCCAATTAGGGAGGCTTCGAGGGCACTGGTCCGGCTCATGCCTTCGTAGAGTAAGTAGATGGGAAGTGCTAGCCCAGCCAGCTCTAAAAGTACTGGTTTGATGATATTTGATGCTTTTGGATGCTTTTTGATATAAAAAGTAATAAAAATAGGGAGTGCCACGATCCCAGAAGTTAAATATCTAAAAAAGAGGAATTGAAGAGGGCTCAAATATTCAAAGGCCGGCTTGACGATCGGAAAGGCAGCACCCCAGATCACGGCATTATAGAGGAGGGCAGCATAGGCAAGACGACGTGATTTGGACATTACTATCTATTATGTAGACCCGACTTCGCTTTATCAAGCACGCTCGGGCGCAGCAACAACTGGATCGCTTCGTCGAGAGGGAGAGTTTTTTGTTCTCTTGTGGCTAAATTTTTGAGATTAACTACGTTTTGATCTAGTTCGTCCTGACCTATGACTATCGCGTATGGGATGCCTTTTTTGTCGGCGTATTTTAGCTGTTTTTCGAGTTTGTCTGATGGATCTGGATATAGCTCTGTGTTAATACCTGCTTGGCGTAGCTGTGAAGCTACTTTTAAGGTCTCACCCTGTAGGTCTTTGGCAAAGATAGTAACTAGCGCTTTTGTTTTAGATTTTGTGACAGGGATTAGTCCTAGCTGGTCAGCTGCTTCGACTGTACGGTCAAAACCATAGGCCATGCCTGTTGCAGCCATTTTGAGGCCTGTTAGGCGCTCCATCATGCCATCGTAGCGCTCGCCACCACCAATTGATCCAACAGTATAATCTTCGATTACGAGTTCCCAGATGGGCCCTTGGGAATAGGAAAAAGAGCGGGCGAGCGTTGGTTCAAAGCGGTAGTACTCACTGCCAAAGCCAGATTTTTCTAGGTAGGTAATGATCGTGTTGATCGTTTCGTCTGGACTAATATTTTTGACTGAGTCAAAATATTTATTTGCATCAGATTCTGAAATACCCTTTGAGATCATATCAGCGATAACTCCTTCTTTGCCAATTTTTTTGAGTTTGTCGATCGCGACTATCGCTTCGTATGGGATATCCTTCATGAGATCGCGATTGTTAAAAATGATTAGTGGTTTTTTGAAACCAATCTTAAGTAGCGTATCTAGGTTGACTGCGATTACCTCGGCGTCGGCACAAGGTCCTGTGACTCCAAAAATATCAAGATCAAACTGAGTAAACTCACGGTATCTGCCGCGCTGAGAGTTTTCTGCACGAAAAACAGATTGAGTCTGGTAACGACGGAAGGGGAATGTAAGACTATTTTGATTGTTGGCAACATAACGACAGGTCGGGACAGTCTGATCATAGCGTAGCATTACTTCTCGACCACCGTTATCGACAAATTTGTAAAAAAGTTTTTCGTCTTCACCGATCTCGCCCTTAAAGACTGAATATGACTCGAGAGTAGGGGTCTCGATGGGTTCATATCCCCAAGCCTGCGCTGTCTGGATCATTATGTCCTTGACCCATTGCCTCTTGTAGAAGTCGGCAGGCAAGAAGTCGCGGAAACCCTTTAGTGTTTGTAGGTTTTGTTTTTGCATATATTTAGACATTATAACCTCCTTTAAGTAGAGAAACTATTATCTCCTTGGTTTTTTCTAAATTACTAATTTCGACATACTCGTTGGGAGTGTGGGCGAGGGCTAAGTCGCCGGAGCCAATTGTGGCACAGGGCACCTGGTCAAATGTCTCCCAGAGCATCTGGGTATCGATGTAGCCAAGCGAAGGCTCATAGTTGCCAGGTAACTCAAGTGGAGCCAGTAATGCTGGATCTGCTACCCATGATCCTAGATCGTGTCTTACTGCCAAGTCTACTAGTTTTAGCTTGGTGCCAGGCAAATAACTCTTAATCATCGACTCAACGACCCTAGCGGTTAAATCCTGTTTGGCAGGCCTTATGTCTAACACAAACTCAGCAATGTCAGCGATATTGTTGCCTTGCCTGCCTATGGTCCCGCCTCCTAGATCTAGCCCTCCTTGGCAATATGCTAAGTTTAGGGTGGTTGTGCCTAGAACTGGATCACTATATTTACCTGCTAGTTGGCGCTTTAGTTTGGTTACGATGTTTATGCCGCTAGTAATAGCGTTAATACCGAGCTCGGGGCGACCAGCATGTCCACTCTTACCTCGCAACTTAAAGCTAACTTCGATGAGGCCTCGGCATCCGATACCAACCTGCCCGTACGAGCCATCGAGCGAGATAATATATTTAGGTTTAATCTTATCTTTATACTCGCTAACAAAGGCGCGCATCCCAGCAAAATCATATTCTTCGTCGCAGTAGGCGAGGAACATAACGTTATTTGAATTGACCTCACTGAGTGCGATCATCCCAGCCGCTAAGCTACCCAACATGTCGGTAGCACCTAGGCCATAAAGGCGATCATTCTTGACTACTGGTGTGCAAGGAGCAGTGATCCAGCCAGCGCGGGGAGTCACGGTATCTATGTGACCGACTATGAGAACCTCTGGATCGTAGCTACCAGCAATCACGTTAAACCGACCAGATTTTACTAGCTGTCTTGTGACGTTAAGACTAGTATTGTTTTTGAGCCAAGCGTAGACAAACTCTCCAATTTGTTTTTCATCTGTTGACTCATCTACCCAAGAGGGGATGCTGACTAGTTGTTTGGTTAGCTTGATAAGATTATTCATAATATGCTCCAATATTTATTATATTTATAAAATCGCTTACAAACTTTTTTTTATCTAGCGAGGTAACGACATTAATATTAGGGGGCAGATCTTGATTTACTATGGTTTGTCCAAGCCTGTTTAGATTAGAGGTTTCGATGCTCAGGTTCATTGGTGTTAGTGTAAACGCATTCTGATTAAGCAGATAATACGCTGCAAGAGCATCATAAACTATTGCACCATTTTGGTTTTCGTATTTAGCAAGTGCTTTTATATACGGTTTAATTATATTTAGAATGATCTTGCTATATTTTGGATTAGTTATTAGTTCAAAATCTGAGAGGTACATTGGTACTTGATAACATATATCTAGAGGAATTAGAACCTTAGGAATACTAGTTTCGAGTACTATTCTTGCAGCTTCGGGATCGGTAAATATGTTAAATTCGGCATATTGGTTGGTGTTGCCTGGACAGTTAACTGCCCCGCCCATGATTACTAGTGAATTAATTTTTGATTCTAACCGTGGGTTTTTTTTCAGTGCTAAGGCAAGGTTAGTTTGCGGACCTAGAAGTAAAATATTTGTTTCTTGAGTTAGCGCAGTGAGAGCTTCGATTGCTTGACCTTCGACTACTTTGACAGGCTTTGCATTGACTCCAGTAAGTCCAGTTTTTCCCATTACATTGCCTGGCTTAAAAGGCCTAGAAAGTGGCTGTGCAGAACCAGTGTAAATTGGTATCTGGCTATTTGTTAAATCTAGGAGATATTGAGTATTTGCAGTGACGTTTGCCAGAGTACTATTTCCCATGACGGTCGTGATCGCTTGGATATTAACTTTTTTTGAGAGGATCAGCATTAGAATTGCTAAAAAATCATCCTTTCCTGGATCAGTATCGATAATGTAATTCTTCATGAGAGAGTCTCCAGTAATTTTTTCATATCTTGTGGTTTTTCAACAAGTAAGGTTTGGAATCCATACTTAGCGGCTGGCTCGATATCGGTTTTTAATTGGTCACCGATAGAGATGCTATTTTTTGCGTCATACTCATTGCTCAGCGCTTCAAACACTTCATCCTTAGTTTTAAAGTCTTCGGCTGTAATAATCCGATCAAATAGGTTACTAATACCAAGGTAATTGCATACTTGTTCCTGCCAGACCTTAGCGGCAGAAGTTAAGAGGATGAGAGTACTGTTTGCAGCGAGGGCACGAATCACTTCTACTGCCTCCTCGTAATCCTGGAGCATTCCATCTGGGTTAATATTCCATACCTCATCAAAATACTCCTTGCGAGTTATGCCAAACATATTTTGTAGGTAGTTACTGAGTCCTACTTTGTCGCTAAAGCCAGCGACCATAACATCATCCACCGTGGCTTCGGTGGCCCAACCACGTGCGAGGATCAGCCGACGAGCGTTAGCATTTACTTGAGCTTCGAGGCTGGACCCTTGATATGTATTGCCAGCACTATTAAGGCGGTAGACTGTTCCATCCATATCGAAAATATTTACTGATTGTTTTATTTCTGTCATATTTTTTTCCTACTTGAAATTAGCTATTAATGATTGGAGTGTTTTTACGACTGAAGGCTGATCTCCTAGAACAAAAGGAGGTTTGGCAAGGGATCTAGTGGGAATAGAGCAACCTGATAATACTTCTGATTTTTGCCAAAAATCTAAGCCTATCTGTAGGCAGGTGAGTGAAAAATCGTCAGTTTTTTCCTCTGGGATGCTGCCCCATTTGGTTTTTCCTAATGGTTTGATGTACGGAGCTCCCATTGTTCCTTGTGGCGTAACTATCGTTCTACCTGAGTTTGGTGAGCCAACCATATAGTCTCGCTCACTGACTGTATCCTCAACCTCCGCGTAGTAATAAGTAGTAGTACACGGAATATTCTTGCTTTGAACGACTTTGATCGCATCACCTATACCTATTGCGACCTGCACTTTGACAACTGTAATCCCGATACTCCTAGCAGTATCGATAACTAATGAAAGTGTGGATCCTTCCCAGGCCACGTCGTCGTAAATGAGGACTGGTTGATTGCCGATCTTTTTATTAATATTACGCATCTGACTCTCAAGATCTAGAGAGGAGGAATTACGTTGGCCGAGCCCTGTTGAGATGAGTGATGTATCTACTAACCTCGTAATATCCAAATAACAGGGGAGGGGTGATCCAGTTTGTGGCATGTAGACGTCGTCTATCGAAATACAAGCGAGATTGTTTTTTCGACAAGTATTGAGAGCATTTTGAGCAGTTGCGAGCATTGCTGATTCTGGGATTGTCTCGAGCCCGGCAAAAACACGACCAACAGTTTTCTCTAGTTCTTTTTGATATGGTCTGATTTCTGGCGTGCTGTATCCAGTTTTCTGAGACCATTGAGTAATTAATCCACGTATATCCTGTGGATAGGGGTAGGGTAGTTCTGACATATAGTAGTTTCTCCTTGGTAATAGTTTGTACAAAAAACCCGCCTGGTGGCGGGATATGGGAAATTGACTAATTGTCGAATTT
>DALYFH010000014.1:6123-28693 GCA_031972135.1 Candidatus Woesebacteria bacterium
CCAAAGGCATCCCCGCCACGAATGTATGGGGGGTATGATGTGAGATGGTCGAAGTTATGATTTTGGTCATAGTGGAGGGTAATATAGCACGGGATAGTAAATTGTCAAATTTTGGTTAGTGCGAGTAGTTTTTTGTCGAGAGTGAGGAGAGGAGAGTGGGTAGAGTTTTTGAGAGCGAGATATGCCGCGTCGTAGTATGTTAGGTCGCTCGATAGTGAAAGTTTGAAGATCAATCTTGGATCGAGAGACTCATACTTGATTGGTAACTTGAGAAAGTGTTTGTAGAGTTTATTTGCCTCAAGAATACTTAACCGCTTGGATTTTACGCATGACCTTAGAACATTACCTATTTCGAAAGGTAGAATGATCGGTGCGATAAACTTTGTCTTTTTATCGTAAAACGAGTTAATAGCAATGGTAATCTGTGTGTTATTGTGAGGCTCATGTAGTAAGTGGGCTAGCAGAGCAGAGCTATCGATAATATAGACACTCTTAGTATTTGTGGCCATGATGAGTCATTTCTTTTATTTCTTCGACTGTTAGATTAAGTGGCTTCATTGTTTTGTGAATATTTTTTAGTTCTGTGAGTAGAGAAGAGGAAGTTTTTTGAGACTTGAGATGTTGCTTTTTTGTCTTGTAGGTATAGGTAGCGGCATGACGAATAGCCTCGCCAAAGGAGACATTCATGGCAGCAGCAGCATCTTGGAGAAGTGCTTTAGTTTCGTGGTCGAGTAGTATCTGCGCGCGTTGGTTTAACATACACACATAGCATACACATGTTTTTGGGTAGTGTCAAACTAGTTTTTACTCTGTAGGTGAGGGAATGGGAGAAGCGCTCGCGTCTGGGTCTGCAAAACCGATGCGCATAAGGCTAGTGACAGATAGAACATCTTTACTGAGAGTAGCGGTATAAATGATCGAGTCGCCAATGCTTAGGTCGGTAGCTTCGATTGACTCGCCAAGACTGGATTTGAGAGAAGTCTTGCTGGTTAAGTTGATTACTTTGGTCTCACCAGAGCTAACACTACTAGTGGTTACTACGTTCTTGGCGATCTTGGTGATGCGAGCGAGAGAGCTAGTTTTTGAGGTAGTCGATAGTGGGTCGGCACTGACTATTATGCGAACAGCCTCGAGTTCGTCGCTCTCTAGGAGCGTCCCGATGCTAATAATATTGTCGTCTATACGAATACTATCTACAGGAATAGTTTTGTTACCTGGTGAACGTACAATCGAAGCATCGCTTTTGATGACAATTTTCTTTTTACCATCTTTGTCTTCGATAACAAGTGTGTCTTTTATTACGTCTCTAATCACGCCGACAAAACTTTTGTAGTTGATATTTTCTGCCTGTGCTTCGCCACTGAGAGATTCTTGTAATCTTTTTTTGATATTCTCGGTAACTGTCTCGTCACTGATTGGCGAAGGTGTGGGTGATAGAGAGGGGGTGGGACTAGCCTTAGATGAGGGGATAGGGGAGGCAGCAGAAGCGGAGGTTAGGACAAGGGTGAAAGTAGTGAAGATGGTGAGGAGTGATAAAAATGTGTATTTTTTCTGCATAGATAAATGTGAAGATTACACTCTATCATAGCGAAGCAGTTGTGTACACCACACTGAGCGAGTCCTCGACTTTTACCCCATCCTGGGTGTAGACAGTGATAGTAAGGCGGTTGGCACCTTTGATCAAATTAACCTCTTGACTAAAGCTACCGACGTCGTTTGGCACTATAAGATAATCATTGCCCTCGGTGGTGATAGCAATATAGGTCTTAGGCAATGTTTTGCCGGAAATAGTAAAGGTGGCTTTGTCGGTGACAGAATTGTCGGCAGTATCGAGCTCAACGAAGAGTTTTTGTTCAGATTTTTGATCTTGAATATTAGTATCTTTGGACTGTCTTTGGGGGATAAGAGATTGGGGGTCAAAATTTTGTATCGCGGTTTTGGCGCGGTAGATCCCGCCGGCGATAATTAGTGCGATTACCAAACCTATAATGATGGCAAGAGTGACTTCTTTGCGTGCTTTCATGATTAATGATAGTTTAGCACAGCTTTTTCGATATTTGTGATACTATATGTAGGTTATGGACATCGCACGAATAGCAGAAAATAAATATCGCATCAAAGTAAAGCGTGGTTTTGCTGTTGTTAATGTGGGAGTAGATGTAGAGATACAGGGACTCGCCGACAAGACGCCTTTTGTGATTACTCAGCCTGGAGAATATGAGGTAGAGGGGATTAGTGTCTTTGCTTATAAGACTGAGGATACGCTCGCGAGTGTGATCCACGTCGAAGATCTCAAGGTCTTAGCGACTAGTAGTGAGCTAAGCGATTCTTTGATTGATGACCTAGACACTATTGATGTAGTAATAGTTAATACCGACAAAATGAGTAGTAAAGCAAGTGTTGCTATGATTGGTAAGATCGAGCCGAGCTGTGTTGTACCTGCAGGTGACACCACTAATGTTGCCGTTTTTGTCAAAGATTTTGAACATGCCGCACGGGAGACCAACAAGCTTAGTCTCTCCAAGGCTACCCTCAACTCAGATATTACTGATGTGGTTGTTTTGACAGACTAGTACCTAGTACTTAGTACTTAGTACCTAGTTTTATTGTTCTACTAACGAGGTAAAATTATTTCATGGCAGTATCTAAGGTCCCACCACATAGCGAAGAAGCCGAAAAGAGCGTATTAGGATCGATCCTGATGGATCGTGACGCGATAGTCCAGGTGTCTGAGATCCTACTCCCTGAGTATTTTTATGATGATCACCATGGCATGATTTATGAGGCGATGCTGGCCTTGTATGAGGAGAGATCGCCCATTGATCTAGTAACTCTGCCACAAAAACTCAAAGAGAAGAAATACCTAGATAGTATCGGGGGGATCGCCTATATCTCGGGACTAGTTGAGGGGGTGCCGAGCTCGGCTAATGTGCGGCATTATGGCGAGATTATCCAGGAATATGCGACTAGGCGCAAACTGATTTCTGATGCATCTGTCCTGATTGAGAAATCATTTGACGAGGGGCTAGAAGTCAAAGATCTCTTAGATACAGCTGAGCAAAAAGTCTTTTCTTTGTCTCAAGCTAACCTCAAACAAGGTTTTATCCCGCTTCGCTCAGTATTATCCGAATCTTTTGACCGACTAGATGAGTTATCTAAGAAATCTGGATCACTACGGGGTGTCTCGACCGGATTTGGTGATCTAGATAGCTGCTTGGCAGGTATGCAGGATTCTAACCTCCTAATACTTGCAGCACGCCCAGGTATGGGTAAGACAGCATTTTCGCTCAACATAGTGCAGTATGCAGCAGCAGTATCAAAAGTCCCGGTCGGTTATTTTTCGCTCGAAATGAGCAAAGAGGAGCTAGTGGATCGTATGTTGGTATCACAGGCTGATATTGATGCGTGGAGACTAAAGACGGGTAAGTTAACCCAGGATGATTTTGGCAAGTTATCGGAAGCTATGGGAGTGTTGGCTGAGGCACCACTGTATATTGATGACACGCCAGGAATGAGCATTCTTGAAATGCGAACAAAAGCGAGGCGACTAAAATCTGAGCATGATCTAGGGTTGATTGTCGTAGACTACCTACAGCTAGTAAAGGGCAGGACGATGGATAACCGGGTGCAAGAGGTCGCTGAGATCAGTCAGGGACTTAAGAACCTGGCACGTGAGCTCAAGGTGCCGGTATTAGCACTATCTCAGCTATCGCGTGCGATCGAAAATCGGGGGAGTGGTAGCTCTCCACAACTGTCGGACCTGAGAGAGTCAGGGAGTATCGAGCAAGATGCGGACGTTGTCATGTTCTTGTACCGCGAGGACCCAGAGGATATAGAGAGCGTTAAGTTAAATATCGCCAAGCATCGTAATGGAGGTCTGCGGACCATTGATCTTAAATTCCGAGGCGACCGCGTCAGGTTTTATGGAGTGGATAGGTCTCGGTAGTTATACCATTGTATAACCAAGCAAGAGTTAATTTGTATCAATTCTAAATGTGTTTACAAATCATTTAAGAAATTAGTATCTAGTAACCTCAAAAAATCTACATCATGCACTTCTGTGAAATGCATATATTCATATCGGGGATTAGTAAGTCTGGTTCTCATTTGACCACTGTCTAAGTGCCTGAGTTGCATATAGCTTCGTCCATTTCTCTTATTCTCCAATCGTTCTCTTAGCTTAAAGTCAACTTTTCTTCTATTGACTACCATCGGCGAGTTATCGCTACGAGGGGACTCTGTGATTATTTTAGGGTGGAGGGTTACTAATTCTGCTCGTTCAACGGTTTTTTCTATAGTTTCTTCCTGCTCAGTAACTGGCGCTAGATTGTTGTAATCAATATCTAAGAATTCTGTTATACCGTCAGTCCGCACTGTCTCAATTAATACATGGGGGTGAACAGGGGTGCCTAAACCAAAGTATATTTGCTTTGATATTCCAAGTTTTTGATATAGTCTTTTGGCTGCAAAACCTAGGACGATGGGAGGGAGTTTACAATCAAGTTGATAATCTACCACAACTTGATCTGAGTCAGTTTGAAATAACTCGGCCTGTTTGGCAAGCGTGTTTATACCAGTTCCGTGATTTATAAATTTTAACTTTTCTTCTATCAACAGCCCGAGTGCTTGTATAGTACGTTCGTCAGCACTTGGTGGATCGATAAGTTTTTCAGGTAGCAAGTCCAGTATGCTGTCAGCAATTTTCTCAATATTACTACTCACACTTTGGTAAGCTTCTTTGCTTAAGTCTTCATTGATCAAGTTTGGGTTAATTGCCATATATTTTTTACTCTATTTCTAATTAGGATCGCAGTTTAGACCTTCAATCTATAGACAATACCCTTTTTCAGAGCTAGTGAGTTGCTGGTGCCTGGGGAGAGACTCGAACTCTCAAGGTCATTACAACCACGAGTTTTTGAGACTCGCGCGTATACCATTCCGCCACCCAGGCTATTCTACTAAGGTAGCTATACCATTCTCCTCCTTCGCTTTACAGCTTCGGACGGACACGGCGCCACCCAGGCAGTAGCGTTATTATATCTTAACGTTTGGGGATTTGGGCAAATGTGTGGTATGTGTGTATGGTCATTTGATTCGCATCAGTAGAGAATATATTTTTAATGTGCTTAAGTGGCGAATGTGAAAACTGTAGAGCTCAAGTATTGGCAGCGTCAAAGGCAGCCGAAGCAGATTCACGCCTGTATCCTACGAAGAAAAAGCCACCAGAAAGTTTTAAGTTGTTGAAACCAAGATATGCGACAGCTGCAGAAATGTTAGCTCATGCTGATGATTTTGGTGGAACACTTGTAGTATTGGCATTGTTAGATCAGCAAACTAAATTAGGTGGTTAGCGAGCGAGCCAAAGCAGAGTGAGTAAAATCACTTGGGGGGCGAGGCCCGCTAGGATATTGGGGGTCGAGTGGTGAAATGAGGCATGGAAACGATTAAGAGGCTTTAGCCAGGAGGGCTCGTATTTGAGAAAGTTACGAGGGGATTCAAGAAAATCGGGGAGAAGACCAATGAAGGCACCCCATACTGGTGCATGAGCCCAAAATCCGAAATCCCAAATCCGAAATCCTAAATTGGGGTACATGAATAATACGAGTATGCCTGCGAGAACTAGGTCGATGATACCCAGGATTAGGGCAGTTTTTCTAGTTTTTTTGCCACTAGAGAGCCCTGTCCCAGCATCATGATGTGCGACCGCGTCGAGCGCATAATGCGAAGCCAGAATAAGTGGGATGGCAATGGGTGCGCTTAGGTGAGTTGCTAGGACTGCACCGGTCGCTGCATGAGCAATGGATAGCATGTAACTAGTTTAAAGTTAAAAGTTCATAAAGTCCATAAAGCTTAGGTTATAATGAAGTTATTATGTTGCCGATCTTACTAAAGTTAGGTCCTATTACTATTTACTCGTACGGAATATTTTTGACGCTAGGACTCTTTACTGGTTTGTACTGGTTCTGGAAGATGGGGAGGGATGAACACTGGGACGAAACCTGGATATTTGATGCCTATTTTGTCAGCGTAGTAATGTACCTTTTTGTTGGACGAGTTGGCTACGTGCTCTTAAACCCAGAACTGCATAACCTGACAAATGCATTATCCCTTCTTTCACACCCTGGGATCTCAACGACTGCGGGGGTCATAGCTTCTTTAGTTACAATAATCCTATTTGCCAGACGAGCTGAGCTAGAACTATGGAAAGTGTTGGATGCATGGATTGTTGTGGTCTCGATCGTATTTGTAATTGGTAGTGTTGGTGCCATATTAAATGGGAGTATGCCAGGAGTTCAGTCGAGCATGCTCGGCTATATCCACCCAGGGGATACTGTGCCCCGACTAAGCGGAGATCTCTGGACATTTGTCTGGTCTTTAATATCTTTTGGAGTAGTGTCGCGGGTACGCAAGAATTTTCGCTTTTATTCGTGGTACAAAGGGGAGGCAAGTGTTGCCAAAGATGGCCTAGCTGCACACGTGATGGTAACTCTGACAGGCCTTTATGCTACAGTTAGTGGGCTGATCCTAGAGGGTCAAAGAATCTGGGTGATACCTAGACTGAGCATGATCGGACTCGGACTAATAATGATTAGTATCTTAGCGATTTATTATCGAAGCGGCAAAAACAGGGGTGAGAATTTACTTGCCCGTTTACGCTTTGGTCGGAAAGGTTAATACTTATGAAGTATCCACAACAACTATTGTCCCCAATCTATGAATATTTTAAAAAATTAGAGGCTCAGCTACTCTCGCGTAAGAGTAAACTAGCGACCGAAGACCCATTTGCTGACCCTGCACGACTAGATGACAACGCTGACCAAGCAGGAGAAGCATCGGAGCAGTTTGGGCACGAACAATCGGCTGCGATGAGTGAAGAGACTGATCAAGCACTACTCAGGGTACGTAGCGCTATGAAAAGGGTAGATGATGGATCATACGGCAAATGCGTATCGTGTGGAGCAATGATTGATACAGATCGACTAGGGATCGACCCGACAGCCGAACTTTGCTTAAGCTGTGCCAAGAAAAATGCAAAATAATGGTATAGCTTTTGGCTGGGCACAGGGAATACCTAATTGGATTGGGATACTGACACTCTGTTTGTTGATACTATGTGCGGTCATGCCTACGCATGCAGGAAAAACGCGGGAAATAATTGGACGGGTTGGGATAGTACTCATGATTGTAGGGGGATTGGTTAATACTCATCAAAGGCTTACTGTTGGTTATGTGGTAGACAACCTGCCCATGTTTGGACTAGGTTATAATAACCTTGCTGATTATTTGATATTTTTTGGGCTAGTTGTATATGGATATAGCTATTTTGTACGAAGACCCTGATATCGTAGTGATAGATAAGCCGGTGGGGGTGATCTGTAACAGAGCGGAAACAGTGAAGGTCGAGACGCTGCAGGACTGGTTCCTCCCCAAGCTCGCTATTAGCTCGCATGGAGGCGGACAGGGGGAGGACGAAAAATACTTTATACAGCGTAGTGGACTAGTGCATAGACTCGACAAAGAGACTAGTGGTGTCATGATCATGGCTAAGACTACAGTAGCGTTTGTGGAGCTCCTTAGACAGTTTAAGGAGCGAGAGGTCCAAAAGACTTATGTTGCGCTCACACATGGCATCTGGAAGGTCAAGCATGGTGAGATAGCGCTACCTATCGGGCGACGTCGGGATGACAGGCAAAAAATGGGTGTAGTTGAGTCGGGACGAGAGAGCGTGACTGGGTATCGGGTACTAAGTGAGTATAAAAAATGGCAGTTCCCAAGAGAGCTTAGAGTTGAGGAGCGTGGGTATACAGGGTTTACACTCGTAGAGTTTAGGCCTAAGACAGGTAGGATGCATCAGATCAGGGTTCACTCGAGACATATGGGGCACCCGATCGTAGGGGATGAACAGTATGGAGGGAGAAAGAGGAGCAGAGAGGACCGGAAGTGGTGTGGACACGTGATGCTGATAGCCAAAACTCTGGAACTTTCTCATCCGATTTCTAAAGAGAAGATGAGGTGGGAGAGTAGAATTAACATTCAAAATCATTTGGGATTACTAACATGAATTTAGAAGATGTAGAGAGAATATTAACTGCGATAAACCCACAAGTGTTAGAAATAACTAAAATATTGGAAGAATCTGGAGCTGTTCTCCCTCTAGTGGTAACAAATAGTGGTTTTATGGATATTCTTGATGGTAAACCTCAAGGTGGTATTCCGAAGGGTCACTCAGCAAGATTCTATTCCTACCAAGAAGCAGCAAAACAGTATGCATTTATGGTTTACGGTTTTGAAACAGGGAATGATAAGTTAATTACCCACGAAAGCTATATAGCTGATAATAATGGCGTTAAGGTTTACCCTAAATAATTAGAATTGCATCGCCAAAGCTGAAGAAACGATATTTTTCCTTGACTGCCTCTTGGTAGACACGGCCTAGGAGGGAGTCGCTGAAGGTAGTGAACTTTGTACTAGTCTGCGGTGAACTGCAGAATGCAGAGACTAGCATGAGGAGGGTACTCCCAGGCAAGTGGAAGTTGGTAATTAGTGCATCTGCATGACAGAACTCGTAGGGTGGATAGATAAAAATCTCGGTTTCTGATTCACCTGGAGTAAGTGGAGGATTACTCTCTAGGGCTCGTAGGGTAGTAGTACCGACGACACAGAGTTTTTTTGTTTGATGGTCTATTTGCGTTAGTCTCTCGGCAGTAGCCTTATCAAGACGATAGGCCTCTTTGTGCATATGATGAGTCTTTACATCATCTACTTTGACAGGGAGGAAAGTGCCTAGTCCCACATCGAGTGTTAGCTCACTCCAACCATACTTAGTTTTTACGATCTCTAATAGCTCGGGGGTAAAGTGTAGGCCAGCGGTGGGGGCGGCTGCGGAGAATCCATATTTTGCATATACAGTTTGATAGTCACCATTATTTTCAAGCATTTTTTTGATATATGGTGGGGTAGGCATGGAGCCGATGTGACTAATCTGCTCGGTAAGTAGCGGGTCAGGGATCGAGAATTGGAGGAGTCTTATACGATCATCAACGCTTGTGACAGCAGCACTGAGCTGATCAGTAAATATAACTGTTTGACCTGCCTTAAGTCCGGGAGAGACAATCGCTTCAAACTGAGAGTTGGGTAGTTTTTTGAGCAATAACACTTCGACACTCCCACCGGTTATTTTTTTGCCAATTAACCGAGCGGGGAAGACCTTGGTATTATTGGCAACTAGGTGATAGTTATCTGGTAGTAACTGGGGCAAATCATAGAAATGGTGGTGTGTGATCTCACCGGTCGTCCGATTAATTAACATGAGTCTACTATGGTCACGGGGATGTGCAGGTTCCTGCGCAATGAGCTCAGTCGGTAGATCGTAGTAAAAATCACTAAGTTGCATGAGGAGTATATGGTAGCATAAAAGGATGCGTCTTAAGTGGCTGTCTTATCTAGTGATTGTAATGGTTGCTCTGATTGCGGTGGGAACGGTCGCAAAAGTGATGAAAGAGAGCATAGTCTCACCTGATGCTCGATTTAACTTAATCTACATAGACCAAGGTGGGAGTAGAGTCAGCGTGGCTACGTTTGACCCTGTCGAAGAGAAAGTAATGATCATAACCTACCCAGAGACTCTCGCTATTACGTCCCGGAGTGTTGGGGAGTACAAAGTGGGGAGCCTTTATAAACTTGGCTCATACAAAAACCAAGGAGGAGAGTTTGCCCGCCGCAAAGTGCAGGGATTTATGAAACTGCCAATTGTTGGATACTTGGTCAACTTGGAAGGGGAAGGATCAGTAGACTCAGCGCTCATATCATCACTATATCGGGCCATGTGGAAGCGGGGTAGCGAGGATAACCTAACGCTCTTTGACACATACCGCCTAGCTGAATACATGCGTAGCTACTCGCATAGATTGGTCGGCCAGGAGGATCTGGTACGAGCAGGCGTAATTGTCGCTAGCGAGAAAGATAAATTAGAGTATGCACCGCTCGCGCTATCGAGTTATGTTGGCAAATCGTTTTTTGATTGGGGAGTAGGCAAAGAGGGGGTGACTGTCTCGATTATTAATGAGAGTGGGGAGAGTGGGCTTGGCAGTGATATGGCCCAGTTTCTCGATAATATGGGGCTAGACGTAATTACTGTCAGGAGTGGCTCACAAGTGAGTGACACTACTCGGATGATTGTCGCGGATCCAAAGAGCGCTACTCTTACACTGACACTGATGGAGCGGGTCTTTAGATTTAAGCTTTATGAGGTGGGTGATACTGCAGAATATCGGGCAGGAATAGTGATGTGGGTAGGCAAAGATGCACTAGAGTTATTTTGATTTAGGTAAACTTGATGTGAGCGCGGTTAAAGCTCGGGAGGACGTTCTTTTTGTTGGGTCTTTTGGTCTCACGGATAAAGATACTCGCCATGTTGTCGGTTGCGGACTTGAGACAGACCTGATATTCATAGCCATGATCTAGGAGTTTTTTAAGTTTGAGCGAGAGATCATCGGGTAGTGTACCGACATAGGTTCCTTTGGTGGTTGAGACACTGATTAAGCGCACCTTGGGTTTGAGGATGAGGATTTGTTTGCAGCTAAGTGTAGCTAGTACTTCGCGCCCGGCGACTTTGATTAGTGAGCTGGTGCGGGTTAGTCCTGGGTTCTCAATAAAATCTTCGCGAACTAGTTCGTTGGGAGAGGTGGCGACTGCGAGGTTGAGGGTTTTTAAGTTTTTGAGTGCGACTGAGTTATATTTGTCCAACTCTAATACTTTTTGATAAGTTGCTTTGGCGCTCTTTTTGTCACCGAGCTGAAGGTAGCATTTGGCTAGTCTATTAAGGGTAGCGATGTCATTGGGATTTTGCTTGAGAATCTCGAGGTTAAGGTCGATAGCCTCGTCCCAGAGACACTTGAGTGAACTGTCGATTGCCTGTTGAATTAGTGTTGTCATGAATTTTCCCAATTGTAGTTTGGTTGAGTGTAAAATACAAGTATGTCAGGTCATAGCAAGTGGAGCAATATCCATCGGAAAAAAGATGCCAACGATAAAGTTCGTAGTGGGATCTTTACCAAGCTAGCGGCTGCAATAGTGGTGGGAGTTAGAAAAGGTGGGGGAATAGGGGACACCGATAAAAACTTTGCACTCAGACTCGCGGTTGAGAAAGCACGAGAAGTCTCGATGCCAAAGGACATAATTGATAGAGCAATAGCAAGGGGTATGGGTAAGAGTGGTGAGGCAGAGATGGTAGAGCTCTTGATCGAAGGGCACGGGCCAGGAGGACTAGCTTGCATTATTACAGCCATATCAGATAGTCGCAATCGGACACTGAATGAGGTTAGGCTAATACTCGAGAAACACAACTGGAGAATGGGGGAGATGGGGAGTGCATCCTACTTGTTTAAGACTGACACTAATGGTTATACTCCACTGTACCCTATCGAATATAGCGATCTGGAACAGGTAGAGGTGTTTGTCAGTGCCGTTTCTGATCACCCTGACGTGCAGGAGGTTTATGTTAACTTGGTTTAAAAAAAATGAGAGCAACATCGTTGAGCGAGTAATCCCGCGGAGGAGTAGAGTGATCGGATCAAAAGTAAAGCGAGGAGCGACACTCACTAAAAGACGCAAATTCTTAATAGTATCTCTCATCCTCACGCTTGGACTATGGATTATCCAGAGTTTGTCGGTTGAAGCGCGTTATCTGGCAATCGTTATCCTCGCGGTCGTATCAGCAGTACTCACAGGCTGGTCGCTCATTACAGACTTGCGTGGTGTAGCCTGGGTACTAGATCTGATTTTACCTACACTGTATCCGACAGTGGTTGCGGTGTTTTACTTCTTACTACCTCAAGCGGCTGTTACACGCTGGGTAGTGCTACTCCTATTTACGATCTCGATGTATGGCCTGCTTCTTACAGCTAATATCTTTGCAGTTGCATCTATTAGAACTATCCAGCTACTACGAGCCGCACGAGCAGTCGGGTTTCTTTTATCCATACTTACATCAGCTCTATTTTTTCATGTCATTTATTCGCTGCATTTACCACTCTTAGTCGTTGTAGGACTAGTCTACCTAGTTACTTATCCGATACTACTCCAGGGGATTTGGTCATATACTCTACATACTGATATCTCTAGAGATCTCCTATCTGCAGCAATAGGGGCCTTAGTGGTAGCTGAGCTAGCTTTGGCTATTAGCTTTTGGCTGATAGATCCACCTCTGGCATCGGTAATGCTCTCCATGGCGACATACGTGATCATGGGGCTGTTCCAGCATGAGGCTGAGGGAAGACTCTTCCCGAGGACAGTACAAGAGTTTGCAGGTTTTTCGTCGATTGTGTTTCTTGTAGTTATTGTGACGACGATCATTAGATGGATGAACTAGGGTGGGGGACATGTCCTATAATATTTGGTGATGTCCTATAATAATTATAGGTCTTTTCACAATATCCTATAATTATTTTCACGAATGTGGATAAAAAGTATCCGATCCTTGTGATGACGATATGTGAACGACTTTGTATGGTTTGATATAGTTACGTACATTACCAGGGGTATAGCCTGGTAGGGTAAGCTACGGGTCCAGATATCAGATCTGGTGCTAGAGCGCTAGTAGAGGAGATTATTTCATAACTAGATCACGACTGTAATTTAATTTACTTATTAAGTGATACTAGTAGAGGATGCTTAAGGCGAATATAGCGAATAAGTGATTATTGTGGACGATAGCACTCAACCCCTTTTATTGATGCGCATCTCCTGTGGAGGAGTCATCTACATAACGTCGCACAATATATCTTTTATGACACTTACCCAAGAATCGAGAGGGGGATGAGATTATGTACTAAATTAGAAGTTATTAATCCGAAATACGATAATTACACTATTTAGCTTGTTTTAGAATGTGATTTGGTCCCCCCACCTATCACAACCGTCCGATTTCTCGCTTTCCAAAGCTTACCCGTAAAAAAATACGTATTTTGGACATATAACGAGCCATTAGACCTGGAGTTGACAGTTTTAACGCCATTCTACGGCCTCTACCTCTGGTAGTATTGGTATAATACCTGCTCTTTCTTGGTTTACGATATAATCTTGGTATGAAACGTAGTTCTAATAATCACGAACCAAGCCACTCTAAGATCAATGTTCTCAATATAGCCGAAATAGTAATAATCGTGATTAGTATACTCATGAATGTTATTGCAAAGGTGTGGTTGTATGACCTTGTACCTACTAATTATCTAGAACCAATTTCAGCGATCGGTGGAGGGATAACACAGTCAGTAGTAGGATGGATATTGATGCCACTATACCTCATGACAGTTTTTCCAGTGATATGGATAGTGAATGGCTTTCCTGATCCTAACTACCCAATTTATTCTATGATTGGTAATCTCACATATTTAGTTATTGTTGATATGTTATTGACTGTTATCTGGTATTGTTTGATAGTAAAACTGTATATGACACTTAAGAATAGATTGATTAAGCGCATTGCTTGACACTACATAATTAATGTCGCACAATGGTGACAAGGTTAGTAACTGATATCTCCCCTCTTCTCTGAATATACGCTTACTAACTATAGGATATATACTATATTGCCTTATAGGACATATATCTAATTATAGATATGTGCGTGTAGTGTGTATGTGCAAAAAGGATGGATATATCGCCCCTCAGTTTAATTCGAGACTCTTATCACTCCCCTACCTATGACTGCTAATGGTAAAGCTCCCAAGTTAGAGGATGCAATCTTGGAGTACCTCGAGTACCTATCTGTTGAACGACAGGTCTCTCCTTTTACCATTCGTAACTATCGCTTTTATCTAGGGAAGTTTGCTACTTGGCTAAACGAGTACTATCCCCAGACCAATCTAGCCGATATTACTGCCAAGATGTTAAAGACATACCGCGCTTACCTTGCTCAACATAAAGATGATAAGGGACAGTATCTATCACCTGTGACACAGAGTTACTATGCGATCGCGATCAGATCCTTGTTACGTTACCTGATCAGACAGGACTATGAGGTGGTGTCCCCAGATAAGTTAGAGCTACCTAAGGGTAAGGAGCATTCGATAAAGTTCCTCGACTACACACATGTGGAGTCGATGATTGAAAAGGTGGATACAACCAGCATTAGAGGACTAAGGGATAGAGTGATCATGGAGGTGTTATTCTCGACAGGACTACGTGTCTCGGAGTTGGTGTCACTTAATAAGACTACAGTTAACCTAGAGACTAGAGAGTTTGGGGTGGTTGGGAAAGGTCGAAAAATTAGAGTGGTCTTTTTGTCTCCGAGAGCAGCTGGGTGGATCGAGAAATACCTGAGGGAGCGAAACGATCACTACCACCCGATCTTTATTAGCCATCATGGCAAGAAGATGGATATCGCAGATCCCAAGGCAGGAGAAAAGCTCCGTCTGACAACTAGGAGCGTGCAGCGGATTATTGGTCACTACGGCCGCCTAGCTCACCTACCAGTCTCTATAACACCGCACGTGATGCGACATAGCTTTGCGACAGATCTACTCTCACACGGTGCAGGACTCCGCGAAGTCCAGGAGATGCTGGGGCATAAGAACATTGCGACTACTCAGATCTATACCCATGTGACTAACCCTCAGCTAAGAACGATCCATGAGAAGTATCATAGTGGGAATGAAGTAGATCAGGATACCTGATACAGCGCTCCACGGGTACTGCCTAGTTTTTTGATTAAGCCAGCTTTTTGGAGCTCTTTAAGATCATAACGAATGGAGCTACCAGGGGTCCCGGCAAAATTTCGATATAGGTAATCGGCGCTGATCATTTTTTGCTCGAGTATTGTTTGATAAATTGCATGACGTCGTGGCAGAAGTCGAGAAATTTTTTCTGCGTGTTCTAACTGCTGTTTGATAGATAATATATCAGTCATAATCTAATATTAGCAGATATTAGCTGTTGTTAGCGAATGTTATTGAATGTTGTCAAATGTTGTTGATTATTGTTGAATTCGAATTAGAACATGGTGGTGCGCTTATTTTGATCCTCTAAGGATAAAGGCGAGTGGGAATGTAGGATAGTGAGAAAAATGGAATGTTATGCCCTATAGTGATAGAATCCGAGATAATGAAAAAGTATGAGCTGTGTCCGAGAAGAATTAGTCGTGATGTTAGAGATAAAGGCGACCTTGCACAATTGGTGGAAGAAATGCGTACTTGGTCGATCGTGCCACATCCTGATCTCAATTTGCCATTTAGTGAACTATTGCCACTAGATTATTTGGATCTAACTTGTGGGTTTTCATCTAAATGGGCTATGGCTATGTCTAGCCCTGTGTTAGAGCAAGGTTATCTCCCTTCTACGCCCAAGACAATTGTTGGATGGAATGGGATTATAAGTATGTTTGAATCCAATCCAAATTTATTGGTATATAGGGCAATGGGTATGGACTTTCCTGATCAAACTATTGCCGAAGTTGATTTTGAATTTAACTGGAATGATGGAGCATTAGTGGCTAATTTTGCTTACTCCTTACTTGAATCATCAAGGCAAAGCCAGGGTTTGGTATCGAGCGTATTTGTTTTTTTACGAGATGTACTCCCAGATTTGGTCCGATTAAGTGGAGGTAAGTTATCGCGGCTAGTAACAGAAGTTAGTGATAAAAACCGTTCATCTCTACGAATTATGGAGAAAGCAAATTTTGTTAAAAGTAAAATTCAACCCAATAAACTGTCACCCGTATTGATGGGTGGAAATGATATCATGTTTGAATACAGTTACAGGTGATTTATGACGCAAGTGGCAGTCGATAAAGTGATATGGAGTTACTCCGAAATAATCGGCAAAGGCACCCCTATTGTAATCTTGCATGGCTGGGGACGCACAGGCATAGAGTGGCAGATGCTGGGTAATCATCTTAATGAGAAGACAGGTAGGCCAGTGCTGATCCCCGACCTCCCCGGATTTGGTGGCACTGGTTTATATCAAAATGTAACTGATATCTATGATTACACAAAAGCACTAGTTGGCTGGTTGAGCTACCTGGATATTAAGCGGGCGAGCATCATCGGCCACTCTCTAGGTGGGCGGATGGGAGTAGTCCTGGGAGCTATATATCCTACTCTCGTCGAAAACCTGATCTTGATCGCGCCTGCTGCTGTAAAGCCAATGACTCTGAGACGGATAATATTAAGACCACTGCGCTCTATATCCAGATTGATTCCAGGGAAAATACGAGAGTATGTGTCTAGAGGTGTAAGCGATGTTGATGGACAGAATATTAAACTCAGGGACTTATATAAAGCAGTGGTTAAATATGACCTAATGCATGAGTTGGCAAAAATAAAATCCCCTACTATGGTCATCTGGGGGGAGCGAGATCCAATACTCCCTTTGGGCCTACTATCGATATATAAAAGACAGTTGCCGAGTGCGAGAGTGAGAGTGGTCTGGGAAGCCGGTCACGATCCACACCTAACTCATTTTCGTGACTTATCGAGAATAGTGGAGGAAGTATGGATCTAAGAGACGTTCGTGATTATATATACGGCTTGTGGATCGAGCAGGAGATGAGCAAGCTGCATAAACGAGAGACAAGGGTGGTCATGATTACGGGCAGCTATGGCAAGACCTCAGCCAAGGAACTGACCTACGACCTACTTCGCCACAAATATCGAACAGTTGTTACAGGCCGCAATTACAATACGGCTGTAGGTATAGCCAAGACACTTAGACATGAAGTAATGGATAATACAGAAATACTGGTCCTCGAAGTAGGGGCGTATCACGTCGGAGAAATATCTAGATTTGCTGGTTGGATAAAGCCAGACGTTGGAGTAATCACCGGGATTGCCAGGCAACACTTATCACGTTTTGGAGGCTGGGAACAAATAAAAATAGCCAAGACCGAGCTTGCGAGATATATTGCTCAATTTGGCGGAGTACTAATAGCTAATGGAAGTGATGAGACTGTTAGAGAAAAGGTATCGCAAGCTAACTGGTATGAGGGAGAATCGAGAGAAGAGATAAATAAAGCAGCAGCACGAGCAATTGGGCGAGCACTCGGGATGAGCAAGAGTGAGATAAAGAAGGCTGAAAAACACTTTCGTCCTGTCCCTTCTAGATTTGAAACGACGTCTGATCGCTATGGTATGCGGGTAATTGACGATAGCTATAATAGTAACGAAAAGAGCATGCAGGAAGCTCTGTATTACCTAGGCAAGCAGACCAAGTATACGAGGATAGTAGTGACTCCAGGGCTACTCGAACTAGGTGAAGAGAGTGAGCGGATACATGCTGAGCTCGGTAGAGTGATCGCAGGTAACGTAGATTACGCAATCTTGGTTGGTGATAATCAGAGGACCAGATCACTGTACGAAGGGACAAATGATAGAGTTAAAGTCTTAAAAATAGATAAGACGATGGACTTTGTTAAGGTAGTCAAAGATTTAAAACTTAAGAAAGAACCACTTGTTTTAATTGAAAATGATATTCCTGAAGGTCTTTAGGTAGATAATTTTTTACCTAGTTTGCCACCCTGACCGATGGTTTCGAGAATTGGTGAGGTAAAGTCTGTCTGGAGTAGTTTTTTCTCTTCGTGCTTGGATAGAGCGAGCTTGATGAGATGATCTAAGAGTTTTGGATAAGCGTAACCCACTTTATCCCAGAGGAAAAAGCTAAGACAGCCGGGGATAGTATTGATCTCGATGCAATAAACGTCTTTGCCTTTGACCAGGAAATCTAGTCGGACTAGGCCAGCACAATCGAGGAGGTTAAAGACTAGTTTGGCTGTTGTTGCTATTTTGTCTGAGACTGATTTGGGGATATCTGCAGGGATCACTCGGTCGGCCGCTGCCATGCCCTCTGTTTTACCGGATGCGAGATATTTGTCTTTGAAATCTAGAAAATCGGATCCCTCGTGAAAGACTTCTTCGCAGGCTGAGCACTCTAAGGGATGTCCGGCGTTGCCCATAACTGAGATATTGATCTCGCGAGCACCTGTGATCCCCTCCTCTACTACAATGCGCGTGTCCATAGCAGCAGCTAAATCTATGGCACGTATCAACTCAACACGATTTTTGGCACAGGTAGTGCCGATTGAGGAGCCCCCACGACTAGGTTTGACGAAGATAGGATACTTAAGACTTTTTTCTATAGTAGTTGTAAAGGTCGCTTGCTTGGAATACCAGTCATTACTGTAAAACCAAATGTAAGGAGCCTGGTTTATATCAGCACCGTCAAATGCAGTTTTCATGGCCACCTTGTCCATACCGAGTGCGGCACCTGTTAAGCCAGTTCCGACCATGGGTATGCCATAGAACTCTGACAGCCCTTGGATCCAACCTCCCTCCCCTACCCCACCATGAAAACATGGGAAGATTACATCAAAGGGTTTTTGGGATTTGTTGAAAAACGAAGGTGTGATCGGAGTAAGTGCGATATTCTCAGGTGAATTTGGGAGTGCAATTGCCTGAGACATTTTTTCGAGAAGCGGTAAGTTTTGATAGCTAGAAATTGATTTGAGATGATTACCGGTTAAGAGTTTGCCCTCTTTGTTTATATATACAGGAATTACTTCGTAGTTGCTCGGCATACTCGCCATCGCCTGAACAGCGGTAATGATACTAACCTCGTGCTCAGGACTCCGGCCGCCGTAGATGACTGCTATTCGTAGTTTTGACATTGCATGCATTATATATTACTGTGCGTAAGAAAGTCGGTAGATAGCATCGTTTAAATCATCACTAATTAAGACTGATCCATCTGGGAGCTCGAGGATATCCACAGGTCTACCCCAGGACTCCCCCGATACTAACCAGCCAGAGACTAAATCAGAGTAGCTACGTGTAGCTGGATTAACCAGAGATACTTTATAACCGATTGGATCACGCCTGTTCCAAGAGCCATGCTCTGCGATAATGATTTGGTTCTTATACTCCTTGGGATACATGTCGCCACGATAGAATTTCATCCCTAGTGCGGCTACATGTGGACCAAGTTCGACTACTGGCTTGGTATGACTCTGACAGCTGACTGTAGTGCCAAATTGGGGATCCTGAATATTATTGCCATGGCAGCGAGGGAAGCCAAAATCGAGTCCAGAGATTGGTGCATGATTGAGCTCGTCGGGGGGAGTATTGTCGCCCAGTAGATCCCGGCCATTGTCTGTAAAGTAGAGGCTATTATCGATTGGCGACCAGTCAAAGCCCACAGTATTTCTAATGCCTGTTGCAAATGTTTTTACCTCTTTTGTTTCGACATTGAGTGTGACTATGCGAGAGTATATCCCCTTATCCTCGCAGACGTTACACGGCGCACCAATTGGGATATAGAGTAGTCCATCAGGACCAAAGGCGATATGCTTCCAGCCGTGGTGCTTATCTTTGGGTAGCTGGTCATAGACGACTTCGTAGCTTGGATTTTGGTCATAAACATTATCAATACTTTTAAAGCGTATGATCCGACTCACCTCGGCGACATACAGGTCACCGTCTTTGTAAGCTACGCCGTTTGGGGTATCTAGACTACTACTAATTGTGACTGTCTTTTCGCTAAGACCATCCTTGTTTTGATCTAGTACTGCATAGAGTGAACTATCCCTAGTACCTACGTAGATGATGGTCCCATCTGGATTGGATGCCATGGAGCGAGCACCTGCTACATCTTTGGCAAAATAGGAAATTACAAAACCATCAGGAGTGGTTAGACCTGGAATGCTCTCTGGCTTTTGATTGGTCTCCCCTACTCTATCTTAGTTAGTACTCATAGGGGGATTAGTGTGTTGTTGGGAATACGGGAGCCTAGACAAGCCGTAGTATCCTAATGTCAGAATGAGTATTACTAGTGGGATAACTTTGCGGAGCATGATCTTACTATATACTATTAAGTATGAGAAAGTATTTAAGACCATTTTTGGTGATTAGCGCAGTTTTGGTGGGACTTTATATTTACTCATTGAAAACTAGTGATGGTGCATTAAATAATCCTCTGCAGATAGGTGGTGAAGCTGAGTTAGAGATGGGCGAGATGAACACTGAGAGTGCGGAGTCTATGCTCTCGATAGAAGTACTAAAAAAGAGTGAGTTTATCCCTGGTGAGATAACTAATGTTGAAACAATAACTGGAGAGAGTCGATACCAAAAATCCATAGTATCTTATGTGTCTGACGGATACAAAATTAACGCGCTACTAGGCATACCAAAAGGCGTGGCGCCTGATGATGGCTGGCCTGTCATAGTATTTAATCATGGTTATATTGATCCAAAGATATATCGCACGAATGAAAAATATGTCGCTTACTTTGATCGGCTGGTCCTAGCTGGATATGTGGTTGTAAAGTCTGACTATCGTGGGCATGGTAGTAGTGAGGGAACTGCTGAGGGAGGATACGGGTCGGACGGGTATGTGCGTGACGTGAGACAGCTAGTTGCAAATATGAAAAAGTACCCAGGAGTAGATCCAGATCGGATAGGCATGTGGGGACACTCGATGGGAGGACATATAACACTTAGGACTATGGTCAGTTCTCCTGATATTAAGGCGGGAGTGATCTGGGCTGGGGTGGTAGCGTCTTATCCCGACTTACTCAACAACTGGCGGAGAACAAGTAGTAGTCCCCTACCCTCACCTAGTTATCCTGGTCGGAGGTGGCGCAACCTACTGCAAGAGAAGTACGGTACACCTGAGCAAAATCCCGAATTTTGGACTAGTATCTCCGCTACATCGTACCTTAGTGATATCTCTGGTCCACTCGAATTACATCATGGGATAGCGGATACGTCGGTGCCTGTTGCTTTTTCGCGCACCCTAAAAGAAACGATGAATGGTGTAAATAAGCAGGTCGAGCTATACGAATACCCGGGAGATGATCACAATATTTCGCAGAATTTTGGGACAGCAATGAGTCGAACCATCAAGTTCTTTGATGAGCATCTAGCAAAGAAGTAGGCTGGTTGGATTTTAGTTTGTAGAGTGAGACTACGATTACCAATGAGTACACGCCTAGTTTGGCGCAGATGGTGAGGAGTGGAGAGTCCAGCGAGACCAGGATACCAGTTATGATCGAGACTACGGAAGATATAGTCAGTGGGGAGAGTAGTTTGGGTATAGGTCGGACCCAGATGAGCGCGCAGATGATTAAAGTGAGTACAGCAGTTATGATGTGAAAGCTAAGTAGTGTCATATCTCTAAAATTGTAGCAGAGACAATCGAAAATACATACTTGAGATGCGTGGTAATAAATGGTCCGATAATGTTAGATATATAAATGAGTAGAGCGATTCCTGGTACTGAAGTATTGTTTAGCGAACGACAAATAGCTCGGAAAATAGATCAGCTCGGTAAGCGAGTAGCTAGCGACTATGAATCTCTACTATTAATAGGTGTACTAACTGGGGCGTCTGCTGTTACGACAAATCTAGCATTTGCATTGTTTAAACATGGGATGTCCCCGACTAATGTAGAAATAGATTTTATGGGAATTACAAGTTACGAGGATAAACAAATTTCTTCAGGAGAACCGAGAATAACTAAAGATGTAAAAAATCCGATTGCAGGTAAAAATGTACTATTGGTTGAGGATATCGTCGATACTGGCTACTCTATAGCAATGCTAATGGCAATACTAGAAGCTAGAGGTGCTGCGTCGTTAGCTGTATTATCACTACTGTCTAAACCTGACCGCAGAGAGATTGAGGTGCCGATAAAGTATCTAGGATTCGAAATACCGAACGTATATGTCTATGGGTATGGAATAGACGATGGGTATGAAAACTACAGAATCCTGCCGTACATAGGATATAAAGTCTGACTTAGTTGACTTCTTCTTCGTCCTCAGACTCTTGCAGAGTTGTGACGGAAGTTACAACGTCGCCTTTGGCGGGGCGCATTAAGATGACGCCCTGAGTAGACCGACCAAGTACTTTGATGTTTTTGATTGGTAGTTTGATGACCTGCGCGGCTTTGGTGGTGATGACAGCTTGCTCATCTGCTTCGGTGATTAGACGAGCGGCGGCGAGGTTACCGGTTTTGTCAGAGAGCTCGGCTACCTTGACCCCTTGGCCTCCCCTACCCTGCTCTGGATATTCCTCGACGTCAGTTCTCTTGCCTAACCCGTGCTCGGTGACGACCAAGATCTCACGGAAGAACTTCTTGCGTTTGTCATCAGGTCTCACAGGGTTGATCTCAAAGGTTGAGGCAGCGATTACTGCATCATCTTTTTTGAGTGAGATCCCCTTAACACCTTGGCTGGCACGACCGGTTGGGTTGACATCTGCTTCTTTAAATTTGATAGATTTGCCCTGATGAGTGACCAATAGAATGTAATTACTCCCATCGGTAACTTGAGCTTTGATTAGACTATCATTATCTTTGAGGACGATCCCGATCTTGCCGGAGTTTCTGATATTACTATATTCGGCGATTGGGGTTTTTTTGACGAGTCCATTTTTGGTTGCACAGAAAATAAACGCCGGCGTATCCAGCCCACCATGGGGTGTTTCCAATCGACCCAGCCGTGCCCGACTACCTGGTGTTCGGTGAGTGATGGTGAAACTAAATCCGTCAGCGCCAAATCCGTCAGCGCCGGACAAAGCGC
>DALYFH010000015.1:0-14491 GCA_031972135.1 Candidatus Woesebacteria bacterium
AACTGTTGCGTCCCTTGGTATGTTTAATACGCTCACAGTGTCACTCATGGAGCGAACCCGAGAGGTCGGGGTGATGAAAGCCATGGGGATGCGGAGTGTAGAGGTAAAGGAGCTGTTTCTAGCCGAAGCGATGATCATGGGACTACTTGGTGGAGTGTTTGGAGTGCTCGCTGGCTGGGCGATGGGTAAGAGTCTAGGACTCCTCCTTTCAACCATTTCGATTGCCCGTGGGGTGGGTGCGATTGACGTGTCTTATATCCCATGGCAGTTTGTGGTTTTTGTCTTATCTCTCTCATTTATCGTTGGTGTGGCAACGGGTATATACCCGGCCAGGAGAGCCCGGCGGATCTCGGCACTAAACGCACTACGGTACGAATAATATGGAACATAATCACCACGACCACTGGCTATTTGTAATCATTTGCTTGATCGGGATAGCTAGTCTATTACTAATGGGTGGAGTTAATATCTACATTTATAGTAACCATCTCGGGTGGGGGGAGATGTTTGTTGGTGTAGTCGGCGTAGTTAATCTGGCTATTTACTTAAAGAGACGGAACTTGGATACAGCGAGCCATGTAGTTTTGTCATCTAGTATGCTGATACTCGGTGTGATTATGGTTGATGGAGGGATTCGCGATACTGGGTGGATGTGGATTTTTTTATTCCCGACCCTCGCTTTTGCATTACGCAACGTTCGTACTGCCAGCTTGTATGTGAGTTTGTTTGGCTTCTATCTGGCTGGACTGACAATTGCTGAGTTTTTTGGCCTAGACCTTAGCGTCTATGGACGCACTGAGCTGATCCAGTTGTGTGCGGCATACGGCGTGATCTCAGCCATGCTGTCTTTTTCTGAGCAAGCACACGAGCGAATACGAAGTGATAATGAGCGACAAAAAGAAGAGCTAGCACATGAGAGGAGTCTCCTCTGGCAGCAGCGTGATCAACTACGCATCTTTAAGACAGCGGTGGAGCAGTCTGGGGAGATGATGATCCTAACCGATCCTGACGGGATAGTCCTCTGGGCTAATACAGCCTCGGAGCGAGTCACTGGATTTAGCGTCAAAGATATTATTGGCCGCAAGGCTGGAGTGTTGTGGGGTAAATTGATGGACGACGCATATTACAGGCATATGTGGGATACGATCAAGAATAAGAAGCAGCTCTTTATGGGCGAGATCCAAAACCACAGGAAGAATGGCGAACATTTTTTTTCGACAATTAATATTTATCCACTAATGGATAAAGATGGCGTGATCCAGTATTACGTGGCGACACAGCGAGATATCACAGAGCAAAAAGAAGTGGATCAGATGAAGACAGATTTTGTCTCCCTGGTCTCCCACCAGCTGCGTACCCCACTTTCTTCGATGCGATGGAACCTAGAGATGTTACTGGCAGGGGACATAGGCAAGCTCACTAGCAAACAGCAAGAAGTGGTCAAAAATACAGAAGAAGCAAACGGCAGAATGATCAAACTAGTCTCGACCTTACTCAACATCTCAAGAATTGAATCGGGGAGACTGATTGTCGAGCCGGCTCCACTAGAGCTACGCTCATACTTTAAAGAACTCGCCAAACATTGTCAGAGTAATGTTAGAGGTCAAAAACTAGTCCTAAATATGCCGGATGAGCCACTGAATGTGAACGTGGATCCAATGCTACTGCGCCAAATTTTGAACAACTTTATTAATAATGCGAGTAAATATAGTCCTGAGAGTGAGAGTATAGAAGTAGTGGTTACGACAGACGACTCTACTTACACTATCGCTGTTGTAGATCATGGATACGGTATCCCAGAGGCAGAACAACGAAAGATCTTTGGCAAATTCTTTAGAGCATCCAATATCCGACAGTACGAAACAGATGGGACGGGGATGGGACTCTATATCGGATCTATGCTAGTTAAGCTAATTGGTGGTACGATAGGTTTTGAGAGTAAAGTAGGTAAAGGGAGCACATTTTATATCACACTACCTAAAACGGGTGTAGCAGCAAAAGCTGGGGAAGTAAGGTTAATATGAAAAAAGTACTGATTGCCGAAGACGATATGTTTATCGCCCAGGCTTACAAGACAAAGCTCGAAGCTGTCGGGGCAGAGGTCAAACTAGCTGAGGACGGGGCTGAGGCGATAGAGATCCTCAAGACCTTTAATCCAGATGTGATTGTTCTTGATCTAGTTATGCCAAAACAGGATGGCTACGATACGCTCAAGCTGATACGAGCGAATGATAAATACAAGAAAATTAAGATTATTGTAGCTACCAACCTATCTCAAGAAGAAGAGCTCAAGAAAGCAAAGGATGCTGGGGCAGATGAATGCCTGATCAAGAGTGATACGGGGGTCGAGAAGATGGCAGAGATGGTGCTCTCTTAGTCTAGCTGTGCGCGTACTGATGTAAGATACTGCCTGCGAGAGTCTGGTATTTTAGTCCGAGCTTTGTAGCCTTGGCTTGCAGTGCCTGTTTGGTCGCGTGACTAACACGAATATTCATATTAGTATCTTTTTTGAGTAGTTTGAGGGTGTTCGCCGCAGCTTTTTTGAGTATTGTGAGTTCTTTTTTTGACATAGTGACGGATTGAAGGGTGCCAGATTCGAGATTATCCTCTATATCTTGTTCGTATTCATCTAGGACTAAATTTTTGAAAGGGTCAAATTTTGCGTTTTTCATTTTTCTCCTTTTAGATATATTTTATTGTACTTACGGCTGGGATAAATAGTTTTAAAGAAAATATGTGATCCTCTTTTTACATAGGGTACACAGTAAGCATAATTGTTAATCTCTATTACAAATATTTTTTGGTTTTTATACTTAACTGTATTAGTGTGTTTGAGGCTAGCTAGTGTTTTGGTGTGTTGTATTGCCTCGACAATTTGTTCATATCCTATATTTCTAGTTTCTTTGAGTAGTTTGTTCTTCTCTTTATTCCAAGAGTATTTGAGCATTACTGAGATAATATTACAATGTGCGCACATTGTCAAATATTTATGTAGTTCTATTGTCCTGGTACAATAGCCATATGCTAAATCCAGTTGTAGTTATCACCGAAGCACTTGGGATGGCCATTACGGCAACTGAGTTGATGCCTGAGAGTGGTGTTCCAGACTTTAATGTCTCTCACCCCAAAGACGAAACTCATGGTGACTACGCGACCAATCTGGCGCTGTTGCTCGCCAAAAAATTAGGCAAAAACCCACGCGAGGTAGCCGAAAAACTAATCACTAGTTTGCAGAATGATACAGAATTATCTACTTTGATAGATATTGCAAAAACAGAAGTGGCGGGAGCTGGGTTTATTAACTTTACGCTCAAAACAGAGTATTTACTCACTCAAGCTATGTGCGCGAGAGAGAGTGGGTATGGAAGTTCTAGTAGACTCGCTGGTCAAAAGGTAATGGTAGAGTACACAGACCCAAACCCTTTTAAAGAAATGCATATTGGACACCTTATGAGTAACACCATCGGGGAGGCTATAGTCCGGCTCATCGAGATGAGTGGGGCAGAGGTAAAGCGGGCGTGTTACCAGGGAGACGTGGGACTACATGTGGCTAAAGCTATCTGGGGGATGCAGCATAAGTTGCAAGTAGAAAGTATCGAGTTAAAAGAAATTGCAGAGTGGGAGCTAGTAAAGCGGCAGAAGTTTTTGGGTGAGTCATATGCGCTTGGGGCAACAGAATTTGAGGAGAATGAGGAAGCTAAAGCACAAATGCACACACTTAATAAACAGATATATGAACGCAGTGATGAAGCAACTAACGCCTTGTACGACGCAGGACGTGAGTGGAGTCTCGAATATTTTGAGACCATATATGCGAGGCTCGGGACAAAATTTGATCAATACTTTTTTGAGAGTGAGGCTGGGCCTGTAGGGCTAGCTGTAGTTGAGGAGGGACTCGCCAAAGGAGTGCTAGAGCTCGGGGAGGGTGGGGCAGTGGTTTACAAAGGTGAAAAAGAAGGACTACATACCAGGGTATTTAGAAACAAATTAGGCCTCGCGACCTATGAGGGCAAGGAGCTAGGGCTCGCAAAGACTAAGTACGAAAGATACAAGTACGACAAATCTTATATCGTGACAGCGAATGAGATAACAGAGTATTTTAAAGTCTTGATCTCTGTCATGAAGCAGCTCTACCCAGAACTCGGTAACAAAACTATTCATGTTCCACATGGAGTAATGAAGCTGACAACGGGCAAGATGAGCAGTCGAACTGGTAAGGTCGTGACGGGGGAGGGGCTACTGAACGATATTCAAAATAAGGTTTGGCATAAGATACAAGAGCGAACCAAAATGCAATTTAAATCAGAAGATCCATCAGGTGTTTATTTTTCTGAGAGAGCGAAAGTGATGCCTGGAAAAATGTTGGATGCCGCTGATAGCGTCGCTGTTGGAGCTTTGAAGTACTTGGTTCTGAAGCAAGCGATAGGGAATGATGTAATTTATGACTTAGAAAAAATGACAAATTTTGATGGTGCTACTGGTCCATATGTCCAGTACACGTATGCACGAGCGAGCTCGGTTATCCGGAAATTCAGTAATTCGGCTGGTCGGATGATCGGGGATTCCTTCGGCGTGGCTCAGGACAAGTCGGCAGGTCAGATGGTAAGTGAAGAGATGGCGCTACTGCGCTGGTTATACCGCTATCCTGAGGTTATAGAGGAGGCTGGGCGAGCACTGGCACCACATATGATCGTTACATATGTAACTGAACTCTCGGCCAGGTTTAATAGTTTTTACCAGAGCTGTAGGGTATTTGACCCCACTCCGTCTTCGACTACGCTTGGGGCAGGGGACGGGGAAGTTAATCAGTTTAGGTATGAGCTGACAGAGGCTGTTGCTAATGTGCTAAAGAGCGGGCTAAGTACTCTTGGGATAGTTGCGCCCGAGGAGATGTAGGGATAAATATGACTATAATTGGTAAGTTTGAAATTGAAACGATTCAGGAGTCAGACCCTCAATCATTAATGTTGGCAGCATCTGCGTTGATTGATGGTAGACGGAAATTTGTAGGTGAAGCTAGGATTGAGTTGAATGTTAGTCCTAACTATGATGGATTGTGCTATTGTCTTGAGAGAATGTATGTGGGGTTGCCTGTCAAACCTGGGAGTGAGCCAGAGTTAATTAAAGAAACTCGGGGACTAGGAATAGGGAGAGCATTGCATAATCAAGTAATTAACTGGGCGAGGGACCGAGGTTGTGGAATTGTTGTAGCTGACGTAGTGCCATATCAAAAAGGGACAGAAGACGAGATTATTAGTGCACTATTGCGTTGGGGATACATACTTGAATATATGGTAGGAAGTGTCCCTCGATATAGACTTGATCTTAATTCTAAGTAGTCATAGACGAGTACTAGTATTAGTTGAGAGCATGATAGATTATCAAACTAAGCGCAGCGAGATCAAAGATGGTGATTGCCAAGTCTTTGGCATCAAATGTCTCTGGCTCTGGGGCAAAGGAGTGATCGTATTTGGTGACATAACTCCGCCACGGCAAGCGGGCAGGGTGACTGTAAACCACCCACTCTTCTTTTGAAATAACGTTAGTTTAACACTACAAATACATTGACAGATAATATACAATAATGTATATTAAGTGGTAATGATATACAGAGATTTTTTGAATAATATTGGAACTTCTATTTTTACCGCAGAGCAGGCGGGGAGAATCATGGGATCCAGACATGTCAACATGTCACTGGCTAGATGGGAAAAGAGGGGAGAGATAAGACGACTTAAGAGAGGGCTATATATAGTAGCCAATAAACCTACAGATGAGTTAGTAGTTGCAAACTACATATACCAACCATCGTATGTGAGCTTAGAGACAGTCTTAAATCACTCTGGGGTTATGCCCGATGTGTCTGGAGTAACTACCTCGGTCGTAACTGGTAAGCCGAGAAAGTTTGATAATGAAATGGGCAATTTTGTTTATAGTCGGGTAAGTCGTGAATTATTTTTTGGATATGAGCTTGTACGAGATGTTAAGAGTGGCATACTAATAATGATTGCGACACCAGAAAAGGCGCTATTAGATTACATGTATGTTCGGCGCGTTAGGCGACTGGACGACGCACGTATAGAGTGGGACAATTTGAGAAAGACAGTGCTGTTAGATATGGCTAGGAGTTATCCTCCTTGGGTGAAAAATAGCGTTAAGAAATATGCTCAATGGAAAAAAAGAACGAGATCTATTCTATGAAATTACAAAAAATGTAAAATCGGTGAAATAAGTGTGAACTGTTTGTAGAGGATTTGACCCTCGGTATCGCACTAGTGAGGAGAGACGAATACCTAATTATTTATTTTTTGGCAGGTGTTGAGGCTATAAGCCTACCTCTCGTTTCCTGCCAGACAGCCTTAACGTCTCCTATATCGTCTATCAATGCTTGCATATTTGTTGTTACTGGCAATATTGCCATTAGTTCTAGTAGCGCCTCTCGACTCATAGAGCGTACTGCTTCTTGTGATATATCCAGTTCTTTAAACCTTGGATGAGTTATAATCCATTGTCGGCCGTTTTCGAGTCCCAGGTCTGCGGTTTTCTTTGGCCGAGTCATTTTTTGATTTTAACACACGCCTTGTTGAAGTGATGATATTAACTATTTTTAGTTGTATGTATCTATTGCGTATTTATTGATTATGGGATATAATGGAATGAATTAATTTGGGAAATAGGAGACAAGTATGTCAATCAATGTGTACGAAAGTTACCTATATAATTCTCCATCCAGAGAAGTTTCTGCATTTGTTACTGGGAATGAGTTTGGACAATTAGCTAGAGTTGTGAATAAAGTATTTCCAAGACAACTGGCGGCTAGTTTTTGGAACCTTGTTGCAAATGATGAGAGCACTCTTTCATGGGTAAATGGTAACCGAGGATCAGGCGTTGGTTTTGTTATTGTAAGAGACGAGGACTTAAAAATAGGCATTGATAGAAAAACAGTTTTTCGATCTGGATCTATTTTTCCACAGTTAGCGTTGACAGATTCAAATAATAGACCTACTAAAAAACCAATTCAACAGTTAACTTTTCAGACGGGTAATATGGCTATGGATGGTTTTACGTTTCCAGCAGATGTGGTAGTGGACCGTAGTTCGCGTATTATAGCAGCACACTATGAGCTAGTTAGCTTGGGTAGACTGGGTGGGATTCATGTCGAACGCAAGAATTCAATAGGGTTAAAAGGATTTCAAGATGGAGAACTAGCATGTTTTATAGAAGGGTCTTATTCAAAAGAAGCAACCCAACGTATGAAAGAAGCTATAGCTGATATTTCTTTATATCGCGCTTTAGGTAGTGTTTCGTAACTAAAAAATTAACCAGTGAATGCACTACATTAATCACCAATCAGTGATGTTTATTACCTGTGATAGACAGTGGATGCCGCCGCCTGATTTGTTGAATTCATTCATGTCGAGAGTGATCGGAGTGTAGCCTAGATCCATTAGTTTTTGCTCATAGCTCGGGCAGGGCTGGCAGATAACATTTTTGCCAATTACCACACTGTTGCTGGCAAATGACTCAGCCTCGTGGCTAGTTAGGGGAATCAAAATATCAAACTGCGCCTTGAGACTCTTTATCCCATTATTCGTAAACGCTCCAGGGTAGTAAAAAGCCGTGTCGGAAGATAACGGGAGGAAGCAGGTGTCTAAGTGGTAGAAAGCTTCGTCGACCAGTTCGAGAGGTGTCATAGGGTAGTGAGTAGCGTTACTTAGGTATTCTGCTGTAGATAAAGATGTGCGAAATCCATAACCGAGAAAAATGTGATTATGGTGAAAAGAGACATCGCCACCCTCCATGAAGCAGAGTGAGGGGATAGTCTTAACTTTAATATTCTGTGCTTTGTACCAAGGGATTGTCACGTCCTGCTCTCTTTGTCGTTCAGTGTAGCGGAAGCGGGAGAGATAAAAGATATCACCGATAAAGACCCCGTGATCGGTCGTAAAGACCAGGTCGGGGAGGCCAGCAACTGGTGGGATAGTTAAGACTTCAAATCCTAGGCGGAGGTAAGTGTCTCTGAGTGTTTCCCACTGGGTTTTGGCACGAGCAGGGTTTACTTTGTTACTCGTGTCCATCCATGGGTTGATGGAGTAGGCGATCTCAAAGTAGTCGGGAGGGGACATGACCACGGTCAAATTTGACTTTGGCATACAAAAAGTAAGTATAGCAGAGGAGGGGATTACTCCGACGAATTCAAATCAACATTAATATGTGCGTATCTATTGTGTATTTTATGGTTATAGGGTAAAATACTCTATATGAAACTCGATAGCGAAAAACTATTATGGTTAACGACTGCTTTAGCCGGCGTCAGATGTTCCGATGTCAAGGAAGAAGGGAATAAAGTAAAACAGAAAAAGATGTATGACTTGGTCAAGAAGAATGTATACCTAAATGAAGTACATCAATTTATGCTTGAAGCGAAATGTCTCTCTGGACATACACTTGAGGTAACAGCACTTGAAAAGCATAGTGATAATGATGATAATGTTGCATATCGTACGATGAGGGCAGGCATTAGAGCGGAAAATTGTGTAAAAAGTGGTTGTGCCTTACTCGCACATTGTTTGATTGCCAACTACACTATTAACCCTGAGATTGCATCTACAATTCCCCATGAACTACAAAAGATTGTTCTTGATATTTAATTCTGAAGCAATATCAACTTAACTAATTTAGTAAGGAATCTTTATGAGTAAAGAAGCTAGGGAATATATAAATATATCTACTGTAGTAGCATCTGTACGAATTGGAGGTAAATTTACAAATCACCAACTTAAATCGAGGAGTGGGGATATTTTGAATGATGCTATGGCGGGTAGATTTACACGCACAGCTAAGTGTTTGAGAGAACTTGGTACTGTAGCCGCGTTAAACATGGAAGAAGAAACACAATCTCCTCCTCAATCTGTCGTATATCAGAGGGTGGTTGGAGCGGGTAAGAATGCGGAATTTTGTACTCGCAGTAAATGTGATCATATTGCTCATTGTTTATTAGCAATGTACGCACAAAGTAATGAAAATCTTAAATTTCGTGACAAGAGACTTGTGCATTTGGCGTTCCATGCTGCGTAGATCCAGCATAAATGAGCATAATTCTCTCTATGACTCCATGCGAGATTAAATTCAAGGATTCTTTATAAGCATGAAATCTGGTGCAGTGAGGGGTAATTTGAAAATGTTATAGTGAGATTAATGAAGAAGTTTAGGGATGTTTTTGCCGAGATAGTTTCTAGGATACTGGATCCGGTGTGGGAGATACCAATCGGGATCCTGATGGCGATAGGATTTGCTGTCACTGAGGGGCTCCGGTGGCGATTTTTGGGAGTATTACTCTTTATAGACGCTGTAGTGCCATTTATCTTTTTCCTGATTATGTTAAGACATAAGCAAATTGTTAACTGGGACATGCAAAAGAGGGGAGAGAGGATCCCGATCTACGTTTTTACCCTACTGTGTCACCTGGCAGGGCTATGGCTGACACTAGAACTAGGTAAGATCGAGCTTGCCTCGGTACTGGGAGTATTTTATGTAATTGGACTTGCCTTTGGTCTGATCACCCTGAGGTGGAAGATCAGCCTGCATGCTGGAGTAAATGCCGTCCTGTTTACCGCGGTTAATATCTTTTATGGCTTTAATTACCTTTGGCTATACGGACTTCTCGCACTTGTTATGTGGGCGAGAGTGTACCAGAGGCATCATACGTGGGAGCAGGTGATAGCTGGAGCGGTGCTGGGTGGTGGGATGGTAGGGGTGGGACTGGGGTTGGTGCTGTAGTAAAATAGGACGAATCTTAGTATCATCGTGTCACGACGGGCTCGTAGTATAGTGGTAGTACAGTACATTCGCATTGTACGGACAGGGGTTCGATTCCCCTCGAGTCCACAATATAGATTATGGAAAATAGTTAATAGTTAATAGTAGGGGACAATTATGCAATTTGACACAACATATACCAAGCTGAGTAACGGTGTGCGTGTACTACTAGTGCCGATGGCAGGGGTAGAGTCAGTCACGACCATGATCCTAGTTAAGACGGGATCACGCAATGAGACAGAGGAGCAGGCAGGGATCTCGCACGTACTGGAGCACATGGTATTTAAAGGTACAAAAAAATATCCCTCACCCATGGCAATAGCTGAGGCAGTAGACGGGATCGGGGCCGAGCAGAATGCTTTTACCAGTAAAGAATACACAGGTTATTACATAACCAGTGCAGCACAACATATGCCACTAGCTCTCGACATACAGTCCGAAATGCTGACTGTGCCACTACTACCACAGGATGACCTAACCAGAGAGCGGGAGGTGATAGTCGAAGAGATAAACATGTACGAAGACCAGCCGATGAGTAAGGCTGGGGAGGAATTTGAGAACCTGATGTATGCAGGATCGAGTCTCGGGAGAGAAATAATCGGAACCAAAGAGACTGTCCGTGCGACAACTAGTGAGCATTTGCGCTCTTACCTCGATAACTGGTACTACGGAGGTAATGTGTTGGTGGTGATTGCGGGGAAGATAGGGGATAAGAGTGAGGTTACCAAGCTAATTGAGGAGAAATTGGGAGTAATGAAGCAGGGTGGGATAATGGATTACAACTCAGTAGGGGGTTATGGCAATGTAGAGGCCAAACTGTGCAAGAAAAAAACCGAGCAAGCCCATTTTTATATGGGGGTACCAGCTATCTCGATGCATGATCCTCGGCGCTATGCGCTACAGCTCGCTCAAGTAGTATTGGGTGGTGGGATGAGCTCACGGCTCTTTAATGAGATCAGAGAAAAGAGGGGACTCGCTTATTATGTCAAAGCGGATATGGATATGACATTTGACACGGGATATCTGGCAGTTCGAGCGGGGGTAAAGCTGTCACAACTCTCAGAAGCACTAAAAGTAGTAAAAGAAGAAATGCTAAAGCTCGGAGGGACTATCACCGAGGCAGAGCTCAAGAAGGCCAAAGAGTATTTGCTAGGTCGTATGCCACTATCGCTCGAAGAGTCGATGGGGGTGGCCCAGTTCTTTGGGATGAGAGCTCTCATTAAAGGTGAGATAGTGCAACCAGACCAGGTAGTGAAAAAGGTCAAAGATGTGACGATGGAGGAGGTAAAGGCCATTTGTGAGGAGCTTATTAAGGAATCAGAGATTAGGAGTGTGGTTGTGGGACCAAAGAAGGAGTAAAATATTGTTATGAACGCTGAAAATGCATTGAAAATCAGTGACGTAATTACAGTAGTTGAACAGCTCATCAAAAGGGGCGAAGATAGGTCTTATGCTAGAAAACAGGTGGTATTTCTGAGTGCTTTAGATCATGATGCTTCCAGGCAAATAGAACAGTTAAGTCTAATCCCTCATATTACTGAGAATGTAAAGGGTGTTGCTGCAGACTTAGATCCAGATATTAGGGCTAGACTAAACCTAGATAATAATCCAAAACTATTGTTGAGGGTTGCTAGTGTGATCACAGCAATGGCTGAATTTCATAAAAATGACGAAACTGTTGTTGATCGAGTCGTAGGGCTTGATGATAGGCTCTATCAGGAACAGTCTAAAAAATATACAGAAAGAATCGCTTTGGCGATGTTACAACTCTCCGAAAATAAAAATCCTCAAGAGAATAATGAACTAGAGCGCTTTGCGAGCATGCAAGCTAGGCGACTAAATGAGGTGCTAGGTCTTACACAAGCGGCAGAATAGATAGATTTTTAAGTTAGTGATTTTGAGTAAAGTGACATAATGAGAGTGTTAGGGAAGAGGTTTTGGCTGGAAATTATTGCCTGATAGAGATGCCAGGTAGCCATCGTTTGGATCGGCATATTCCCTGATCCAAGGAAGTACGTTAGTAGAAGACAATACTATGTTAAAGATATAGTCAGAGACAGCTTCAGGAGGTATACCTGCCTCTTTAGACTGTTGACACAGAATAGGATAGTGAGTAGGGTTTTTATAATCAAAATCAATGTTTTCGGAGATTTTACCAATATAAGTCGAGTTTTCGTGGGTAATCGCAGTATTTGATCCGATTTGGTAATGGCTCGATACGAGGTAGTGGATGTAGAAAGCAGTGTGGCCAATTATGTTTATCGCCGTATCTACGTTTGTTGAGATGGCGCGATGCGCTATCTGGAATTTGTATGTGTTACGGATATCATCGATTATTTTTTTGTCTTCTAATCCGGAATCATTTAGCTCGGTTAAAATGGTAGATATACGATTTGCTACTAGTAGGAGCTCGGTTTTTAAACTAGAGTCTTTATTGGCAGCCTCTATTGCAGTCTCGAGATTTGTGAAGTTTTGATCACCTAGAGTAAGCGAGTCTAGATTTACTCTATTTAGTTGGCTTGTAGTATTGTTAATTCCAGCCGCTAGATCTTGATCGGATAGAGTTAGTTGTTTTCTTATCCTTTTGAGGTAGATCGCATCTTTTTTTGTTCCTAAATATGCTAGGCCATGACGCGAGTCTTTTAGTGATTCATCTTGCGAGTGAGAATTTGAGACTTCTTCTTTGTATAGAGCTATACATTGACTCTTACGGAGCTCTAGTTCGTCTATATAATCATCTTTTTCTATACCTACCATTTGACAGTATTCTGCGATCAGAGGGCGGAGTTTTTCTTTTTGAACGTCAGTTAGAAAGACCCCAGATTTTCTTCCAGTTTCTTCGTAATATTGTCCTTCTTTGATTATGGAGATGATTTTTCTTTCGACAATTTCTGATGGAACAAGCCTTTCTATTTTGTTTAATATTGTGATTTTTTCGTGATTTAAGTAAATTTTTTCTCTATGATCAAGTAAATTTTCTGCTGTTGATGCTTCAGACTGTTTCAAACGACCCTCTAACCACAGGATTGCATTGAGATCACCCGTATCTAGCTCCCATAGTTTGTATTCACCTGTTTTTGGGTCTTTTGTAGTCTCTAGAGCCTTGCGTATTAACTTTGCGTATAATTCTGGGTTATCATATTTCCCGAGAATTTCCATAAATGTAACTGGGTCATCTGGCTGATGGCGGAAAGTAGCTTCGTTGTTGATTATCCCGACTCCGTTAACTACCGTGCGGGCGTCAGCTGTTGTGAAAGATGAGTGGGCGACCAAATTTGCCTCTTCTTTAGTTATGCTATTTATATTTGACACTTGAGATCCTGATAATAGTTGGGCTAGTAGGGTGGCTGCAGCGTCGTTACTAAAACCTTCTGTTAGATCCCTGAGTGGACCTACTGCGAGTGCGAGAGTATTGGCGATAGCATGTCCATCTTTTGCATTATTTGTTTCTTCTGTAATTGCAATTTGTTCTCTGAGAAGTTGGGCAAAAACGTCATCTACTGACAGGTTACCATCCATGTCTGAGTTATGAGTAATATTAGCTAATTCTGGTGAAGCAAAGTGAGAAGAGTTTACTTCTTTTCTCGTAAGACTCGCTCTTGTTTTCTCGATAATTCGCTGGATATGAGGAAGACCTTGATTAAATACTAGTGCCATTTGCAGAGCGTTGGTTACATCCGGACCCACATTTGGTTCTGTTGCCTTGTATGCTGGTTGACCTGTAATTGCAAGCAGGGTCTTTGCCCAATAGTCGGTATTTAATGGCTTGGCATCAGGATGAAAGTGATTTAATTGGTGCAGAAGACCATTTAGCTTGACGAGGCTAATCAAGTCTTTTGGTAACTCTTGATTTACGTTAATCTCAGCGAGGTTAAAGATTTTGCATAGTTCTGCAGCTGCTGGGTTTGAAAAACTATTGAAGTATAGGCTTGCTTGATCATGGGCAAGATTAGGGGATAATCTGGCTAGTTCTGAGTCGTAGAGTTGAGTTTGGCCATATTCAACTGGATCTCTACCAGTTAAAAGTGTTGATTCTGGGCGCTTTCCGCTCTTGTTCTTGGCTAGTTTGATTACTGTCTCAGCAAGTTGCTTTTTGACTGGGACTGCGGTGCTTTGAGAGTGACCTGATCTGTGTGTGAGTCTACGTGGAGTAAAAGATTCACGAGCTTCGTCCAGATCAAACTCGATAAGTGAAGTAGCGGCAAACCTAGGGTCACGGATTAAGCTTAGGAGGTGAGGGGATTCAAGTTTAGTAGATTGAGCACCGACAGCGATAATATTTCCGTCATTTTCGTACCAACTATCTATAGAACTTACTTTTATGCCTAGTTTTGCTAATTCATCATTTATGGGTATATCTAGCCCATTACAGAGTAATTTTCCTAATACATATGGGTCTTTAGAATCGAGCAAGATGGAGTGATATTGATCAAGAGTAAGGTCAGCGTACCTGAAGACTCGAGAACTATGTGTAGTTGCATTATTCTCAGCTATATTATCTCGAAAGACCAAACGAACTGCTTGGTCTGCAGTGTAGTTTTCTGTCTTGCCGTAGTCAATCTCCCTAATACCTTTTTTTGACTTAGCAACTATGTCAGGCTTTTTGTTGTGGCGATACAGGCGCATTGTGTCATCGATGAGTTTTGTAACCAAAGGCTGAATTTTTGAGACC
>DALYFH010000015.1:14501-28438 GCA_031972135.1 Candidatus Woesebacteria bacterium
CGTGAGTTCTGAGTGCAACTTGTCTCGACTACTAGGGTTTTTGTAGTTAGTTCTACGTTCAATATTATTATTTAATTTGGATTGAATTGAATGAATCAGTCGGTTTGAAAGAGTACTTTTTGAACGTGAAATCTTTTTATTTTTTTCTGGATCGAATTCTATGTGAAAGACTCCTGAGAACCAGTCAATGTTGTCACCAAAAACTCTAACCTGTTCATGTACTCCTTTTGGCGAAAAGAAGAAGCCAAACTTGTGTTCGCTGTTACCTATAGCCTCAGTACTTAGTGCTTCTTTTGGTGTAATGTATCTATTTAGATCTGGACCACGGCGGAGAGCTGCCCGTATGGCATCAATTCGACTTAAACCTGTTTGAAGAATGCTTAATTTAATTTGTTTTATTAAACTATCGTTGAAAATTTCAGGACCGTCTAAGCTATAATCTCTCATTAATTCTAGGCTACGAGTGATGTGGTCAACAGTTATTGTTGGACTATTTTCAGGATGAGTTATTTCTCCCGTAGCCTTGAGGAGGCGGTCAGCTGAAGATTCTTCCTTTGGTACATCAATCGGCATACAATATTAACTATATACCAAGTATAAGTAGTTGTGGGATAATTTGGATATGGTTGAAAATAATCTTGAAAGAACTATCCCTGTTAAGGATTTAAAGAAGTCTGAGCAGATACCTGTATTTATGTCACGCTTCAAGTTGTTGCCTGACGATATGAAAAGCGCAATCGAAAACCTGGCTGTAGGTAAAGTAGAGCAAGAGGGTAGGTTTTTTACTAGACTTCTAGATCTCATCCCATATAACGAAAGTATGCTTCAAAAGTTATCGAGTGTAGGCGAACTGATGCTCGAAATATACGAGCCAAATGCCGATATTAACCTCGTACACGAAAGAGTACAGTATGAAGTTTCGAAAATTGTTAATGGTAGTGGGTGGGAGACACCTGAAGATAGAGATAAAATGATTGCCCCTTATGAGATAGTACTAGAAAAAATGGCAAAAGCGAGAACAACCTTGGATGTAATACTGGGGTTGAGAGGTCAAGGATATCAGGAAATGAAGTCAACTGATCAAGAAAAATTTATTAAATGGGCTTATGAACAGCAGGATAAGAATATAAATATAGGTGATTATGCTGAATTTGAAAAGAGATTTAAGCAACTATCCGGAGTTTCAGTTATACCTGAAAACGAAAAAATGATACTCCCATGGTTATATATGCAACTATCTGGAGATAGTAGTAAGTATGTGACAAAGGTTGCAGAGAATTTGAAAAGTAATATTTTACTTGAGCCGAGCTTAGTCTATGGAATTGGTGTAGATGGTGCAACAGAGGGAAAGAGGTTAGAAGTAACTTCAAAAATGACTTTAGATGAACGAAGGAAGTTAGTTAAAGATATTGATGACCCCGCCTGGTTAACTCTTGATATTAATCCAGAGACTAGTTTGATGCAAGGATCAAGAATTTGGCAGAGGACGATTGAGAGTAAAACTGGCCTCCCAGAACATGCAGTGACTCTGGCAATACCTCTAGCTTCTGAGGAAGCAAGAGCTTGGGTTGAATGGGATAGTAAAGAAAAATCTAACATAAGCAGGGATATATTGGTCGAAGCATGGCTAAAGCGCGCTGGGATGATAGGTTTGCATGCGGGTTTTGGAGGGAGAAGAGATATTTATGCGAGCCCAGTATGGAGTCAGGTATTAGATAATCTAAATCCAAATCTAAAGCGTGCTACTGATTGGAGTATAGTAACAAATGATGTCCTTGAAGATAGATTTGTAGGAGCGTGGATGGAGGTGATGGGAGGTGGAGAGACGATACATGCAGCTAAATATGAGCGAGAGGATAACCCAGCGATGATGTTGCATAATGCTGCAGTCCCTCTGGAGATACTTCGCTCATTAGGTGGCATAGAACAAGGTGCTAAGGCGACTATTACCGTAGACGCGGGTCACTCGATGAGTGGCGAGATTACAGGTAAGGGAGTATTGCTCTCGCCATGGTCATGCAAGGAAACTCTTCGTTATTTGTTAATATCACCTGTTGCCACTGTAGATAAAAGTGGGATGCCATTTTTGTACTCTAAACATTTTAGAGCTTTGAATTATTTGATAAAGCTTAACTTTGCCGAACACGGTATCTTCAGAAAAGTAGGCCGTCGCGCAAGTGCACTTTCTGAACAACTGAGAATATCTGCATTAATGACACGTCAACTCGTAAATCCCTTACCAGAAGAAGGACAGGATGGAATATACGGCCTGATGATAGAAGCGATTCATAGGCAAACTCTTTCTAAAGAATTGAATAGACTAGATTGGCAAAGAGCGGCAATACACAACTCAAAAGATGAGCATTTGATAGATGAAATGTGGGAAGCTATAACGGCAGTTGCTGGCGATAGGGCGATTATCTTGTATGGTAAAAAAGATCCAATACTGAGGTTTGATAGAAACAAGAAAGCAATAATGCAAAATGGTGGACGTAATTTGACTATGAGAGAGTTGGAAGATAGCCAGACAGACACTAAGAATGGTTTGACGAGGTTTATTGCAGTGTCTGACGCCTTTCATTATCTAGAGACGACAACTCAAGGTAGAGATGCGTTACGCATGTCTATAAAAGACCTTTTTTACTAAACTGCGGTTATTAGTTGTAAAATACTTTGACCACGGGGTGTGGTCCACCGGTAGGATGCGCGGTTCGGGATCGCGCGGACTGAGTTCAATTCTCAGCACCCCGACAAGATATATGATTTACCACTAATCCGAGTCAATTGTAATGACGATTGTTGGGGGGGTTATGATAGGGATTTGAGTAGCTGTACGATGACGAATCGAGCGAATTTGATGAAGATGATCAGGTAGCAAACTTAAATCCTCGTTTGGGATATCAATGATAAAGACATAAGTACCCCTTGGGAGATGGTTGACTCTGTCGTGTAGAGAGTCATAGTTCTTTACTTTCGTCGGAATTAAATGACTTAGCTCGCCTGGGAGTGCCATATATTATGCTAATTTTAGTTACCAAAAATAATTTGATATAAACCTGCGTTTTTTAGTTTGATGAGCTCTGCTAGATTAGTTGTGTTGGCAACCTGTCGAACAGCATCGATCTCTTCTCTAGTAAAGTCTCCTCTGTTAGCAGAGATCATACGAGTTACGACGTCAGCGAGGTCGACAGGTCGCCCGTTGTAACCTAGGTAGGGACCCTTGTTTACCCAGTTAGCGTCACCTAGAACTGTGCGGACATGTTCGAGGATCTCAGGGTCAGTCATGTTAGCAAAATTACTTGGAATAAGTGAGTCTGTAGGTGTCACTACGTATGTATCTGTCGGAGTGATAGTAGTCTCGGAAGGTATCGCTGTAACGCTAGAGCCGTGACTAAGGTCTAAACTGGCCGCTGATTTGTGCGATGTGACATGGGTGTCCACACTATCACTAGATAGTGGCTGTGCGGCAGTAGGGGATGGGTGAGTAAATTCTACTAAGCCAAAGCCAGCTGCAGTACCGAGTAGACCGACGCCCAATAGTTCAATGAGTCTGGCAGCCCGATCGAGCTTCTCCTTGTGTTGAGGGAAAACTACTCGTGCATTACTAACTGCAGCAGCAGCTACTGTATCTACTGCTAAACCCAAGGCGGTTAGTTCGACTAGAGTTTTTGGATCAAAATTTAAGAGTGAGGCGGCTGCACCAGTTATTAACCCTGCAACAGCGGCTATCGCTTCAGATTTGTATTTACTCAGTGTCTCTATAGTGCGTGATCCGAGTTCTCTAGCTTTTTGATTGCTGTACCATAGATCCAATACTTGATCAAACTCGGATTGGTTGAGTTTTGAATGATATTCATGAAGTTTAATTCCGCTTTGACTGACCTCTAGCTTTTCTAGAATACTTGTTAAGTCAATTTTTAACAAATCTTCGTTACTGTAATGGAATTTATTACGTAATGAGATTAGTATATATCGCCTTAACAGATCATCTTCTACCGCATTCTTGGTCGTTGTGAATCGATTTAGCAGCTTATCTTCTTTCCCAGAATAACTGGTTTCTATGTCTGTATCTATCATGAGCTGGATGCGAATCTGGTAATCAAGCTGGGTTAAGTTGTTAATTTTTATCCAGTTAGTTCTATTATCGCTAGTCAACTCAGCAAAAAATAGTTTTCCGTGCTCGTCAAGGCGGAGCCGGAAGGGGAGGTCGAAGTCTTTGATCACTATCTCCTGGTAAGATCTTCCTAGTTCATTGACTACTTTTATGCTCAACGCTTCTGTTTTGAGTGTTTTAAGTGAGTTTAGAAGAGGATTATCGGTACTTTTGCTCATTTTTGTGGCAATGTGTGTTAAGAGTTGCTGAGATTCCCATAGTAGCGCATCATTTACTTTGCCTGTAAGTTCGAGATTAAAATCATCAAGGCTGGAACTAGCAATTGGATCTACTAGCCAATCTTTGATAAGTAGCCATGGACTATGTTCTACCATAGCTTCGAGCGCTTGTCCCTCATTGTAAGTAGAGAGTAGAGAGGTGAATTTGGCATGCAGCTCATGATTTTGAGCAACACTCTTTTTATCTCTACTCGCAATACTTAGTAGGAAAGTCTCAATAATATTTTTGACATGTGCTACGCTTGCGCTAATGTTCCCGCTACCTACTGCTCGCATCCCAGCAACTTTACCTGGGATTGGTTCCCAACTAGCTGGGTAATCATACTTGTTCACACCAAGTGCTGAGAGCAATAGTGTGGCGTCTGATGGAGCGTTGGGATTGTTCCTGTCATAGCCGACTTTGCCTGTAGATGCGTCAAAGTTGTTTGGAGTAACACCCTCTACAAACTCAAAGCCAAACTCATCTTGCCAAACCTTGAGCTTTGCTTCGGTATCATCTCGGAATTTTGGGCTGTGTTTACGGATTTCTTCTTCGTCAAAGAACGAGTTGAGAAGATCTCTGGTTTCTTTTTTGAGTTTTTTAATTAATGGCGTGTAGGCATCAATATGATTTTTGCCTGATAATTGTTGGTAGTAACGATTGACAATCTCTAATGCAGTATTAGTGGGAATAGGTTTGTCTACAGAACTACTTTCTAGTTCGACAATTTTTTTGTATAGTACGCGTCTGCGATCTTTCAAGGTTGGATTTGAGACTAGGTTGATGAATGCATCGGCCTGATGTTCTGGTTTTGGGTCGATTATCCGGGGGAGGCTGCGATTGACTACGGTAATCTTGCCTAGATCGGCGAGAGTTAGACCGAGTTGCTTCAAGTTGATGCTAAATGAGTCTTTTTCTTTGGCGGCAAACTTTTGGAAATCGATCATTTGACCAGTCTCACTGTAAACTTTTTGGCCTACCTGTAGCAAGCGGACTTTTGTAACTATATCCTGTGTACCCACCTTACCCGCGCCAGAGATCACAACTCTTCTTAGATCTAGCGTCTCATATAACTCGATCATAGCTTCGGGTCGACCCTGGGCTAGCTCATTCTCGGCGTGATTTACTAGATCAATTATATCTCTAGAGACTAGATAGTTATGATCGACACCATCTTTGAGTGGTGCGCCATCAACTGTCGTTAATCTTTTTTCATCAGCTGGGGTTAAGCCGCGCGCATCGATTATAAAATCGACTTTTAGATCCCTAGCGACATCTCCGATTGCATCTTCAGATAGTCTTTCACCAATAGAGAGGACTGGACCACTAAGGGCTACTACTACATGTTTTTGATTATCACCTGGGGAGTGGATATTCCATTCAATTTTTTTAGTTTGACCTGCAAGGTCTTTTTTATCATGTAAGTTAATTACAACAATATTTTGGCCACCAGTTTTTTCAAGTAGTTTATTCATGGCCCCTGTAGCTGTTGCACCGCCGCCAACTACCAAGACATATGCTGTAGCCTCTTTTTTCAATCTCTCTTCGATTTCTCGGAGTTGTTGATGTGGGGATAAGAGTGTATTTTTACCCTTTTGCCATAATTCGCTACGTCGTATACCACTAGCGGCAGCAGTTGTTGAAGTATAAAAGGTACAAGAATCTGGGTGCTCTATAGTTAGTGATTCAAGCGCATCGAGATTGTATCTGGACAACTCGGGAGTTAGCAGGAGTTCCGTGGGATTTTCTCTTGTGATGGGTTCTTGTTCCAATGTCATGATGCGCTCTATATTTTGGGCAGGGCAGAATTAACAAGACATAATTTTAACCTATGAGTCAAGGATCGGAAAGAGGTGAGTTAATATTACGCGTAAATTGCCACGCGCCATGTTAAAATAGGTTTTGGAGAATAATACATAATATTAGGAGCAAATATGTCAATGCAACGCACAGTAGTACTAGTTAAGCCAGACGGATTACAGCGAGGACTCATCGGTGCAATTATGCAGCGGTTTGAGCGCAAGGGTCTAAAGCTTATTGGCCTAAAGATGATGAGGCTGACTGACGAGCTGCTAGACACCTGGTACGTTCACCACAAAGATAAGTCGTTCTTTAAAGATCTCAAAGCTTTTATGACCTGGACCCCAATCGTTGCGATGGTCTGGGAAGGGCAGGAGGCAGTATCTGCCGTACGTAAGATCGTGGGTGTGACCAAAGGGTATGATGCCGAAGCAGGTAGTATCCGAGGTGACTACGCGATGAGCGGGAGCCAAAACTTGATCCATGCCTCAGACGAGCCAGATAATGCCAAGAAAGAAATTAGCTTAATCTTTACGGATAAAGAGCTATTTGAGTACGAAAATGCTGAAGAGTGTCTGATCTACTCGGATTTTGAGCGAGGGAAGTAAATAGGACGTCGATAAACAGTAAAAATCAGTAAGCTAGTTGAATTATACACATGTGATGTGTATAATAAGCTTTCTTATTCTATAAACATAGTTAGGCAAAAATATATGATGTTACAACTTGAGAAATTGAAGAATGAATACACTGCACGAGAGATTGGAGGTTTCACAGCCATCACTTTTACTCAACCAGAGCTTAAGGTGCTAATCGGACATCCGACAGAGATTGCAGAGACGTTGGACATATTATCTGAAGACAAGGGGAGAATCCATCTGAACGTAACGAATGAGAAAAGAAAGCTTCCATCAGAAGCACACCACCTCAGAGTATCTCAGGATAATATCGAGGCTGTTCTACACTTACTAGACAACGTGATGAAATTTACAAAGAATAGTTAGCTCTGAATTTGTTGTGTCCCGACCGGGAATTGAACCTGGATCGGAGGTTTAGGAAACCTCTGTTCTATCCATTGAACTACCGGGACGCTTCAACTAGCTCAGTGCAAGCTAGAGTTATTTTAACTTGATAGTATACAGATTAGGAATAGTGCCTTCGGAGAACTGGATCCGGGTGATGATCTTTGATCCATCTGGCCAGGGGTAGACGATACTACTATCAAACGGACCATCATAGAGAGTTACTTTGTTGGTGGCATCATATTCGACGATCTCGATTTTGTTATCTGAATGGAGGATTAGGTGAGCGGAGTCTGGATACCACTGGACAGAGTCAACGTAGATCGAGGAGTATTGGGCGGAGATGAGTGATAGGGTAGTGTCTCTGGATACATTGTCCTGGAGTTTGCGGTAGGCACTGGGGCTACTCGTAGTCTCGGCGGGGATCGGAGAGAGGTTGTCTAGTAGCATGAGCTTAGAGATAGCGGTCACAGGTGCCTCGGTAGTAGTGGTTTTTTTGCTATTTTTGGGAGTGGGGCTAGGGCTCGGTGAGGGGACTATGCCGCTCGCTATTGCAAAGTTTTTGTCTTCGATAATGTCATAGATATACCAGTTGCCGGGTGAGATTTTGCGCGTCTCAGTCTGGCTACTAGTTGCTGGTAGGGGAGGGATTAGCTCTGTTGGGATCTCGATATCTTGGAGTGCCTGGTAGAGGAGTTTTTTGCCATCTGGGGAGAAATAGAGGTTAGTGAGCTTGCCGCTCTCTGTTGCGATCTCCTGAAAGAAGAGTGGGAGCTCGAGCAACCTGACCCGCTCGGTCCTGGCCATTTCTAGTTCCCAGTCATTGAGGATGGAGCCTAGGTTCCAGGTCACGTCTTCGAGATCCTGAGGGTTGTTAAACCTTGTCGCGTCTAATAGGAGGTGCGCACCCGTCTCAAAAGAGACTAGGATTTCGCTACTGTTGGGGGAGAAGACGAACTTTGAACGACTATAGTTGTGCTCGCTAGTATTCTGGGCGATCTGCCTAGCATTTTTGTTGAGACTGATCGGGCTACTACTCAGGTCCTGAATGTAGAGACCGTTCTTGGTACTAGCGCTCGCTGAGGCTACTGTAAAAGCGAGACCATTGCCATCGGCACTAGGGGTGGGGTTCTCTGCGCCAGTGTAGGTTAGGGGTTCCAAGGTTGGACTCGTGGGGAAGAGCTGGGCATTGGTGGGGGTCACTAGCTCGGCGGCGATTGCGATATCTTTGGACCAGGTATGGTAGCCGTCTTTTTTGATCTCGATTTTGTAGGTGCCTGGATCTAGATTGAGTGTGTTGTCGGTGGCTGTCGTTAGACGTCCGTCGATGTAGACCTGCGCACTGGTCGGGAAGCTGTTGGCAGAGAGGAGGCCCGTACCTTTGATTACGCCGGTAGTCCCGAGGCGATCACCCTTGGCGTAGCGTATGACAAAGTAGGTGCCAACGAGGACAAAGAGGATGGTCGCAAAGTAGATAGTCGGGGTGAGCCAGCGTTTGTTATGTGCCATGTGGGTATTATAGCTTAGTTGCGAATAGTTTTTAACAACATTGATTTATCAAAGATTGTTACTTATTGCGCATAAGTTCAATTACAATCTTCATCATTTTGTTGTGTGTATCAAGATGTCTAATATATTTATCTCGAGTAGCACCTCTGCTATTTTGGATCATGACTATTGTTTCTCCAACCATACGCTCTGCTTCCATTTTTTTGTTGTGATCGAAATGTGAATTGTGAAATTCATGCATTGTATGGGGATCTAGGTTGGGAACATCGTCGAAATTTCTATTAGGTGTACTGGGTCGGCGAAAGTCTGGTTTACTCGCTTGGCGATATTTTTCTTTGGCTATTTCATTGCTCACAGGATGATTTTTGCTAAAATTACGTAGGTAAGCGTAGACATTATCCCAACCTCCGGCCGCTAGTAGCCCCTCAAGTGTTTCTTCAACGTCAACACCATGTTCTCTCGCGATGGGGTCCGATTGACTAAATGATTTTATTAGACTGTTTCTATAACTGATAGTAGCTGCGCGCCTAATACCTTTGAGCATCCGATAAGAACCATAGACCGCAAAGGGTAGAGTGCAGCAGACTACAGTATAGATTAGGGATAGAGTGACAGTGTCTTGGCTACCAGCACTATGATTGGCCTCAAGGATCGTATTCATCAATGGTAAGCCGAGAGCTAAGACTGGGGATGGCTGTGGATAGGTGGCCTCTGATGGTATGGATTCTGATAAGACAGAAGATGTGATCTCTGTAGTCATAAGTAGAGTCTGTCATTAATAAAAATTATATAGGACATAATATCACTATGTTGCCAGATTGCAAGGGGGAGCGAATGTGGGCTGTTGACAAGTTGTGGGAGGGGTGTAGAATAGTTATTTGTGTGTAAATGGTACACACAAATAGAGTATTAATTAAATATAGGGAATATTATGACAACAAATAGAAAGACTGTGAGTTCAAGCGTAAGAGGGTTCTTAGAATTCGTTGGATTAGCGGTCGTTGCAGACATTTTTTGTTTAACACATGTTGATGAAAATGAACGGATGAGAATTCGAGCAGAAGGGTTGAGTGTTAGATTTCATGGGAGAGGCGATACGGAGGGGGTAGATATCTCTCATTTATATCCAGGTGAGTCAGGCAAAAACAAAGAGAGTTAAAGTTAATTGCTAATAGTTGCAACCTTTGATTCCAGATCAAACTTGAGTGCGTTTAGCTCTGTCGAGGTGGCAACAGCTTGCCAGCCGTTAGTGGTGTAGATTTTTAGCACATTTTCGCTTGCGTCGTAATAGAGACTCCCGGGAAAGGGAGAGGTAGGGGCAATCCCTGGCAAAATAGTTAAGTTGGGGGTAATGGTACCTAGCTTGGAGGTGATTGTCGTAGCCGTTAAGCCTCCCGTAGTCATATCCAGCATGTCATCGAGCAGGAGTAGGCTGGGATTGGTGGCGGCACCCTGGACGCTACCAGGACTCGGAGATGGACTGGTGGGAGTGATGGGAGAGCTAAAGAGTAGGTGGTAGGCGGTGATCAGGACTAAGGTAATGACTACCTGCATACTATATATAGTATAGCTAGAGCTGGACTGAGAATTTTTGGCTAGAGGGATAGATTGAGGTTGTGCGGGGAGCGGTTGAGCAGTTGTCTGCCTAACTTCTTGGACTATTTGAGTTTCTGGTTTTTGGGATTGGGTCTGGCTCGGGATTGTAGATTGGGTAGGGGACTCACCCTTGAGATTGCCGAGGAATGGGAGGAGGCGGTGGCGAGGATAGTATCTGCCAGTTACTGTGATAAAAGGGTGCAGCGACCCCTCGCTAACCAACCTTTCTATCGTGGGTTCGGTCACGTCCAAAAACTGGGCGGCGGCACTTAGGTTTAGTAAATCTTTTTGGTGGGGGATGACGTTGTGTTTGATAGCATCCAGTATTTGGAGATCTTCTACAGTATATCGTCTTTGATTACCGACAGTGCGTGAGGGAGCAAAGCGACCGGCTTCTTCCCACCTACGCAGCGTCTTTTCGGATAGGTCTAGCTTTTCGGCTGTTTCGGAGATGGTATAGGTTGTTGATTCAAAGTTGGTCATGATCTGGGATGTCCAAGTTTATTAAGCTGTAGATATAGTGTAGATACTACTAATAGTAGTGTCAAGGACGTATTATTACCGCAGATATAATACCTGTAACGCGGTAAATAAGCATATGTGCGGTAAATAAGTAGTTGATGGTCATTAGGCCGTGAAAATGATTAATTATCAGGCATGGATGCCTACATGCTAGAATAGGTGTATGTTTGCAAAGCGATTAGGGATAGATCTAGGGACCGCTAACTCATTAGTCTGGGTAGCAGGTGAGGGAATAGTCTTAAATGAGCCGACTGTAGTTGCTGTATCTGTGATGGATCAAAAGGTAGTTGCGGTCGGAAACGAAGCCAAGATAATGCTGGGTCGGACACCTGGCAATATCATAGCCAGCCGCCCAATGAAGGATGGTGTAATCGCCGATTATGCAGTCACTGAGGCGATGCTCCGTTTCTTTATAACACGCTCGCTAGGAGCTCGCTCATGGTTTAAACCAGAGGTAATGATTTGTGTCCCGGCAGGGTGTACGCAGGTAGAGCGACGAGCTGCGCTGGATGCCACACTCTCTGCGGGAGCGAAAGAAGCATATTTGATCGACGAACCTCTAGCGGCCGCGATAGGCGCGGGTATGCCGATCGCCGAAGCAGCGGGGCATATGATCCTAGATATCGGGGGTGGTGCAGCAGAGGCAGCGGTCATAGCGCTCGGCGGAGTAGTGGTACACAAGAGTGCGAGAGTGGGCGGGAACAAACTAGATGAGGCGATAGCAGATTATATAAGGCGGAGCCATTCTTTGATAATAGGAGATCAAACTGCCGAGATGATTAAGCTCAAGATAGGGTCAGCGACCAAACTACCCAAAGAGGAGAGTATGGAAGTAAAAGGTCGAGACTCGGTCTCAGGCCTACCACAGACGATTACAATTACTTCCTCTGATGTTACTAAGGCGCTAGCTAGACCACTCTCCCAGATCGTGGGCGTCGTCAAAGCGGTGCTAGAGGAGACTCCACCCGAGCTATCGAGTGACATTATAGATCGCGGTATTGTGATGAGTGGTGGGACCTCAACTTTGAGAAACCTGGACACACTCTTGACTCGCGAGGTAGGGGTACCTGCTTATGTAGCCGAGGAGCCGATGCTGTGTGTGGTCAAGGGGACGGGGAGGGCGGTTGAGAATATTGAAATGTATAGGCGGGCATTGAAATAGTTTTTGCTCACATGATGGTTCGGAGTATTTTGTCAGAAAAAGCGGTCTATCTCCGCCTTGTGGCGGAGCGACCTCGAGCTCGGGCTATCACGCCCTGCGCAAAATTTTTCTTTACAAAACACTCCTGCGCCATTTTTGTTCGCTATTACTCTCACCGCACGCATATATTTGATGTTATATGGTAATATTCTGATATGGTTATTGGAATTGATGCCTCGAGAGCGTTTGTTGATGAGCGAACAGGTACCGAGAACTACTCATATGAACTTATCACTCACATCCTTAGACTGACAACAGCAAAAAAGCACACTTTTGTGCTCTTTATCCGTCCAAATGCAAAATTACCAAAAGAATTGGATGGATATAGCAATGTAATCGTCAAATTAATTAACTTTCCGATTCTTTGGACACAAGTAGGACTCGCACTAGCGACATGGGGGTCAAAACTTGACGTCCTCTGGGTGCCGGCACATACACTGCCAGTTCTACGCAAGCGACAGCTCAAAACAGTGGTGACTATCCACGGATTGGAGTACAAATATTTGCGTGAGTACAACAACTTGTTGCAGCGTTGGTACCTGCCGCTATCAACGTTTTATGCAGCCCGTGAGGCCTCACGTCTCATCTGTGTGTCAGAGAGTACTAAGCGAGATTTGATTGCTGAGACTGGTGTTGATACAGAAAAGATTAGTGTGATATACGAGGGGGCATACGAGAAGCTAGAAATCAGAAGCAAGAAATACGGAACAATAGAGATATTGGAGAAGTATGGTATTGAAGCTAAGAAATACATTTTGTTTGTCGGGACAGTACAGCCACGGAAGAATGTTGGCTCGCTCATTGTCGCATTTGCCAGGGTTAGACAAGCATACCCAGATTACAAATTGGTAATTGCAGGCGGGATAGGCTGGGATGCAGAACATGATCTAGGGTTACCAGAGGCTCTCGGGATCCCTGACGTTGTTATCTATACTGGTCGAGTGAGTAGTGAGGTTCTACAGGTATTATATCTGGGAGCAAGCATTTATGTGCAGCCATCATGGACTGAGGGTTTTGGGCTGCCGGTTCTCGAAGCAATGGCCTATGGTGTGCCAGTTATAGTGAGTGATGGAGGGGCGCTACCAGAGGTCGTTGGGGATGCGGGGATTGTGGTCCCTCTGGCAGGAGGCAGTGATCGGTTTGATATGCAGCTGACTAAGACTATCGCCGAGCTGATAGCGGCGGACCCAAAGCGACAAAGAGAGTTAATTAAGTCCGGCACATTGCGAGTACGTCAGTTTAGCTGGAATAGCGCCGCAGAGAAGACACTAAAGGTTATTACTACAGGTTAGTATTATTTTCCATAATTACAATAATTTTTGTATTTTATATTAATATATAGTGTGGTGGGGGATGTGTCATAGTTTATTTAGCTAAAATTATTACTGAAATCGTATATATTTATAATTTCAGATCAAATTACGTTCATAATATTTGATCAAATATACATAAAGATTCTCATTAAGATCATAATATTTAGTCTTGTAGTAATTCTGTTATGGTCTCAAGTATAGAATGACCTGGAAACTGATAACTATATTAATATAGGGTATAATATTAGAGATGGTTTTATCGCATTTTTGCATAAAAACGATAGTTTGAGTATGATGAGTATCAGGTTAGTGAGCCAAGTGAGATCGAAGTTATGAAAAAAATGGTCAAAAAGCAGAAAATAACTAGTAGTAAAAGTGTCAAAAAGATTGATCTACCCGTAGAAATAATGAAAGTGGCGATTACTGGCAATCAAAAAGATGGAGTGCTAAAGAAAATATGGCTCCAGAGGAAAGAAATGTTGCATATTGCGACGGTTAACCCTGAGTTTGTGATGGAGGCTAGGGTCAATAAACGCTTTGATGAAAGCCTAAAACAATGTCTTACTGTCGCGGATGGATGGGGGATAGTGTGGGGTATCCGA
>DALYFH010000016.1:0-269 GCA_031972135.1 Candidatus Woesebacteria bacterium
GCAAGTAGAGATATTGTACTGTGAAGACTCGCGTGTGGCAGCGAGACTAATTAATCATCTCATTGAGACTGGCAAACTAACCAAAAAGCCTAAATACGTGCCGTATAACGAATTTAATGAAAGTCGGATGGGAGAAGTTGTTGCTGACTCTGTATTTAATGGAGCGATTGTAGGACTAGTAACAGACGCTGGGATGCCAGGGATATCTGACCCAGGATACAGAGCGATACGTGCTTGTCATGACAGAGGGCTGCCAGTTCAAGTAATAC
>DALYFH010000016.1:443-17835 GCA_031972135.1 Candidatus Woesebacteria bacterium
CAGGAGTGACAGCTCTAACTACTGCACTCCCCTACTCGGGTATTGGAGGGGAAGTCACTGTATATGCGGGATTTTTGCCAAAGACCTCGGGCAAAGCGCAGCGGATACTTGAAACTAGTCGTATCATGATGGAGTCACTCGGGACCGGACGCGTAGTTCTTTATGTCTCTCCTCACCGACTACTCAAGGATCTAGATCTAATCAAGACCGTCATGGGAAACGTCAACTGTGTCTTGTGTCGCGAACTGACTAAGATGCACGAGGAGCGGGTTGAGGCAAAAGTCGAAGACTTGATTGAGAAGTATAAAGCCGGGGTAAAGGGAGAGCTGGTTTTGATAATCGGATTAGAGTAAGCTGCGGCCGGACATGCCACTTGGTGGATTGATCCCCATCACTTTGAGGATAGTTGGGGCGACATCACAGAGTGAGCCGCGTGAGAGTTTGGCATGATTGTTCTGGAAGGATTTCCCGTAAATGAGTAGTGGTACGGGGAAGTCGGAGTGTTCAGTGTCTTTTTGGCCAGTTTTTAAGTTTATTAGTTCTTCGACGTTGCCGTGATCGGCTGTGATAAAGACTGTCCAGCCCTCATCCCTCATGACATAGTCATAGATCTGGCGCATCCAACCATCGAGGTACTCGCAGGCTTTGATAGCAGCCGGGAGATCACCAGTGTGTGCGACCATGTCGGCGTTGGCGTAGTTGATAACTATCAGGTCGTAGAGACCGCTCCGCATTGAGGCGAGTAGTTTGGTCGTTTGCTCCTCCCCTGACATCTCGGGCATGAGGTCATAGGTAGGGACTTTTGGACTAGGAGTAATAACAACGTCTTCACCTGGGAATGGGAGATCTCTTTGACCATTAAAATAATAAGTAACAAAGCGCTCTTTCTCACTCTCTGCCAGTTTTAGTTGTCGTCTACCAGACAGAGCGAGGACCCGAGAGAGCGGCATCTCGACAAATTCGGGGGGGAAGGCAGCGTGAGCGCCATTATCTTTTTCGTATTCGGTCATGGTAGCCATGTAGAGATTGTTGAGAACTTTTGAACGCACAAAGCCAGATACAGGAGCTGTCTCAGCTGCTTTGAGATGTGTTTTGTTGTATTTGATTGCGTATGGGTCAAACTCCTCTTTCTTTTGGGCGTAGTCATCGACTTGTAGCGCTAGCGCGCGGGTTAGCTCTCGCGGACGGTCAATGCGATAGTTAAAGAAAATTACGGCATCGTTGTCACTGATTCTTTTGGTACCTTCCACTATAATCGGTTTGATAAATTCGTCAGTTTCTTGTTTTGAGTGCCGAGCATGGAGTGTATTAATGGGTTCTGGAGTTACCTCGCCAACTCCTGTGACCAGTGCATCGTAAGCGACCTGGATGCGCTCCCAGCGATGATCACGGTCCATGGCGTAGTATCTACCCATGAGAGTAGATAGCTTGCCGACACCTATACTCTTGGTTTGGCCGATTAACTCTTCGAGATACTGTGGTGAGCTAGTGGGTGGGCTATCACGCCCATCGGTTATTGCATGGATATACACCTCGGTGACGTTTTGGGTTTTGCAGAGCCTAAGCAGGGCATATAGATGATCGTTTACGGAGTGGACACCACCCTGGCCGATTAGTCCTAAGAGGTGGATGGCGCTATTATTCTTTTTGGCGTGCTCGATAGCTTCGAGAAATGTCCTATTAGTAAAGAAAGTACCAGAGGCAACAGCCATATTGATACGAGGTAGATCCTGATAGACTATGCGACCAGCACCAATATTTAAGTGACCTGTCTCGGTATTACCATCTTCTCCTTTTGGTAGACCCACTGCTTCGCCTGCGGCCATCAGCTCAGTATGGGGATAGACCATCTCGAGCATGTTCATGGTCGGAGTTTTGGCTAGTTTTCTGGCATTACCTGGGTAGTCTGGACCAATCCCCCAGCCATCCAGGATTATAAGCAGAGCTCGATTCTTAGTCATAAGCCTGTGAATCCTAAATTCAAAATCATAAATCCTAAACAAATTCTAAATCAGAAACTCTAAATTAGAAACAGTTGCTACTTTTGCGTATTTAAATACGTGTCGATTTCGAGTAACCGATTATATTTGGCGACACGCTCACCTCGATCAGGTGCTCCAAATTTGGCGTAATTGGTACCTAGGCCTACTGCAAAGTCTGCGATAAAGGTATCGTTAGTTTCGCCGGATCTGTGAGAGCTAATGGTAGTAATATTGTTGTCTTGTGCGACCTTGAGCAGAGCTATAGTTTCTGTGATGGTCCCTATCTGGTTGGGTTTGACGATTACGGCACTACAAGCTTTTTGCTCAATAGCTTGCTTGAGTCTAGCGGCATTAGTGGTGATTAGATCATCGCCGATAACCATCGTGCTCTCTGGGATTACTCTCGTTAGCTCTGTCCAGCCCTTCCAGTCGTCATGGTCTAGTGGATCCTCGAGTGCGAGTAGTCCATAGTCTTTGACTAGACTCTGGTAGAGCTGAGTCATGCCATCTCGATCTAGTGGCTTAGGGGAGTCTTTGATGTGATAGACCCCACTCTTATGAAAGCCATTGGCGGCAACGTCTAAGCCTAGATAGACATCTAAGCCTAGGCGATAAGGTGAGTTTTTGATGACGAGAGCCATGAGTTCTAGTGCATCTGCATTGGTAAATAAGTTGGGGGCAAAGCCACCCTCATCCCCGACACTATGGATCGCGTTACGATGAATCAGCTCATCGCGTAGGCTCATCCAGATCTCAGCGCCTGCACGGAGCGCTTCTTTATAGGGCATCCGACTACTGGGGATCACATGAAATTCTTGAAAATCGAGGTTACCTGCTCCGTGTGCCCCACCATTAATTAGATTAAAGATCGGAGTAGGGATACGGAGGTTGCTGCCAGGTCTATACCTTTTTTGGAGGTAGTGAAAAAGTGGGAGGTTGTAAGTGCTAGCTGAAGCTTTGATTGCTGCGATGCTAACAGCGAGGATACTGTTGGCACCGAGCTTGCTCTGGTTGGGTGTACCATCGAGCTCGAGCATGACGGCGTCGAGCTTTTCCTGAGCAGTTACATCACGCCCGATAAGTGCAGGAGCTAGCGTTTTGTGGATATGATCGATTGCTTTGAGGACCCCTTTGCCGTGATAGCGATCCAGGTCCCCATCTCTTAGTTCTACATCTTCGTTTTGACTCATGCTGACACCAGATGGGACAGAGGCGACGCTGTAGGCACCGGTATCGGTTAGGAGGGAGACCTCGACAGTTGGGATAGCACGGGAGTCTAGTATTTCTCTAGCTACTATTCTAGTTATTTTGGCCATTTTTTACTTTCGAGAGATTAGGCGTTTTTCGGTCTCGTAGAAGACATCTCTAGTTTTGTCGATTACATCAGGTGTCACGCTGACACTGGTGACTCCCGTTTTGCATAAGAACTCGGCGAAATCTGGGTGAGAGCTAGGCGCTTGGCCACAGACACTGACAGTGATGCCGCGTTTGTGTGCAGTCTTGATGATATGCTCTAGTGCCCAGAGGATAGCGGGGTTGCGCTCGTCATAGTCGGCAGCGACTGTCTCGTTGTCACGATCGGTTCCGAGCATAAGCATGGTTAGATCGTTGGTGCCGACGGAGATGCCGTCGATCCCGACGTCGATAAAGCTATCGAGGAGGATTACGTTGACTGGGATCTCGACCATCATCCAGAGTTTGAAACTAGCATTACGAGAGAGACCGGCTGCGACAACTAGTTTTTTGACTTGTTGCATTTCTTTGACGTTTCTGACAAATGGGATCATGAGGTGGAGATTTTTTAGACCCATCTCGTTACGTACTTTTTTGATTGCTTCGAGCTCTAGCTCAAAAACATCTGGGTCATGGATGTAGCGAAAGGCGCCGCGGTAACCGAGCATTGGATTGGGTTCGTTGGGCTCGTAGGCTTCGCCGCCTTTGAGATGACTGTATTCGTTGGTTTTAAAGTCTGATGCGCGATAAACTACTGGGCGATCACCAAAGGCTTTGGCGATACGACTCATTCCCTCCGCTAGTTTGTCGACAAAGATATGCCCCTTCTTTTCGTGGATCAATTTCTTGGGATGTACACCGATACCGGCCATCATAAACTCGGCTCTTAGTAGCCCTACACCATCCACATTACGTTTGGCGATGTCTTCGGCTAGCTCGGGCTCGCCAAGGTTTACGTAGACTTTGGTAGCTGTTTTGTGAACACTCTCGGGTGCATGATAGACAGGGTCTACGATGTTGGTGACGACTGAACTAGCTTTGAGGTTACTCTCGTAGACACTACCGGCTGCACCATCGACTGTGATGACACGACCTTGCTTGAGAGTAGAAGTAGCTGTTTTGGTGCCTACGACACAGGGAACGCCTAGCTCACGACTGACGATCGCTGCATGGCTAGTCTGGCCACCTTTGTTGGTCACAATAGCGACGGCTTTTTTCATGGCTGGGACAAAGTCGGGGGTGGTCATGTCGGTAACTAAGATGTCACCTCTTTTGATCTTGCCGATTTCTTTGGCAGATTTGAGGATATTGACGATACCGGTTGCGACACCTGGGCTCGCTGGCTCACCCTGGAGAATTAACTTGCCTGTGATTGCCTTTACTGCTTTGATGCTACTTTCGTGCTTATTGGTTGTCGCTTGGATGGTGGTGATAGGACGGGTCTGGACGATAAACATCTTGCCATCTTCCATAGCCCATTCGATGTCTTGAGGGAAGAAGTAATGTTGCTGGAGTTTTTTTCCAAGCTTTGCTATTTCGACTATTTGTTTGTCTGTGAGTTTGCGCTTTTTTTGGCGACTCTTTGGTACTGCACGATCAATATTACCATCACCGTTTCTTACCATCTCGATGTCCTGATGGACGGTTTTGGTGCTAACGATATCAAAGTTATTTTTGTCGACTTCGTAGTGATCGGGGGTGATAGCTCCCTGAACGATTTTTTCGCCTAGTCCCCAGATAGCCTCGACAATAATTTTGCTTTTGTCATTGGTGACTGGGTTAATAGTAAACATAATACCAGAGACATCTGACTGTGCCATTTTTTGGACTGGGACGGCTAAAGCAACCTTAAAGTGATCAAAACCCTGCTGAACGCGGTAGTAGATGGCGCGTGGCTCAAAGAGTGAGGCCCAGGCTTTGCGGATGTGGACTAAGAGACTAGCGTCCCCGCGCACATTGAGATAAGTCTCTTGTTGGCCGGCAAAACTGGCTTGGGGTAGATCTTCGGCTGTCGCGCTACTTCTGACTGCGACTAGCGGATCCTTGCCTAGTTTGTCGTAGGCTTTGTAAACCTGCTCTTCGATTGATTTGGGGAAGGGAGAGCTCTCGATTATTTTTTGGACATTACGACTAGCTCTATTTAGCGCATCGGGATCTTCGACATCTAACCCTTTGAGTAAATCTTTGATTTTGTCGGCTAGCTGGTTCTCTTCGATCATGTGTTTGTAGGCAGCGGAGGTTACGACAAAGCCGCCTGGAACGGGGAAACCTGCCTGAGTCATCTCACCAAGATTAGCTCCTTTGCCACCAACTATTTCGACATCACCTTTATCAATCTCATGGAACCATAAAACAAATTTTGGGGCAGTCATATGATCAGTGTAAAGGGAAAAGTTGAAAGGTGCAAGTAGCTAAGATTACTTGGCCATCTCACTCTTAAACCAGTCAACGTTTGGTATGGCGGATGGGTCTATCCCATAGAGCATGGGTAGATAGGCGGCCACAAATTCGCCCAGCTGAATAACCTCAAAGACCTGCTCGAGCTTGGTTTTGCTGGTTGCGAGGAACATCTGTGTTTCGTAACCTTTTTGTTCTACCAAGTTCTTGGTAAGGAGTACTCTTTTTTGAACTCGCTCGTGGTAGAGGGCAGAGTTAAAGAAGAAGAATACAGTAGTTTCTTTGGCGAGAGCCGGGAAACTAAGTGCTTCCATATAATGATGGTTGAACTCAGGGAGGTGCCACTCGCTAGTTAGTGCTTTGGCATTTTCATTTATCTGGTTATTAAAGACGTGAGCCGAACCAATTAGATGCTCTGCACCAACTAGGATTATGTGTTTGTCATAACAACTAAACGCGAGAGTCTTAGCTATGTTGTCAGGAGCTTCAGGTGAGAGCTCTTTTACCATCTTTTGCAGATTAGATGACACAACCTTGAGATCGCTGCTTAGGTCTCTTAGTTGGCCCGCGTGGCTAAGGAGCGCTAGTTGGCCGACGACAGCGTAGCCTATGGCGAGTCTAGGCTGCTTGCTAGGATTAAAGTTAGGCTCGATCTTGTAAACTGGCCAGTTATTTTTTGTTGCTAAATCTAGTAGTGGGCCACCACTCGCGATCGCCATGATCTTGGCATCTTTAGCTATAGCCTGCCCGGCGGCAGCCAAGACCTCTTCGGTAGTGCCTGAATAGCTAGAGAGGATGACTAGAGAATCTTTACTGACATAACTAGGTAGATCGTAGTGTGAGACTACTTCGAATGGGACCTGAAGCTCTGATTTGTAGAGGTTTTTGATGATGTAGCTAGCTAGCACACTGCCGCCCATGCCGGCGACCACTATATTCTTTATACCTGTTTTGTAACTACTATCAATCTCTATGCTAGATGTCTGCTCTAGCGCTTCCTCGATCTGTCGCGATAATGCTTCGACACTGCCCAAGAGATTGCTCTTGTCTAATTTTTTGATTGAGGCTCGTGAGTCTAGTATTGATGGCATAAAGTATTCCTTAGATAACGGTTAAGATGACCCCGATTATAACAATAATTGAGCCAATAATCTTGCGCATCAACTTATCTCGCTCGTTAAGTATAAATATTCCATATAAAACAGAGAACAATGTCATTGCTTGATATAGCCCTACAGCTTTACTAGCGTCGGTTAAATGAAGTGCCTCGACCAAAAGGTATGAAGAAGCGATGTTAAATAGCCCTGCTAAAAGAATTTGAGAGAGATTATTTCCTACCGAATCCATGATTCTTCGCATTCCGTTTTTCATGAGAAAAGGTAATACAAAAAGTGGAACTATCCCTTGGGATATGATAATTAGTTCTGTGGTTGCGACTGTGCTCGCTTGTTTCATTATCGTGCTTAGCAAAGCACTAGAGAAAGAAAATACTAAGGCGATTTTTATTCCTTTATCTTGTCTAATCTCTTTTGGTGAAGTAACTATAGCAATGCCAAGAAAGATGGCGAGGATCCCAAAGTATTCAGGTACTGTAAGTCTCTCATTAACTAGAAACCAGGCGATTAACGGTGACCAGATAACTCTTAATCTGGAGATAACGGAGGAAATTGAAAGATGTGTATAGGCATGCATTTTCATGAATACATAGACAGAGAATAACTCTGCTAACCCTACTAGTGAGAGTGGTAAAAGCATGGCGATAGTTAGTGTTGGGATATTTGTAATAAGGACCACGCCTAGAAAAAATGTAGTTCGTACTAACTCAAACCACCAACCGTATGCTGTGGCATCGCCATGATCTTTTAGTGCAGTACGATTGGTAATATTAAATCCGTTGCTTGCAAGGCCTGCGAGAGTTGACAAAACAAACCAGTTCATTACTTGATATTAGAACTTTGGAGATATTCTAACAACCCTTCTTGGAGATGATTATTGCCATCCCATAGGACAATATTGAATTCTTCACCTATATCTTGTTTATTTTCGACTCTAAAATCTATTGCTCGGGTTTTAGGATGGACTGCCATGCACATTTTCCGATCACTACCTCCGCTTTTGCCAAATTTGTCTCCCCATATTTCTAAGGACTCAGGATGGCTAGCAATGTCAGTTGGCAAAGAGTAATCGCGAAGTAGCGTAGTATTGTTAAAAAGGTAATTTAGTGCGTCAGTTTTTGATACTCCATCTAAAATTAGATCTAGAGCAAAAACCCCTCCTAAGTGGGCTGATACGGGAAGGTTCGCATTGCTTAGGAGCTGATTAAAGGTTTCTGCTACTAACTCGCGAAGGTCATATTCACCATATCTTGTTGGTTTAAGCCCTGGAAATAGATGACTTAGTGACAGGTAAGATTCTGAGCTCAAGTTATAGCCGTTTACAAACTCAAGTGTAATTTGTGGACCTCGGTCAGCAAGCATAACGATTAAGGGATCATTTCCGTACTGCTTATTAAAATCGGATACTTTTTGCGGATTTACAGTTTTGAGCTGATATTGTTCGATTACTTGATTTGCGATACTGCGCCAAGTCATTTGTTGTTCACTATTCATTTTAGATGCATAAACACTATAGTAAGGTAGTAGTAATTCACCATTTTTATCAAAGCCGACTATCTCAGCGCCGCTACAATGGGCTATGATGATTTTGTGCCGAAGTGATGGGTCAATATGGTCGGTAATTCGGTCTTTGACACTTCCTAGCCCAGCTCCAGTTATCAGAGCGAGAACCTTCCCTGACTTAAGTAGCTTGGATAATTCATTGATCATCGATGGGGTCGCATCAGTGTATACGTCTGCAATTGTTTCGTCGACATCGGCAAGGATGAGCTTTACTTGGTGATTAAAGGTTAACATAGGGTAATATCGTCTTCACAAGTTTTGAGTTACCAATAACTATATCTGAGTCGGTTAACTGCCAATTTTTCCCACTAAAATTAGTAACTGATGCTCCAGCTTCTTCTGCGATTAGGGACCCAGGAGCATAATCATAATTATGAGATCCGTGATTGATGTGCAAATCTAATTTGCCTGAGGCGACATAGCATATATCTATACCTGTTGAGCCATATAGTCTAATAGTACGGGTATGAGGTGCGAGGTGCGACATAGTATTCCCCCACCATGTTAAGTTATCTACTCCGGTTCCTTTACCTACATTGACTACTGCATGATTGAGGTTAGCCACACTTCTTACAGAAATTTTAAGACCATTGCAATATGCACCCTGACCTCGAGTTGCAGTATATAGCTCTTGCAAAATAGGTAGGTAAACCACTGCAAATAGCACCTTATTATTTTCTACATATGCAATCTGAGTAGCAAAAAAAGGAATATTTCGCGCAAAATTTGTTGTGCCTTCGATAGGATCAATCATCCAATACGGTTTGTCTGGGTCAATCTGAAACATCTCTTCTTCAGAATAAAATTGTACTTTTGGATAACGCTTTGATAACTCAATCTTATATATATCGGAAGCTTTTTTATCAAAAATAGTGTCGTAATGTGTATCTGCTTTGTGGCTTTGAGCTATTTCTTTGCCAAAATTACTAGCTAGATAATCGCCAACTTTTCTCACTGTATTTATAACTTCTACATAATCTATATTCATAGCTGTAGATATTCTTCTACTCCTACATGATAGGCAGCTTTAAAAGCATCGTCTACTTTTTTAATTGGATCCGAGCCCAAAAAGTTGAGTAATTCATTTAATTTTATTCCCCTGATTTTTTTATCTGATTCATTTTTTAATTCGATAATGCGTGGCTCGATTTCAAAGTATTTCAGTTTTATTTGAAGAGGTAGCTGCCAGAACAGCAAAAATCCACGATCAGGGAATTCGATGTTTAAGGTTTTATAACAAGTTTTCATAAACGCACGCTCAAACTCAGTTTTGATGGATTCGATGCCATTTTTGATATCTTCATACTTAGATTCATCAAATGGTATGCTACCAATTTCAAAATACATTTTACTTTTTGGTTCTGTACCTGAAGGTCGCACAGTGACTCTCATGGAAGATGTCCCCTCAACTGGCTTGAAATAGAAAACCATCCCACTCTTAGCTGCTTTATCTGTATCAGAGAGTATTGGCTTGCGGTCCATCCAGTCTTCGACATGATCAAGTTCAAATCTCCCTACTTGCTGTGGCGGATTAGTTTTAAGCGTGTCTTGAATTATTTTGATTTGAGACATTCCTTCGGCGCCAGGTAGTCTTATCTCGGTCAAGTAGTTACGGAAGTAACCATATTTACTATATATACCTCTAAGGTAATCGATAACGGTTAGTTTTTGATCTTTTAATTCTGCTGCAAGCTCGCTGAGCCAGATTGCTGGCAAAACTGCATCTTTGTCTCTTACATAGTTCCCTGCAAGAAATCCATGTGATTCTTCTGCTCCGAATAGAAAATTATCAATTTTTCCTTCTTTTTCTAATTGATTCATCACTTCACCGATAAACTTAAAACCTACAAGTAAATCGCCGATACATTTGATATTATTTTGCTCGGCGATTTTTGCTATTAATCCAGAAGTTACTTGAGTTTTTACTATCACACCTTGTCCGGCTAATTTGTCTTTCTTTTTATCTATGACATATTGGGTAAGAACTATGCCGATCTCATTACCATTAAGAAATTCATACTTGTTGTTGTGATTAATCATGATTCCAATACGATCTGCATCGGGATCACTGTTAAGTATAATATCGGCATTAATATCTCTCGCATGTTCTAGCGGAGTTTCAAACGATTGTATGACTTCTGGATTTGGGATATTAAAAGTAATATTTTCAAACTTTCCACTCGGATTGGCAGTTTTAGGGTCGACTGAGACAGTAAAGCCAAGAGCATTTAATACTTTGAGTACTGATGTCGATCCGCAGCCATGTAGAGGTGTATATGCAATTGAGACGTTTCTTTTATCAGATAAAGATAATTCTGTGCAGGCTTTGATGTAGGCGTTATCTACATCTTGACCAATTTCTTCTAGTAGTCCTGATTTTGTTGCAATCTCTAGTGTCGTTGTAAGAATTTTTGAGACATTTTGTGTTACTTCATCGACTAGTTGTTCATCAAAAGGTGCTATTAACTGACCACCGTATTCGTCGTATATTTTTTTACCATTGTGTTCTGGTGGGTTGTGAGAGGCGCTAAACATATCGCCTGATACTGCTTTTAGATAGCGAATCGCAAATGACAATTCAGGAGTTGTTCTGAAGTCATCGAATAAGAACACTTTAATCCCGTTAGCTGTATATACAGAAGCGGCTGCTAGTGCTAAATCTTTGCAGTTCAAGTTGCGAACAGGATTCTCGAGATTATCATTAAAGTATTTATTGCTGAAAAATTGTCTAACATCATATGCTAAGACTATGCCTCGCTTCTTTGCCTCATCACCGTACTGTTTGATTAAGTACTGTGAATGTCCTTGTGCTGAAGCCTGAATTGTCCATGGGTTTATCCGATTAGGTCCGATACCTACCTCGCCTCGACGACCTCCAGTGCCAAAAGGTATTACTTGATAAAAACAATCTAGTAAATAGTCCCAGTGGTTGGACTGGATCATGTGCTCTATCTGTGGTTGGTAGTGCTCAAACTCCGGATTTGATAACCATTTTTCGAGATTGGCTAAAGCCGCATCTTTGTATGAGTCGCCAACTTTGATAGCAACGAAGCCTTCTTTAGCTCTGATGATGAGATTAGAGACATCCATGTATGTATCCTCCTGTACTAAGGCTTTTATCCTAAGACCTGAAGTAATAAGATGTCAAGTTGACTTGATAGGTCTAATTTGGTATTACCTGTCTTGATTTTGTTGTCGATATTGTATAGCTCGTCATAAAAGTGAACCAAATCAGCTATCTCCCAACTACTAGCTTGAGATTTTAGTTTTCCGATCTGCCAGGGAGGGAGTTTAAGTGTTGTTGCAGTCTTTGCTTGTATAAGAGATGAAATATGACGAGAGAGCATGATAAAGGTAAAGCCATCTTCACTACTTTTGCGAAGACTTACGAGTAGCGATCTAGCCTGCGCATGGTTGTTGGGTGTGATCGAATCCAAAAAGTTAAATAGTAGAGCAGGTGGCTTACTTTCTTTGATAACCCATTCCTTAGGTAGCTTGGCTGTCGTTACTTTGGTTAAGGCTTTCTTTTCCCAAATCAGGATATCGCGAGCACCCTGGTAATTTTTGAGTGATTCGATACAAGCTTCTTTATCTTTGGATCTGAGGCGTGAGAAGAGATTCTCGATTAGAATCGTTTCGCTACCAAAGAGACTCTCGGTCCCGAGAGTGTTTTCTAGATCTTTTGGTGAGATTTTATCCCCGTTTATTTCACGGATGTCTTGGTGCTTCTTTTTGATCTCAAAGAGATTGTCACGCGAGGTTTTGTTATCGTCACCGTGGAAGAGATAGATAGACATAAGTACCTAGTTAATTAGTTATAAAGTTAATTGATCACCAATCTGGAGATTGTTGGCCTTACTCCAGCCTGCTGGTACTTCGAGTACTGCATCGACTACCTGAGAGGGTGAATAGGTGGGAGGACTGGCGCTACTATCAGGTTGTGCGTCAGGTGTTATTTCGACTACCTGGTTATCTTTGATCCAAACCATATCTAGGGGGATATGGGTATCTTTCATCCAAAATAGTGGGACGTGATAATGTGGGAATAGGAAGAGCATCCCATCGATCCCCTGTAGACTTGTCCTACCACTAAGACCTTTTTCCCAATGAGTTGGAGTTTGAGCTAGCTCAACTACTAGTTCATGACTCCCGAGAGTGATGAGTGACTTGACTGGGAGGCCCAGAATAACTCGGAAGATATTTTCTAGTTTATGGAGCGCTCGTACTGTTTTGTAAGAGTGAGCCAGATCGCCGGAGAGGTGTGAGCTATCTTTTGATTCTTCCTCTTTTGATTCGGCGGATGCTGGTTTGGGTTCGCCTTTAATTTTTATGATTTCTTTGATAGCTTGACCACTAACGCTTAGATTGCCATCACTCGTGGTGAGGGAGTGTATAGGAAATGCTGCTCCCCCATCTAACACAAACGGAGTAATAGCAACGACTCGTTGATCGCTGCCCCAGATACCCCAGGCAGTGTTCCAGTACTCTCTGAGCTTAGACTCACTAACCTTGGTCTGATCCCAGCCTGTTTCTGTGATAAAGACAGGTTTATCTGCGAGCTTGTACTGAGTAAAGAGATAACTATACGAAGTGATTCCTGGAAAAGTATTCTTGCGGGGCGGCTGAGCAAAACCTGGGTTACTATAACTATGAGTTGCAAATCCATCAAAGTATGACCAGACTGAGCTATCATGTGCGTACATGGCGCTCAGATACCTCTTGGCTGACATAGAGGTAGTGCTATCGGGGAGCGCATCATCGAGTGCTGGTCCAAGCAGGAAAAAATGCTCTGACCTTTCTTTAAAAATGGTGCGTGCATTCTTGACGATATCGGTGTATTTGCGTGGGTCCACAACATTCCCCCATTCCCTACTCTGATTGACTTCGTTAAAGAGAATAATGTAGCGGTTCTCGGTTGGCCACTCTAACTCATTTAAAAAGTTAGCAAAATCAACTAAGTCTGAGGCGACCGCACTATCCCAAGTTCCACCGTTTGGGATAGTAGTGATACGGATTAACGGGATTAAATGTAGGTCCTTACATTTCTTCATAAAATCCTGCCATTTTATGAGATCACGGTCTACTGGCTGGATAGGTACGGTTACATAACCCCAGTCTCCCCCACTGCTGTTTACTAGTTTTGCTGCAGCCTCAATCTCGCTTGGATGCAGGATATGGACACCCATTTTATTGTTGGTGACTGAGGCAGGATCGTAGAGCGCGAGGATTGGAACAGCGAATAGTAAATAGCAAATAGTTAATAGTGAAGCGAGAATTAATTTCATGGTTTCTTTATACCGAGGTGAGAGTAGGCAGCATCAGTTACTATCCGACCTGCTTTGGTACGTGAGAGCAAACCGATCTGCATCAAGTAAGGCTCATAGACATCTTCGATGGTAGTATCATCTTCGGAGAGAGCGGATGAGAGAGTAGATAAACCGACCGGACCACCATGGTGGTGGGTAATAATAGTTTTAAGTAGATCCCTATCCCCGGCGTCTAGTCCGAGATGGTCGATCTCTAGTAATTCGGTAGTTTCGAGGACGATCGCTTTTGTAATAGCTTTGACGTTCTTGATGTGGCCCATGTCTCTCACACGTCTAAGCAGCCTGTTAGCGATACGCGGGGTACCGCGACTCCTAATCGCTAGCTCGTGAACGGCATCTTCTTTGAGCTCTATATTTAAAATACTCGCGCTCCTTTTGATTACATGAGCGAGATCACTCTCCTGGTAGTACTCTAGCTTGCCGATGATTCCAAAACGAGAACGTAGCGGAGAGCTGAGTGCCCCTAGCTTGGTGGTTGCACCGATTAGAGTAAAAGGCTTTAGCTCCAAACTCACGCTCCTAGCTGCTGGACCTTTGCCGAGCACTATATCTAGTCTGCCGTCCTCCATGGCGCTATACAGTGTCTCTTCGACGCTACTAGGCAACCGATGGATCTCATCGATAAAGAGTACATCATTGGTTTCGAGATTGGTTAATAGGGATGCGACGTCACCTACGCGAGATAGCGCTGGACCGGCTGTTACGTGGATGCTCCCGCCCTGGACGAGTGCAATGATGTGGCTTAAGGTTGTTTTGCCTAAACCAGGAGGCCCGTAAAGAAGTGTGTGATCGACGCTGTGACTGCGACTCTTGGCAGCCCGTAGAGCGATGTCGAGTGATTTTTTTAGACGAGGCTGGCCTACAAACTGCTCGAGTGTCTGAGGACGGAGTGACTCGTCAAAGCCGGGCTCACTATTATCTAGAATGGCTCCAGTGATTAGGCGATCATTTGGCTCCATGATGACCTCCTAAGGCACGCATAATCGCGGATAGTGCCTGTGATTCGGACAGGCCCTTAATGTCGGTGTTATTTAGAGCATTCTCGATCTCACTGCGGGTAAAGCCGAGCGAGAGAAGGGCTTCGCTATAAGGCGAGCTAGTGGTACTTTCGAGGACGAGAGTTTTGCCCAGTTCGAGTATTATTTTTTGGGCTGTTTTTTTGCCTAGTCCTTTTACTTTGCCGAGAGTATCTAAGTTGCCTGCAGTAATAGCAGTTACTAGGTCTTTTGGTGTGAGGTGATCTAGGATACGGCCTGCCATCTTGGGTCCTACTCCTGATACATCGAGTAGTGAGATAACAAGAGAGCGTGCTTCGAGGGAGGGTACTGTAAGCAACCGAGGGATGCTTTGATTTTCGAGGTAGTGATAGCAATATAACTCTACGTCTTCTCCAGTTTTTTTGGAGAGTAACCAGCCACCTATACAGTCATAACCGATACCAGCGACCAAGACAATCGCTCCGCTACTAGTATGAGAATGAATGTTTCCTTTGAGATAAGCAATCATAATGTTATTTATTTAAAACTATTGTTGATATCGCCACAGCTAGCGCATCCAGCTCGTCGTCACGTTTGCCAACTGCAACTACTCCCAGTAGTAATCCTACCATACGAGTAACTTCATCTTTACCTGCACTACCACTACCGGCGACTGCGAGCTTGATAGTATTGGGGGCTAGTTCGAGGACTTTAATTTTATTTTGTGCTGCTATTAGTCTAATCACCCCGCGTGCTTCGGCCACAGTGATTGCGGTACTTACATTTTTTTGAAAGAGCAGAGACTCGATACCCAGTATATCTGGCAGATATTTTTTTATGATTTCACTTAACTCATCATATATGTAGGGTAAATATATATCTGGAGTTGCACCTGGAGCATTTTCGATACAGCCACTGGCAAGATATTTTTGCTTGGAAGAACTACCGCTAATGACTCCCCAGCCGAGACGGTGTGTGCCTGGATCAATGCCAAGGATTGTAGCCATGATTTAATACTACGTCCAAACCGAATGAAAGGCAAATCTTAGTTTTTTTTGTTTTGATTGGAGATATTTTGTCCCCATCTCATTGAACCAGCCACTATATTTCCGAGTAAAGCTACCCCCATCAGGCCTACAATTATGTTTCTGTTTAAGTCAGGTATATTTTCGTTTTGAAATGTTAAGTACATTCCTATACCTGCAACTAGTGCTGTTAGATAATGTATTAGGACTGGCTTTTTTTCTGGATTCATAATTGGTCTATTCTTTTAATTTTGACTATGGCGAGGCTTGCTGCCTTTATTAAGAGCCTTGAGCTCTAGATAGGCACGACGTAGCGAGCTCTCGGCTTCGGCAAACTCTAGCTCTCTGGTTTTGTCGGCTAGGGTTGCTTTGGCTTCGGCCTCTGCTGCTTTGATCTTGGCTTCGTCTAGGTCGCCTGCCCGTACAGCACTGTCAGCTAAGATATTTAAGTTACCTAGACTATCTACTTCGAGAAAGCCACCAAAGATAACTACCGTCTCTTCGCTCCCACTACTGTCTTTGTAACGCAAGAGCCCCTCAGTTAATCTAGTTAAGAGTGGAACGTGGTTAGGGAGAATGGTAATCTCCCCTTCGGCAGTCTGAGCTGTGACACTACTAACCTCGACTGTTAAAAGACGCTTCTCTTGTGTTACGATGTCGAGCTTTATGTTATTAGTCATTATTTGTCTTTGTCGTGTGCCTCTAGTACTTCGTCGATTGTTCCCTTCATGTAGAAGTCTTGCTCAGAAACGTGATCTAGGCTACCTGAGAGGATCATATCAAAGCCGCGAATGGTTTCGCTAACCTTTACGTAGCGGCCAGGGATACCAGTAAACTGCTCGCCCACATAGAATGGCTGGGTGAGGAAGCGCTGGATCTTGCGCGCTCTAGAGACAACTAATTTGTCATCGTCTGAGAGCTCGTCGATACCTAGGATCGCGATAATATCTTGGAGATCTTTGTAGCGCTGTAAGACTTTTTGGACGGCACGGGCGACACGGTAGTGATCTTCGCCGACGATGTCTGGCGTTAACATCTTACTGTTACTGACAAGTGGGTCGACTGCCGGGTAGAGTGCCTGCTCAACTAGTGCGCGGTCTAGAGCGATGGTACTGTCTAGATGAGCAAAGGTCGTGGCTGGAGCTGGGTCTGTATAGTCATCTGCTGGCACATAGACTGCCTGAAAACTAGTGATACTACCCTTTTTGGTTGAGGTAATACGTTCCTGCAACGCTGCCATTTCGGTAGCTAGGTTTGGTTGGTAACCGACAGCGCTCGGGATACGACCGAGGAGAGCGGATACCTCACCACCTGCCTGACTAAAACGGAAGATGTTATCGATAAAGAGGAGCACGTCCTTACCAGCTTCATCACGGAAATGTTCCGCCATAGTAAGCCCAGTAAGCGCAACACGGAGACGAGCACCTGGCGGTTCATTCATTTGTCCAAACACCATGGCTAGTTTGTCGATAACACCACCGTCTTTCATTTCGTGATAGAGGTCGTTACCTTCACGTGTACGTTCACCTACACCTGCAAACACTGAGTAGCCTCCGTGTTCTGATGCGATGTTGTGAATAAGTTCTTGCACCACAACTGTCTTTCCTACACCAGCACCTCCGAAGAGACCTACCTTACCACCTTTCATAATAGGACAGATCAGGTCGATAACTTTGATACCCGTTTCGAGAATTTCAACACTAGTCGCCTGTTCTGTAAACTCTGGTGCACGTCGGTGAATAGGCATCTTTTTTCCAGCTGCTGTTGTTTGTT
>DALYFH010000016.1:17845-23380 GCA_031972135.1 Candidatus Woesebacteria bacterium
CCACTATCTTTCATTTCGTGATAGAGGTCGTTGCCCTCACGAGTGCGCTCACCTACACCAGCAAATACTGAGTGACCTGAGTGCTCTTCGGCAATGTTTCTTATTAACTCCTGCATGATAACGGTCTTGCCGGTTCCGGCTCCACCAAAAGCAGCTACTTTTCCACCGCGCGCAAATGGGGCGATAAGGTCGACTACCTTGATGCCTGTCTCTAAGATACTAGCAGTGTTACTCTGCTCTGCAAAAGTTGGAGCAGAGCGATGAATTGGAGCTGATAATTTGGCTTTGACCTCACCTTGGTTATCGATTGGTTCGCCGAGGACGTTAAAGATACGACCGAGAGTCTCGTTGCCGACAGGAATGGTAATAGGTGCACCGGTCCCCTCGACACTCATGCCGCGTTTTAGGCCATCTGTACTACTCATGGCGATAGTGCGGACGATACCGCCACCGAGGATCTGCTCGACCTCGAGTGTCACTACACTACCGTCATCTCTTTTGACTTTGAGGGCGTCGTAGAGATTAGGCTGGACTCCCTCAAACTGGACGTCGATAACAACTGAGACAATCTGAGTGATAATGCCTTGATTATTTGTTTTTTTCATAATTCTCCTTTTTTTGATGTGGGGTAAGCACAGGGGCTTACCCTTACATGTTTGTATATTTATTCGATCGCCATGCGTGCGGTGGTGACGTCTAGTAGCTCACTAGTGACGGCACTTTGTCTAGCTTGATTATAATCGAGAGTTAGGTTGCCTATTAGCTCTTTGGCGTTGTCGGATGCACTCTTCATGGCGACCATCCGGGCACTGTGCTCGGTAGCCCTAGCTTCGAGTATAGTCTGATAGACTGACATCTCTATCTGATAAGGCAGGAGAGTATTAAGTAGCTCGGTACTACTAGGCTCGATTGTATAGTTATTTGGGAGTGCATCACTCTCGACTGCAAAGGGGAGAATTTTGGTAAAGGTAATGTCGTTCTGGAGGGTACTAATAAAGCGTGGATAGGCCAAATAGACTTTGCCTACTTTGCCCTGACTATACTGCTCCATCGCGTAGGCGCTGACACTCCTGGTCTCTGCAAAGGTTACGATTTCACCGAGGTTGTTAAACTTGGCCTGAAGCTCAGTATTGCCACTAGGGGTAATGTACTTTGCTTTTTTGCCAACGGTTGCGATCATGATTTTGGAGCTAGCGTGACGAGACGAAAAGTCGAGGAGTGAGCGGTAGAGATTTACATTTAGGGCACCACAGAGACCTTTGTTGGTGGAGATAAGAATTACTAGGATGTCTGGGTTAGTGGAGTTCTGGGTGAGTGGATGAGTGCTCCCCTTTAGTCCCCCGCCAACTTTGTCCATCATTTCTTTGAGCTTGAGAGTAAAGGGACGAGTAGCGAGCGCTGCATCCTGAGCTTTTTTCATTTTGCTCGCCGAAACCATCTCCATGGCCTTGGTGATCTGAGCAATGTTCTTAGCTGATTTGATGCGTCGTCTTATACCAATAAGGCTCGCCATTATTACTCACTTTCGCTCACAAAAAGATGAGCACAGGAGAGATTTACATTCTTCACTACCTTCTTCATCTCGACTAAGAGTTCGTCACTTAAAGCGGCTTCTTTTCTTAATTTGGCTGCTACTTCTATACCTTCTTTGTTGGTAGTTAGGTAGCTGAGGAGACTAGCTTTCCATTCGAGCATATTCTTGAGTTCGATTTTGTCTGAATACCCTTCTGTAACTGCCCAGATGAGCATAACCTGCTGTTCGACTGGAAGTGGTTCATCCCAACCTTGTTTGAGGATCTCAGAGACGCGAGAACCTTTGTCTAGCTGAGCTTTGGTTTTGGCATCAAGATCTGAGGCAAACTGAGAGAAGGCTGCGAGCGCACGATACTGAGCTAGGTCTAGACGCAGTCGACCGGCGACCTTTTTCATGGCTTTGACCTGTGCGTCACCACCGACACGTGAGACCGAGAGACCGACGTTCACGGCGGGCTTAAAGCCTGAGTTAAACATGTCAGTTTCTAGATAGATCTGACCATCGGTAATACTGATGACGTTGGTTGGGATGTAAGCAGAGACGTCACCTGCTTGGGTCTCGATAATCGGGAGAGCGGTCAAGCTACCTCCTCCGTATTCTTTGTTTAAGCGGCAAGCGCGCTCAAGCAAACGAGAATGGAGATAGAAGACGTCACCGGGATAGGCTTCGCGACCACTAGGACGTCTTAGGAGGAGTGAGATCTCACGATAAGCCCAAGCATGTTTACTGAGATCATCGTAGATGATGAGAGCGTCCTGACCATTTTTGGCATAGTACTCACCTAGGCTCGCACCCGCATAAGGGGCTAGGTACTGCATAGATGCAGGATCACTGGCGGTAGCAGCCACGACAGTTGTGTATTTCATAGCGCCAAACTGCTCGAGGGTATTGACTAGCTGCGCGACAAAACTGCGTTTTTGGCCGATCGTGACGTAGATACATTTAACATTTTCGTTGGCTTGGTTGATGATGGTGGTTAGTGCGATACTACTCTTACCGACACCACGGTCTCCGATGATTAGCTCACGCTGTCCACGACCAACAGGGATCATGGCATCGATTGCGATAATACCAGTCTGGAGTGGCTGAGAGACGTGTTGTCTGGTAATAACGCCTGGAGCAATATTTTCGATTGGATAAATCGCTGCTCCCTCTGGATCTGCTTGGCCATCTAGGGCGACACCGAGCGGGTTTACAACGCGACCTAGGAAATTGGGGCCGACTGGGATAGAGAGGATTTTGCCTGTAGCTGTAGCAGTCATTCCCTCTTTGAGATGAGTGTATTCACCGAGCAAGACTACACCAACACTCTCAGTATGGAGAGAGAGGGCGAGACCAAAGGTACCACCAGGGAACTCGATGAGCTCGCTCATCATGACGTCGTTTAGACCTGATAGATGTGCCACACCGTCACCAATCTTTTGGATAGTGCCAATACTAACTGGCTTGACAGATTCACTCCATGAGTTAATTTTTGAAAGTAGTGATGCATCTGCCATATTACCTATTCCTTTAGCTAATTGAGCTTTTGATACTATCTATGCGAGCAGAGAGTGAGAGATCTAGTAAGGAACTCCCATAAAGGATGCGAACCCCAGCAATAATGCTCGGATCGATCTCTAGTTTGGGAGTACCACTAGCGCCTAGCTTGGTGCTAGCTATATCCTGCGCTTGCTTTAAATTACTACTACTTAGTTTTGTAGCACTTGTAATTGTATAGTTCATATTTTTTTAATTCTTTAGCATTTTGGCTGTTACTGCCTCTACTTCTTTAGCACTGAGTGCGCCTTCGAGTGCTTTTTTGGCCATAGCCGCGGCGATGGTAGCTGCTTCTTTTTGAAGCTTGGCTTTTGCATTCTCGATTTCTTTTTCGGCTGCTTTGGTCATATTAGCAACCTCTTCTTTGGCTTTATCATGAGCTTTTTTGATAATTTCATCGGCCTTACGCCTGGCATCGGCTTCGGCGGCAGTTATGATGGCTGCTGCTTCTTTACGTGCTTTGCTAACTTCGGCTTTTTTGGTTTTTTCGATTTCTTGGCCTTCTTTGAGATTTTTCTCGGCTTGGCTCATGCCTTCGTTAATCTTTTTGGCACGATCATCGAGCATTTTGATGACAGGCTTATAGAGAACCTTATTGAGGAGGTACATTACTACCCCAAAGTTAAGGATCTGAAAGAGGATTTGATATATATTTATTTCCATATTATTTTTGCTCCTTAAACAAACTTAAGAATAAGGGCAATAACGAGTGCGTAAATACCTAGGGCTTCGGCAAAAGCGAAACCGAGGATCATGTTAGTCTGGATTTTGCTAGCTGCATCGGGGTTACGACCGATTGCTTGCATAGCACCTAGACCTACCAAACCGATTCCGATACCTGGACCTAGTGCACCGAGACCCATGGTAAGACCAACGGCTAGACCATTAAGATCCATAGCTGGAACTGCTGCGGCAACGGTTGTTGCTACCTGCTCGGCTGCTTGTACTGCTGTTGCGACATCTGACATATTGACTCCTTATATTTAGTACCGAGTACCTAGTACTTAGTACCTAGTTATTAACAATCTGACTATATATATTAGTGTTCGTCTCCGTGGCCTAGAGTGGCCATGTTCATAAACACTGTAGCAAGCATGAGGAAGACTAGACCCTGGATAAGGCCGACAAAGATCTCGAGAGCGTAGAAAGGAATGGGAGCGCCGATTGGGACCAAGAAGGCCATAACAGCAATCAAGACCTCGCCGGCAAAGATGTTCCCAAAGAGACGGAAGGCAAAGGAGAGGACTTTTGAGAGATCTGAGATGAGCTCGAGGATACCGACAAAAGCATTGATTGGGTTGCTAAAGTTAAAGAATTTCTTGAGGTAGCCGAGACCGAGGAACTTAAATCCGTAGTACTGAACCATAAACATGGCTATCAGAGCTAGGGCAATGGTCGTATTGAGGTCAGCGGTAGGTGCACGAAGAATAGGTATAAAGACTTCTTTACCATGAATTATGCCATCAAAACCGATACTACCTGCACCTGGTAGGAGACCGGACCAGTTGCTAGGGACGATAAAGATAAAGAAGCTCATGACTAGTGGGAAAAATAAGCGTGCTTTTGTGGTACCAGCAATTGACTCGACTATGCCGTACAGACCTTCGATCATGACTTCAAAGAACATCTGGAGCCGGGTTAGTTTGCCTTTGAGTACAAAGTTTTTGGTACCTAGATAAACAAAGATTAAGAGTAGAGCGGTGATGACCCATGAAGAAGCGAGAGAGTTGGTAATAGGGATGCCGAGGAGAGAGGTAACTGGTTCCGCATTGATTGAAATATGTAGTGATGCCATACGGGTATTTATGATATCAGCTACATAGTTAATGCGCAATAACTATTTAGCCATTGATATATTATGATCTACTTGTGACCCCACCCGGATTTGAACCGGGGTTAACAGGATGAAAACCTGTCGTCCTAGACCGGGCTAGACGATGGGGCCCTTTATAAGTACTTTGTACTTGAAACTAATTTGTGGGCCCACTGGGATTCGGACCCAGGACACCCTGCTTAAAAGGCAGGTGCTCTAACCAGGCTGAGCTATAGGCCCCACGCTGGTTATTTTAGCAAATAAACGGCTTAAGCGGAAGATGATTGTTTGCTCTCTTCTTCTTTATACTTACCAATCAAACAGGATAACTGTTCTCTTTGACACCCATATTGAATCAAGTTGTGGCCAGTCTTGTCCCGAGGATTCCTAACTTTTTCTAGCAAGTACCTTAAAATCATTAGAGACTGAGGGTAGCTATAGTTATGAGCTAATCCGGAATTAGCGATGTCTCCGAAGTCTGCGTTCTGCGAAATTACAACTGGAACATGACGATCAAGCAGTTGTAAAAAGTATTCCTTGTTATCATCAGGCATGCCACAGGAAATAAGGTCCTTTCTGATATTCTCTTTAGTTGGCATTGTATGAAAGTAGTATTTAAGCTTTTTTGGCTTCGCGGATCTTGGTAGCA